>NZ_CAZEFZ010000026.1:123406-374165 GCF_964511145.1 Tenacibaculum amylolyticum
TCATCTAGTTTAAGTAATTTTTCTTTAGCAATAGATACATTGCTTTGTAGTTCTTTATTTTTATTAGAGGTCTTCTCTAAAGAGCTTTTCGTTAAATTTATTTCATTGTTCAATTGATCGACTTTACTAAATTGAAAATAAATCAATCCTAATAGTGCTAAAGCTAAGGTTATAATAAACCCCGTAGTCCTTTTAAGTTTAATACTTTTTTTTGTAAAAATTAGTGCATTTTCAATTCGATCTGTAACTGATTTCGAAGGTTTACCATTCTTTATATTTAATGCTTTTTCATTAACTAAGGCTAACCCTAAAATAGACTCATACCAAATAGCTTTTTCAATTAACAATCCATCAATAGTAATTGGAATAAGAGGTTTATTTTTGTTCTTTCTTAGAAAAAGAATTAATTCATCTTTTATAGGTTTAGAATTTTGTGCTCCTTCACTTCCAATCAGTATAAAGCAAGTAGATACAGTCACTGCATCTTTAATGTTTTGGGGTAAATCTTTGCTAGGAGAAATACTAGATAGTTGATCAATGTAACACTCATATCCTTTTTTCATAAAAAATTGAGCAAGTGCATATGCATAATCAAGACCATCTTTTCTCGAATAGGAAATGAAAATATCATAACCAAAAATAGCTTTATATAATTTTGACTTTTTTAAAGGCATTACTTAAACATAATTGAATTTCATTCTTCAAAAACTCTAGATCTAGTTAACTTATCATGAACAGAAGTTTTTTTAAGAAATACTAAGACTAGTGAGACTATAAATAACGGTGATACAACACTTAAAAATTTTAAAAATGCTCTTAACCCACCTTGGTATAACGATATAGGTACACCTTCTTTATCTTTTGTTTTAATTTTGCAAATTTTTTTCCCTAGTGAATTAGTTATTACTCCATCAATAACACCAAAATAAAAATAATAATAAAATACCCCACCAATTAACAATCCCAAGCCTGCCTCAGAACTTGTAAATATTCTATTTAATATTTGTACTGCAATTACAATTGATATTGTAAAAAATAAAACATCAATAATGAAAGCTAAAAATCTTTTAGATATTGAACTTAACTTTCTTTTACTATAAGTTTTATCAAAAACTGGTTGAAGAAGTTTTTGTAAATCTGAAGCTAATGTATAATTAACGTTATCAAACCTAAATCTAAACGCTTGTATTTCTGGTTTCCAAAACTCATTGAACCATAAAACACCTCCAAAACTATAATCCATTGTTTCATTTGGAATATAAGCAGCTTCTATCGGTACAATAAGTAATTTATCTATTTTTTCTTTAAATTCTAAGTAGTCTTTTTTTTTCTTTGGTAATAAAAAAATTATCTTTTCAGGTTCTCCATTTTCAATAACTTTTCTCACTTCCCACCAAAAACCTTCACTTTTTCCTACCCGTAGGATATATAATTGCGCTTTCCCTATTAGGTTTATAATTTCATTTTTCCAACTTTCATTAGTAGTATAAGTTCTGTATGCTCCTAGTTGTGGTAATAACTCTCTTGGATTTCCAATAGCTATAAATGGACCGTATCGTGACATTACCATTTCTATCTGTTCTTCTTCACTAACTACATTATGAGGAATTGATTTAGGTAATATTTTCATTAATATACTATCACTTAAACTTTTACTTCCTATCTTATCGTCTTGAAATGATCTTAAATACAAAATAGGACTTCGTAAATCAACTTTTAATCTCTCCTCTAAACTCTTAACTCTTAATTTTTTTCCGAGCTTCCATAACCATATTCCAATTAATGAAGTTACTGTTATAGTTATATATAAATACATTCCCCATTCATCTTTTTCTTGATCTTTAAGAATTCTAAAAGAACTCCAAAAAAAATAAGACATTATGAAAAATAAAATCGCCACACAACTTACTACTATACTAAATATTCTTTTCATTTATAAAAATCTATTTAATATGCTCTGATTTAATATCTCTAATGGCAGCTTTAGTACCAATATCATACAATAATTCTTTATTTTTAGATTCAGACATTTCTCTTAGAGATTCTAACTCTTTTTCATTAAGATTAAAGCCTAGATCATTAAGTTCTTCTTTATCTAACATAACATTATAGTGTACATAGTGTAAGGCTGGTTTTTCTGTAACTAGGTCATTTTTTAAGTCTAATATTTCTGAATCTATTATTCTTGGTGTTGGTGAGTTTGATAAGTACTGTAGAATTGTTTGATTTAAATAGTTAGCATCTTCCATAAATAGTTCTGGCATCATTTCTGCCCAACCTAACAAGCCTTTTCTTGCTATTTTATCTGCATCAAACCTTTTAGTATAAGTTCCTGTCCCAATAGATAATAGAGATAATTTTTCCTCTCCTGTTTCCCATTTATATGGAAACTCACTTAAAGTACCCACTAAAAATAACTGTAATGCTGGATTGTTTGCTAAGCTTACTCCACCATCTATAAAGGTTCCAAACTCCTCGTTGTTTTCCACATAAATTTTCTGAGGTATAAAATAGCTTGGAGCTGCTGCACTTGCTCTAATTACGTTTCTTAATAAAAAATGTTTGTTGCCTTTTCCTAGTAATTTCCCATTGCTATCTCTAATGTCATTAAAAAATTTACCATTTGGATGATTAATTATTGGCCACGTGCTTAATGTATCTGCTCTTTTTGTTACAATACAAAGCCCTGTTTTTATTTTATCACTTCCTATTGTTATATCTCCAAAAACTTTTTTTAATTCATCTTCTAAAGGTTTAAAATCAAATGCAGCTTTATATCGTTTAAATGGATTCCATAACCAACTTCTTTTTTTTCCGAATATTTTATCTCCTAAGTTTAAATATAAATCTTTGATCTCACTAGCTGTCATACCAATAGATAAACCTGCTGCTATAATAGCTCCTGTACTAGTGCCTCCTATTAAATCAAAATAATCGCATAGTTTTAAATTAGGATTATTTTCTCTTTTTTGAATTATTTCCTCTACTTTTTCTAAAAAACCTAAAGTTAATGCCCCTCTAATTCCTCCTCCACTTAAAGCTAATATTCTTTTACGTTTGTTTTCACTCATATTATATAGTTTAAAGTTTTAAATGACAGCACTTTTTACTAAAATTCTTGACTGAATCAAATCACTCTAAAGTTTTAAGTAAAAAATAAATTCAATAAAAATTCTTGCCCTGAGGAAATATCTTTTATACTTATAATATGGATTCTTCTTATCGTTTTAAGATTGATTTATTTGTTTAATATCAATTTTTGATTTAAGAAAGGTTAATTATTTCTCTTTTTTTCACAGGTTTAATAATGATTGAATAGGATGTTAATTTACTATTTTTTTGATAGAAATCCTTATTTAAAGATTGATTATTAGTTTTTTACTATTAAGAAGTGTGTTTGTTTTTCTATTATCTTTTCAACAACTTCAAAGCTTCTCTAGAGCTTTCACACCAATTACAATTCTTATTCTTTCCCAATTCTAAAGCTCTTTTATAGCTTTTAATTGCTTTTTTTATTTGTCCATCTTTTGTGTATCCTTCTCCTAAAGAATCCCAAATATTACCATCGTTTGGAAATAACTCTGTATTTAGCTTAAACAAGCTAATAGCCCATTTAGCATTGTTTTTAGATTGTATTAATTCTTTATTAAGCACCATGTACCCTAAATCATTTAGTTTATTCGAGTTTCTTAATTGTTCTTTATAAACTGTTTTAATGGTATTTGATAATACATCAACCTTTTCTATAGAATTGTTTTTTATAAAATCGTGTACCAAATAAAATAAGTTCTTTTTAATAGGTTTAGGATGGTAATTACTGTCTAAAATCATTCTTTGAATTGGCCAAGTTACTTCTACTTCGCTACTACTTGCATTGGTAAAAAGAAGCACTAAAACATCTTCCTTAGGCAGCCAAATAAAGTCATGAAAAAATACATTATTTCCTCCATTATGACTAATAATTTTCGTGTTATTCTTAGAGTTATAAATAGCCCAACCATATGCATAATAACTCAATTTATCTTTTGTTTCTGCTACATAAGCAGTTGTTAGTTTTTCAAATAATGCTTTAGATAGAATTTTGTTTGTTTTTAAGGCAGTATACCATTTATACATATCTTTTGTTGTGGAATGTATACCACCATTTCCTTTCAAATTCCAAGTAATTTTTTGTTGTTTTTTAAATCGATCAATTAAAGTTCCTAAACTAAATACATTGAAAGCATAACCGCTAGCAATGTTATGTTTAGACCAATCTGGAATAAAATAACCTGTGTTTGTCATTTTTGCAGGTGTAAATAGATGTTTATTAAGGAATTGTTCATATTCTATTCCAGAAACTAATTCAATTATTCGTGCTAGAATACTATATCCAGCATTAGAATATCTATATGTTCTTCCTGGTGCATCTTTTAACTCAGAAGTAAATAAACGTTTAAAGTATGTTTCTGTAGGGATGTAATCAAAATCACCTTCTCCAATACCATTTGAAAATCCTGAAGTATGTGTTAACAACTGATGTATCGTAATATCTTTTTTGTCTTTTGGTATATTATTAAAGAATTTACTCAATGAATCTTCAACCTGCAATTTTTGTTGTTCAACAAGTTTTAAAATTGCTGTAGCAGTAAACTGTTTAGTAACCGAACCTATAGTAGCAATTGTAGTAGTTGTGTACGGAATCTGCTTTTCTTTATTTGCAAAACCATAAGCTTTGTTCAACAGAATTTCACCTTCTTTTGCAACTAATACAGCTCCTGAAAATCCATTAGAAATTCCATTAGTTAGATAGGTGTCTATTTTATTTTTAAGTACTTTTTCTTCAGAAGGTGTTTGAGCATTTAGTTGTATAAATGATGTTATTGTAGTTATGCTATATAATAATAACAAGATTATTTTTTTCATGATTTTTTAATTTTTTGGTTAAAGTTTAGACGTGTAGATATTAGACTCTATGTATGTAAAGCCTTTTAATAAATTGTAAAGTATAAGAAAGTTCTTTAACTACTGAAGCGATTTAAATAGATAGCATTTACTAAAAATGCACTAGCAATGCTAATGGCCATAATTCCAATAGAATGTATGCCTAGAGGTAAAAACAAATTGCTAATAAATAATCCTATTCCTGTAGCTATTAACACTAAAAACCATTTGACACTGGTATGTTTAATGCTTTGAGAATCGTTTTGTAAAATAGTAGCAATTATTTCTTCTGAAAGCTCTTTTTCAAGCATTTTATTTTTTAATTTATGATCTAAAATATTTTTTAAAACTGTGGTAAAAAAGGATAGAAATACAACAATCAAAAATATAATTACTATGATTTTATATACATCAGGATCTATATAATTCTCTGAATCTGTAGAAATAAATAATGCGTTCATAATCTTAATTTTATATATAGTTAATTAGACCAGTATCTTGTTTAAATGTTGCTTAAAAAGTCATCTTTTTTTGAAAACTCTGTACCATATCAGTAATCCATAATACACCAATAAAAAATCCAATGCTTAGGGTAAAATAAACACCTTTGTTTTCCATCCTTTTCCAATTAAGTGCAGGAATATTTATAAAGTGTATGAGAATAGATACTATTCCTAATCCCAGTAAAAGTAAAGCAGTTTTATTTGCTGTTATAAAAGGTGTTTTTGGTTTATTTACAGGAAGCTGCTCTAGGATATTTGACGCTATATCAATACCTATATTTGGTACTGGTAATTCACCTAATTCTTTTGATAGTTCCTGATAAGATGCTACTAATTCCAGACATTCCGTAGAAGATTCAATATAAGCTATTACGTCTTGTTTACAATTTGCTTTATCAAAAACGTATTGCTGAATTTCTTTATCTGTTATATCTATTTTGCTCATAATTCTTCTTTTTTATAGGTATGCAAAAGGTACTCTCGTAACTTCTTTCTAGCTCTATATAAATAACTCTTTAAAGTTCCTTCAGGTAAGCCTGTTATCTTTGAAATTTCTTCATAACTTAGTTCTTCGTTATGAAATAGTGTGATTAATGTTTTATATACTGGAGGTAGTTTGTCTACAGCCATTTGTAATATGTGCATTCGTTCCTTTTTAAATAAATAACTATCCGTATCATTATAAGAACGATGTTGTACAGTACTATCTACGATATTCCATGATTCATTTCCTTCTTTATCGAATACTTTTACTGTAGGAATTTTCTTTTTTTCTAAAAAATTAATACAAGTATGATAAGCAATGGTTGCAATCCAAGTAGATAGCTTACTTTGATATTTAAAACTCGAAAGTTTGTGATATACTTTCAAGTAAATTTCTTGAATCAAATCTTCTCTATCTAACGGAGCATCAGTCATTTTGTAAACAATTTGAATAACCAAACCTTGTGTGTTAGTTATAATGGTTTTAAAGGCTGTGTTATTGCCTTTTAAGACCATTTTAATCAATTGTTTATCTGTTGAATATGCTTTTTTCATGTCTTATCTAAAACATTAGACCGAGTACTTTGATAAAAGTTGCAGCCTTTTAGAGAAGTTTAGTTTTATCCATTGTTTTTTCCTCTAAGTATAGCTACAATTTTCTTTAAAAGTTTTGAAAAAATACCTACACCAGTAATTACAATATTCTTTTCAAATTGTGGTAAATTGTTTTTTAGATAATCTAAATCTTTTTGAATACTATCTATTTCAAATTGATTAATACTTTCATTAATAAACGCTATATCTTTGACTATAAAATCTTTTTCAAATGGGCTAACCATTGTTTCTAATTCTTTAATTAATGCATTCATTTGAAAGTTAATTTCTTTACCTTCAGTAGATGAGTTCCATGTGTTTTTAAGGCCTTCCCATTTTTTTTGTTCTGTTTTATTTTCCATCTTATTTTATTTTAGTGGTGATACATTTCAATAATTTTTTGCGAATTCGTTTCATTTTAACCGCAATATGATTTTCAGTTAATCCTGTTACTTCAGCAATTTCTTTATAAGCTAACTCTTCTAAAGAGAGAATTACAATCGATTTATCTAAAGGGTTTAAATTTTCGATACAACTTTGAAGTGCTTGAAATTTTTCATCGTTCATTGAAGTAGAACTATTTTCTTTCGTTTCAATTTGTATTCCATCTAATCGTACTGTTTTTCCATTCTTTTTATCTAATTTTTCTTTAAAACGGATACAAACATTTAACGCAATCTTATAAATCCAAGTGCTAATACTCGATTTTCCTTTAAAAGAAGTATAAGATTTCCATATTTGATATATAACTTCTTGAAACAGATCTTCAGCAGTAATAGGATTTACTGCATAAATTCTACAAATTCTAAAGATCTTAAGCTTATTAGTTTCTATTACTTCTTCAAAAGTCTGGTTTTGTTGGTATTGCATAGTTTATTAGCTTCTTTCTATTTGTTTAGTGACAGAAAGTTTTAAAATATGACAGTACAAATAAAAAAATGTTGCTTTTTACAGCTTTTTTAAGGAAAACATTATTTATTTATAAAAGCAGTTACACTATTCTTATAGGTCTGCCCGATTGGAATTTGGTGATTTCCTATGATTATTTTGTTGTTTTTTATCTGTTCTATTTTTGAAGTAACAACAATGTATGATTTGTGAACTTGTATACAATTTGCCTCAGATAATTTTTCGAGATATGAAGACAGTTTTTCTAATGTTATAATTACTTTATTTTCTGTAAAAACTTTGGTATAATTTCCTAAAGCCTCTACAAATAAAATCGTGTTCATTACCACTTGATGATGTCCATCACTATCTTTTAAAAAGATTGTTTTATGTTCAAAAGGAACTATATTGATATAGGGACTATGTTCTTTATAAACTTTATCTATTGCCTTTAAGAATCGTTGTAAACTAAATGGTTTTAAAAGATAATCTACAATTTCTAGTTCATAACCTTCTAAAGCATACTCTTTATAAGCAGTTGTAACAATTATTTTTGGTGGATTTGATAACGACTTCAGAAACTCAAAACCATTTATTTTAGGCATTTCAATATCTAAAAAAACTAAATCTACAGTGTTCTTATTTAAATATTCAATTGCCTGAAATACATTATAGCAATGTTTTTTCAATGTTAAATATTCAAGATTTTCAGCATATTCTTCAATAATTTCATGTGCTATAGGTTCATCATCTACAATCAAATAGTTTATCATAATTCAAGTTCTAATGCTGTTTTAAAAATAGTTTCCGTACTTGTAATTGTAAAGCTATGTTTATCTGGGTATAATAACTCTAAACGTTTCCTAAGGTTTTTTAACCCTAGTCCATTTGTTTTAGTTATTGTATGCTTATCAAAATTATTCTCTACCGAAAAAAGTAGCTTTCCTTTTATTGTTTTTAACTGTAAATGAATAAACGCATTATCTGTAAGCTTTTCTGCTCCATGTTTAAAAGCATTTTCTATAAGAATAATTAACAATAAAGGGGCTATTCTTAGGTTTTTCTCCTGAACTTCCTTCTTAAAATCTATAGTTATGGTATTAAAATAACGAATTTCATGCAATGCTATAAAGTTCTCTAAGTAATTAATCTCTTCTTCTAACGAGACGGTTTCCGTTTCACTGTTGTATATGGAATAGCGCATTAAATCAGATAGTTTTAGCACAAACTCCCTAGATTTATCAGTATCTTTTTTAATTAAGCCGTATAAATTATTGAGTGTATTAAAGAAAAAATGTGGACTTATTTGACTTTTTAAATTATTGAGTTCTGCCATTAATTTTTCGTTTTTTAATTGCTGATATTCTTTCCATTTTCTAAATAACCAATCTCCTATAAAAACTATTAAAACTGTGAAAAAAAGAACTCTGAATATTGAAAAATATAATTCACCATTCGTGTTAGTGTTATATTCTATTTCACTTTTCATTATAAGCATTCCAATAATGGAAACTAAAAGTAAAACAAGACTAAAAATGGTTATTAAATATCTTTTATTCATTGTAATCATTTCTTAAAAATAGAAAAAAATTGAAGGCTATCACTTTCTAATTGATATACACAATTACATTCAGGATGAACATAATCATTATACTGATGAATCTTAAACAACAAGATGTATTCACTTTATAAATAGAATTTCAAGGAAGTCATCATATAAATTTTAAAATGCTAGGAGATCGATTTAGGTTTATATCATAATTTTTATAAAAAAGCATTATGAAAACAATTATAGCATTAATATTTACAGTCTACTTAGCAAGTTTATTTCTACATAAAGATACTCACATAAATGGCACTTCTGAACATCTTAAAATTGCTGAATTACCTGAAGGCATAGCTCATATGCAACAACGTATTGTTGGACAATTATCTGGTAAATATGCATTAACAAATACCGTGACACTTTCGAGTAGATGGACTCCAAAAGAACGAGTATTAACTCAAGATTATTTGAAAGCAATTATTCACCAACTAGGATTACAACCTATAACACATACATATTCTTATCCAAACATGAATTTTGGTATTGATTTATTAATTGAACCTTTTAAAGGTGTAAATATTTATACCGTACTTCCAGCAACTGTAAAAAGTAGTGAATATATAATTTTAGGAGCTCATTATGATTCTGGTAAAAGAAATGCTCCTGGAGCTATTGATAATGCTACAGGTATGGCTTTAATTTATTCAGTTATTAAAGAGCTTCAAAAAGTACAACATCGTAAACAGCACATACTTATGGTCTTTTTCGATCAAGAAGAAGAGGAAAATATTGGTAGCAAAGCATTTATAAAACTTATACAACAAAAAAAATGGAATATAACTTCTGTACATTGTTTTGATATGATTGGATGGGATGCAGATAATGATGATGCTATGGAAATTTATACAGCTTCAAAAAGTTTAGAAAACTACTATTTAAAATTAGCGGATAATTTAGATAAAAAGATTTTAAATATTACTATTAATCCTATCAATTATAACAATTCTTCTACTGATTTTGATGAGTTTCTCAAGAAAGACTTTAATGTTATAGGAGCTGGAGAATGCTATTATCATAGAGACACAACTCCGTATAAAGATACTGCTAAAGATACTTTTGAAACAGTGAATTTTAGCTATTTGTTATCCTCTTCTCAATTCATTACATCAATTATTAAAAACTTAATCAACTAATTATGGAAAGACTGATAATTTCAATAAAACAGCATAGAATATATTTTGTACTATTAACCTTAAGCTTGTTCTTTTTTGCAAGAAAAGCTATACAATATGCAGTATTAGAAAGTTATATTACGTCTGTAATCCTATTACTTATTTTAACTCTTATTAGTACTAGTTTGTTATTAAATAAGAGAACAAAGTTCGCATTACGTTTTTGGAGTATACTATTACTAATTTGGTCTATTATTAGAGTATTATTATTTATTGCTAATGCTTTTTTAAAAGAAATGTCTGAAAGCCATCTCTATCATCAATTATTTAGTCCAAAAGGAATTATAACTAGTAGTATATTTCTATTTATGAGTATTTATTTATTCAAAAATTCAGGGAAAGTATAACAATCTAATTATACTTCCCTTCTATGCTTTTTTAATTAGAAACTTTATAATGTTCTCCTAAACTTCCTAAAGTGAATAAGTGCTCAAATTGCTTTTTAGGTAATTCATTTTCTAGTTTAAGAATTTTTTCATCGGAAAATGCATTTCGTAACGATTCAAGATCCTGCCATTTACTATTCGCAAGAATTAATTTAGAATTTCCTACACCTTTACTTAAGTAACAAGCAATAAATCCTGGTTTTTTACTCATTTTATCTGCTAGTATATTCCACCTTTCTTCTAAGTTTTTAACTTTAACCGTATCTACAATAACATAACCTTGTATTGATAAAACAACTCCTTGGTTTTTAGCGTTAAATTGCTTGAATGCATAATTATGTTGCGGTGCACATCCTAGTAATAAAAAGATAAAAAAGCATGTGCATATAACTTTAATAAAAGTACTTTTATTTGTATTCATAAAATTGATTTTAAAATTAACGACTAGTTATTATTTCCTTCTACCATTGTTTTAGATATGGCTAAAATTGAAGTGACTAATGCTCCAGAAGCAAAAAATATTCTTTGCCAATGATAACTTAACCAATTATTTAATTCTTCCGAAACAGCTGATACTTCGATAGTCTGGTCAGCAAAAGAAGTGTTTGTTGGTAAAAAATAGACAGGAAAATATATGATGTTTATTAATGTAAATACAATGGTTAATCCCCAAAGTACTTTATACTGCTTGTTTTGGAGAAGAGCAATTATTGCTAAAATTAATACGCCAGGACCTAATGGAATCATAAGGTTTCCTATTTTATCTCCATAAATAGTAAACCAATCTAGAAATTGCTGTGGTTAGGAATTTTTCCAGAAAGGGACTAACACTAAAGCAATTAATATCATGGCACCAATAAAGGCTCCATTAATAGCAATTGTTAATAATTGAATTGTTTTGTTTGTAGTATTCATAATGAGTCTTTTAAAAGATTCTTTTTAAAGTATTTTCTTTCGTATTTATATAGTGCTTTATTACGCCTATAACGTGTAAGAGTAAAAGCAACATCATTATTGTTGCCATAATACCATGGGCTTTAAGTGCTGGAATATTTGTTGGTATTTTAATTAATTCTGAGTTTCCAATTTGTAAGGCTTTTGCATATCCTCCTAAAAAAATGGTAGCAATACCTGAAAATGATAATCCAAATAATAAGAAATAGAACAGATTATGTATCCATATAATCAATTTATCATTGATTCTTGATCCCGTTTTTACATTTTGAGGTCGTTCTTTTTTAAAAAACAACCAAGATCTTATTAAAGTTAACACCAATACGATTGCCCCTAGAAAAGCATGCAATTTTATTAGTCCCAGTTTTTCAGAGTTTTCTAGTCCCTCCATGTATTTACCTAATGGAAATAATATTATTATGAGTACAGCTGTAAACCAATGTATTACAATTGTACTTCTATGGTATTTGTTATTATTTTTAACTTGATTCATAACTACAGAATTCGTTTGTTACACTAATATTTGTCATGACAAATATATATAAAAAAATTAACTAACTAAATTCTCCATTATTTTTTTTGCTGTTCTATTGAATAAGTTAACATCCTTTTTATCAATTCCTTTAGTAGATTTTTTAAGGATTTCTACTGCTAAAGGTTCAATAGCATCTCTTAATTTTCTTCCTTCACTTGTAATAAATATTTTCCATGTTCTTCGGTCATTAGCATCGTTTCTTCTATCTACTAAACCTTTAGCAACTAACTTATCAATTATTCTAGTAATGTTAGCATTGTCTTTAAAAGTTAACTTCGCTACTTCTTTTTGAGAAAGTCCAGATTTTTCATTCAATCTATTTAAAATAGCCCATTGCTCTGTAGTAACATTAATATTATTATTTTTTATAGCAGTATTCAATTCTCTTTTTAATAAGAGTGCTGTCATATTTATTAAATAGCCTGCAGATTGATCTAAAAAAGATTCCATAATATTTGTTTTGTTAATTGATAACATGACAAATATAAAGGAATCTTAAATTAAATCTACGGTTAAAACTTCTTATAATTTTCGAAAGTAAATAAGAACTAATACCTGTGTAGTATATTTGTTAAAAAATATTTTAGTGCTTATTAACTTAATACACATACTCGTTTTTACATCTTTCCTTTTCCTCTCATTTATTATCTTTTCTAACCCTCTTAAAGTAAATAAAAAAGCAAACATTTGGTTTGGTTTTTTCTTATTATTATGGGCAACATTCTGGTTAGATGAAATATTAATTCTTGTAAAAGCTAAGCCATTAGGAACTATCTCAAATTTGATTCTTTATTTTTTCCAGTTTTTAACTCCTATAATACTTTATTTAAGCATCGTTTTTTTTACCAACCCAAATTATAAGTTTAGTAGGAAAGATTTTACTTATCTAATTTTTCCTACTATTTATCTTTTTTTACTTTTTTATTATAAACCAAATTTAACTACATCTATTTTAATTATATTTCTTATTTCTCATGCACTTTTCTATGCCTTAAAATCTTATTTCAAAATTCATAAACATCAGCAACAAATAGCTCTCTTTTCTTCGAATACATTTGATATTAATTTAAAATGGTTAGAACACATTATTTTAGGTATTCTCTTTATTTCAATAATAATTACAATTTTTAACCTCTTTTATTTTGGACTTCCTTTAAATTTATATATAAATATTATAATGCTTTTTACTGCTTATTTTATAAGTTATAATGCTTTAAAGCAAAAAGAAATTTTTCCAAAAGAAAAATACAGAGACGAAATAATTACTATTAATACTACAGAAGCTAATAATCAAATTTCTGCTAAACGTAAGCTTGTTTCAGATAGCGAATTAATTGAGTTTAAATCACAACTAATTCATCTAGTAACCGAAGAAGAATTATATTTAAATCATGAGATAAATCTTGCTTCTTTATCAGAAAAACTAGAAGTTACTCCTCATCAACTTTCTTATATTCTTAATAATGGACTTAAGCAAAACTTCTTTCAATTTATCAATTCTTATCGTGTAGAAAGAGCTAAAGTATTATTATTAAAAAAGTCTTCAGAAAAATTAACTATTTTGGGAATAGCATATGCATCTGGTTTTAGTTCTAAAACAGCTTTTAATACTACATTTAAAAAATTTACCAATCAAACACCTTCTCAGTATAAAAAACAACATTCAGTTTTATAAACCAGCACTCACACATATAATAACAACCTAATAACAAACAACATAAAAACAAGTTCAGTTTTATAAACACGGGCATTTAATACTAATACTGCATCTACTTTTGTTTAAATTTTATTTCAAAAATGAAAAAAATAGATTCAAAAACTACTTATGCAGTAGTTACAGGTGCAAGTCAAGGTTTAGGTAAAGCTTTTGCATTTTCGTTAGCAAAAAGAAGTCATAATATTATTTTAATTAGTCTACCAAATCAAAAACTAAAAGAAGTAGCAAATCATATTAAAGCACTATATGGAGTAAAAGTATTATACTTTGAAGCCGATTTTTCTTCAGACGAAAATATGTTTTCGTTGGTCAATTTCTTAAATAAAAATTATGCCATAGATATTTTAATTAATAATGCAGGAACTGGTGGAACTAAAAAAATAGAGGATGCTTCTTTTAATTACCTTAATACTATTATTCAAGTAAATGTAAAGGCTACTACTTTATTTACTCATCAACTACTTCCTAATCTAAAACGCCATAAAAAATCATATATACTTAATGTATCGAGTATTGCTGCATTTTCACCTATTGGTTACAAAACAGTATATCCTGCTTCAAAAGCATTTATACATTCATTTTCAATTGGTCTTTCTGAAGAATTAAGGAATAGTAATATTACAGTAAGCGTTATAAATCCGGGAGCAATGAAAACAAATCCTGAAATTACTGCGCGTATTGAAAAACAAGGTTTTTTAGGTAAATTAACTTTATTAGAGCCAGAAAAAGTTGCCGAATATTCAATAAACAAAATGTTTCGTGGAACGACTTTTATATTGATAAATCCTTTAAGCTGGTTACTTTCTAAACTTTTACCTAATTGGATAAAAGTACCTATGATGACTAAAATAGTAAAAAGAGAAGCCTAATGAAGCGAATTTTTGTCACAGGAATAAATGGTTTATTAGGAACTAACTTATGTCATTCTCTTATCAATAAAGGGTTTGAAGTAACTGGACTTGTTAGAAACAAAAATAGTTTTAAAGGAAAACAACATAAAAACTTGAAATTATTAGAAGGAAATTTATTTGATGATTTTTCATTATTGTTTAATAATATTGATATCATCATCCATACTGCAGCAGTAACTAATCAAAATTTAATTCATTATTCTGAATATTTTGAAGTTAACTCTAAAGCTACTATTCAATTATATAATACAGCCATAACCTCTAATGTTAAGCAGTTTATTTTTGTAAGTACAGCTAATACTTTAGGCTATGGAACGTTACATTTTCCTGGTACAGAAAATAATAAAATGAATTCTTTATTTAGAAAATCATTTTATGCTAAAAGTAAATTTGAAGCTGAAAATTTCTTATTAAAGAATAAAAACACAATAGCAACAATTATTGTGAATCCAACATTTATGCTTGGAGCTTACGATACAAAGCCCAGTTCTGGAAAAATTATCCTAATGGGATGGAAAAAGAAACTTATATTTTATCCTCCAGGAGGAAAGAATTTTGTTCATGTTAAAGATGTTGCTTTAGGCATAGTAAATGCTATTGATTATGGAGTTTCTGGAGAAAAATATTTACTAGCAAATGAAAATATGAGTTATCAAGAGTTTTTTATAAGCCTGAATAAAGTAACTAATCAAAAAACAATAATGATTAAAATTCCAAAACTTGTTCTAATAATAATGGGATATTTTGGAGATATACTAAGATGGTTTCATATAAGATCGAGTTTAAGTTCAGTAAACATGAAAATTTTGTGCGTAAATAATTATTTCTCAAATTCTAAATCTAAGAAAGAACTAAAAATAACCTATGTACCTATTGAATCTGCTATTAAAGACTCCATAGGTTATTTTCAAGAAAACACATAATTGTTCTGTCTGATAAGCTATTTTAAATACCTAAATTTCTAATATTTGTTGTTTATATAATCATTAAGTTTATCTAAAGCATAGATAGTAGATTTGTATGGATTACTTCCATGGTTTGCATTTGTAGTAGTTTGTGAATATAAAGCTATATTATTACTATTTAATGAACTATGTAACTCTTTGTTAAGTAAATTATGAATCACGTTGTATCCATTTTTCATTTTTTCATTTTCTCCATCTCCAATACTCATAAAAATGAACTTATCCTTTACTTTATTTTCATTTAAAAAAGCCTTTGTTTTTTCTGCTATGAAAATATCTTCTCTCCAAAATGCAGGGCTATAACTTATATAACCGTTAAAAAGCTCAGGCTTCTCTATAAACGCGTATAATACAAATAACCCTCCTCTAGAATGTCCGCTTATAGTTTGAAAACCATTTGTTCTATAATTACTATTTATATACGGAACTAATTCTTTTTCTATAAAAGCTAAAAAGTTATGAGCATTCCCTTTTTTACTATCCTCATCTTCTAAATCTATTTTCATATAGTGCGGTGTAAAATCACGGCTTCTATTACCACTTGTGTTTGGAATTCCAACCACAATAGCCTCTGGGAATTCATTAATTTTTGATAATAAATCAATTTTAGCAAATGTATGCCCATCTTGTGAGGTGCCATCTAAAACATACATTACTGGATATGTTTTGTTCTTATTTTGTTCATAGTTTTCTGGTAAATGAATGATAACAGTACGTTCTTCATGCATCTTTTTAGAATTAATTGTTGCCAGTACCACATCATCATACTTATTAGATTGAACGTAATATTCTAATGAAAAAGCAGCTATTATCATAGATAATACAATTGTGGTAACTATTGAAAGGAGAATTTTTTTATTACAGCTCATTGTGTATTCTTTTAAAAAGTTTCATTAAAAGTATACGTAGCATTTCATAAGCTCTAATAAAATTGATGAACTACTATATTTTTACATTAGACCTAACTTTTCTCAGAAAAGCTAACTTCAACCTAAAAACAGTACTGTTTAATCCTATTTTTATGTTGTTTATGAATTAATTAAGCATTGCTCTTATAGATTTTATATTTTTACATTTAATGAGGTTTTTAAAATCATATTGGCCATTAATTCTGCTTCCTATAAGCCTTATGCTAGCCATTATTCTTGGTAATGATGCAGATGTTCGAATAAACTCTATGCTATTTCTCTTAATCATTTTTGGGTTTATTTTTTTATTGCAATGGCTTGTTGTAATGAAAAAAAATGTTCAACTAGAAAAAGCAAATCTCGAAAGTGAATTACGATTATTAAAAAATCAAATAGATCCTCATTTTTATTTTAATACATTACATAATTTATACGGATTAGCTTCAAGAAAATCAGACAAAACTCCTAATGCTATCATGAAATTGTCTGAAATAATGCGCTATGTTATTTATAAAGGAAAAGAGCCATTGGTAAGCTTAAATGAAGAAATTCAATATATAGAAAACTATATAGAACTTCAGGAATTACGTATTCATAAAGAATTAGATATTAGTTTTGAAAAGGATATCTCTAGTATTCAAGCTAAAATTGCTCCATTGCTATTTATAATCCCAGTAGAAAATGCTTTTAAGCACGGTGTAGATAAACTACTTACTAAAGCTTTAGTTTATATAAAATTAAAGGAAAATAAATATGAAGTTTCTTTTGAAGTACGAAATAATTTCGATGTAGAAGAGTCTTTAAAAAGTAAAGGAATTGGCCTTGAAAACCTAAAAAAAAGACTAGATTTATTATATTCAAATAAATATGATTTACAAATAACGATTGTTAAAAACGAGTATATTTTTAAACTAAAAATTAAAAAGGGATGAAATGCATTGTAATAGATGATGAACCTATTGCACATACAATTATTGAAGATTATATCGCAAATATAGAAGGACTAGAACTCATAAAAAGTTTCTATAATGCTGTAGATGCGATTACTTTTGTGAATACCAATCCTGTAGATCTTATCTTTTTAGATATTAATATGCCTAAATTACAAGGCTTAGATTTTGTTAAAACTCTTCATAAACCTCCAGCAATAGTTATTACTTCTGCTTATGCTGAGTTTGCTTTAGAAAGTTTTGAATTACCTATTAACGATTATCTTTTAAAACCCTTTACATTTCAGCGATTTTTAAAAGCATATACCAAGGTTTTAAGTTTCCGGTCTGGAGTTCATAAACAAGAAGTATATGAACCTACATCTAATACAATATTCTTAAAAGGCGATAAAGAAATACATCAGGTAAAGTATACTAATATTGTGTATCTAGAAAGCTATGGTGGTTATGTGAAAGTATTTTTACAAAATGAGAGTTATCTGCTCATACATCAAACATTACAATATTTTGAAACGAATTTACCTACTCATTTTATAAGAATTCATCGATCTTTTATTGTAAACAAAGACTTTATTAAAAGTATTTCTGGCAATAGAATAATTTTAAAAAACAAGAAATTAGCTATTGGCTTAAAGTATAAAGACAATGTAAACTTCTTAATTAAAGGATCTTAATATTTTCTTTAGTTAAGAAACAAAAATGAAAGTTTACAATCAAAATTTATAAAGACGAGTAAACACAAACACGTGATGATGGAAGGTTTATGCTTGCGTCTACAAGTCTTCAGTGGGGATTATCGAGGTATTTGGGTATTATACACCTGTCATTTCTACAGAAAGTTGCATTAATTTTTTTCTATTTTCTTCACTATAAGCAGTAGGGTTAGCTTTTAGTTGTAATTGTTTAAAAAAATATTTTCCTGTAACATTATTTAAACTAGTATCAATAGCTAATTTTACAACTGCATCTACTCCTTCAGATAAATTATCAATTACATGTTGAACGATCTTTGTAGGCATCATAGATGCTGGATGCAACGCATTTACTATAACTCCACTTTTACCAAATTCTTCTCCTATTTCAATAGTTAACATAATTTGTGCAAGTTTCGATTGACAATAAGCTTGCATTCCACTCCAAACTTTATTCTGATTAATATCCTCAAATAATAAAGGAGCTTGTCCAGCAGAAGCAACTTGAACAATACGAGCTGGTTTTGATTTTTCTAATAACGGCTGTAATAATTTCGTTAGCATATAAGTTCCTAGATAATTTACTTGCCATAGCATTTCATTTCCTTCTTTACTAATACGTTTTGTAGGCTCAATCCCTAGACCTGCATTGTTAATTAATACATCTAGTTTTGGTTCTTTTTCTATTATTTGAATAGCGAGTTCTTTTATTTGAGCAAGTTCAGAAAAATCAGCATTATAATATCTTAAATTTTTATTTCCTGTTGCTTTTATAATATCAGCTATGAGTACTTGTCCTCGTTTAGGGTCTCTACCATGTAATAATAAATGATGTCCTTTCATTGCCAAGGCTAGCGCAACTCCTTTTCCTAATCCATCTGTAGCACCTGTGATAAGTATCACTTTTTTATCAGACATATTTTTATTTTTTTATAATTGCGTATTTGAGAATAATTAGTTGTTTTGTTTTCTTTTGAATTAACCATTTTTCTATTGACTCGGAACGAAATTTGATTATTCCATCTGGATTCTTTTCTTCAAGAGCGATGTCAAAACATATTTCAAAAAGCTGTTTATCTATTTGCTTTACCATAATATTTGAAGCAATATGCTTTGCTTTCTTATTATTTTGGACAAGCATACTTTCATAAATACTTATAAACCCTTGATGTCCTTGTAATTTTGTTCCGTAAATATCAAATTCAAAATGCTTGTCTAACCGATGTAAAAACAACTCCGTTTCCTTCAGTTCATCTAAATCTGAAAACCATTGATGCACAAAATCTTCGAAGATTTTTGTTTCAATTTCCATTCAGAGATTATTTTCTAATTTGTAATAGAACATACACGCACAATAACAAAGCAATACCTAAACAGATAACTCCCATAAGTGCAACGTTGGTAAAATTACTTCCTACAATTAATACTGAAGCAATCGCAGGACCTATAGATTGTCCACCATTTTGTGCTCCAATTCCTAGAGAAGCAGCTCTACCTTGTGGATCTAAGACAGCTACTATTCCCATTAAAAATGGCATTGAAAACATCCATATAAACACAAAACTTAAAGCGATAATTGTAAAATTTGAAGCATCTAAAAACAACATAATTCCTGTCATAAGAAACATCAGTATCACAACACTAAGTATCAAAGGAGTGGTTCTTCCTAATTTGCTTGCTACAAAAGAGGATAATAAAGAGCCTACAGCACCTGCAATAGTTGCATTTCCTAATACTGAAAGAATGTTTTCTTGAGAAACGCCAGCTGCTGCTCCTATTTGTCCCATGTATACCCATACAGAACCTGTAGCAATAAAAAATAATAACATGGCAAATAAAGCAACTCCAATATTCTTCCAATCGGTTTTTATTATTGTTTTTTCTTGTTGTATTTCTTCCGAAGTTTTTGGAAAGCCTTGAATTTTGTTTAGTACAATAACAAAAAGCGCTATTATTCCAAAACCTGATATTAATTTATATACTCCTGTAGCTCCCAAATAATTGTGAATGTATATACCACTGTAAAATAAAACTGTGGCCATTAACAAGTAACTTGTAAAAAAGTAGGCAAAACCTTTTTCTGGGTTTGATTGTGTGGCTAGTTTTGCACTCATTAAAGCTAAAGAGGCTCCAGATCCAATTCCTGCAATTAACCTACATATCATAATATACTCTGTAAGCAAAATACTTAATGTATTTCCTAGTATAATGAGTAATAAACTAACAATAGCTAATTGCTTAAATGTATAACGTGATAATAAACTAGCTACAGCTATAGTAGATACTGCAACTCCTGCTAATTCTAAAGAAGCTATTTGACCTGCTTTGGCTACTGAAAGTCCAAAAGTATCTTTCATAACATTTACTAACATTGGCATTATTACGATAGATACACTTGTCAATACGCCATAGAAAATGATCCAAAACGTTTGTTTTGATTGATTTGTATTCATTTATTTATTAAATTTTTATTTGTTGCTTATACTTACGATAAAGGCGCCTACAATAACCAAAAGGACACCTATAAGTTTTGTCCAATTAATTGGATGTTGTTTAAAGCCAACTAAACCATAATTATCTAGAAGAATTGAGCAAATCATTTGCCCAGCAATTACAGAGGCCATAAATGTTCCGGCTCCTAATTTTGGAGCCATTAGCATTGTAAAAACTACGTATACAACAGCTATAGCTCCTGAAATCCAAGACCACCAAGGCACATTTTGTAATGTAACTGTATTTGGAGTTTGTGGTTTCATAACTACTAACAATACTAAAACTACTGCTAATGAGACTCCCATTGAAAAAAGTGTTGCCCAAATAGGACTATGTACACTTCTGCTAAATGTTGCATTGGTACCAGCATGAAAAGGAATGATAGCTCCTCCTGCAATTGCTAATAATACATATAATATAGATACATTTTGTTCCATAAAAATGCGTTATACTATTTCAAATGATGCCAACGTAACTAATGGATTCGAATATTCGTAAAAGTGAAGTATTTTTCCATTTCTTACTTGTACCATAAAACAGTATTCATTATTATAATCATGCCCATCTACTGTTTTAAATTCTCCTCTACCTCTAACAACACACCATTCATTATCCTGCATTGATTCTATAAAATCATAATGCATAACTCCACCATTTGTCCCTGCAACCGATGCTTTCCAAAAAGCCATGATATTGTCTTTCCCTTCTATTCGAGAATCTACAACATCTGAATATGCAATCATCATTGCTGTAACACTTCCTACTTCACCTTTATGTTCTGGTGCCTTGGCAAAAGGAAATTCAATAACTGCATTTTCATCCCATAGATTACGTATTCCTTCAAGATTACCTTGACTAAAATTCTCAAATAACGATTTTATAATTGTGATACTTTCCATTGGTTTCTAATTTGAGTTATACACCTACCATTTTAACACTCATACCACCATCTACAATAATATCTTGTGCATTTATATAGGTAGCACTACTTGATAACCATAATACAACTTCTGCTAATTCTTCTGGAGTTGCAGCACGTTTTAAAGGAACATCTTTTGCCCAATTATCACGAGCTTCTTGTGTGTTTAAAACGCGTCTGAACATTGTAGTATCTACACCTCCTGGTGAAATTGTATTCACACGTACATTATCATCACCTAGTTCTACCGCTAAACATCTTCCAAAGTGAGAAACTGCTGCTTTGGAAGCGGCATAAGTTGCTACACCTGCTGCTGCGCGACTTCCCCAAAAAGAGGAACATAAAATAATGCTTCCTTGAGATTTTTTTATCTCCGGTAATACATTACGAACTAATTGAATAGTACCTTTTAAGTTGGTATTTAATACTCTGTCTATTTCTTCATCTTCAATATCTGCAATCATAACTGGCTTCTGTTCAACTCCAGCACAAGCAAATAAAACATCTATTTTTCCAAATGCAGAGACTGCTTTTTCAGCTACTGCTTTCATATCTTCACTAGAACGTTGGTCTGCTGGGAAAAAAAACGCATTTCCATTCGTTTCTTCTTCTATTTCTTGAGCAGCTACAGCATTTCGTCCTGTAAAAAGTACCTTAGCTCCAGCTTTTACTAAAGCTAAGGTTGTAGCACGTCCTATTCCACTAGTACCACCAGTTACAATGGCTACTTTATTTGTTACATCGTACGTATTCATAATGAATTTTCTTATTCGTTTGTTAACAATAATTTTCCTCTCACTAAACCAGCTTGTATCTTTTCGTGTGCTGCTTTAGCTTCACTTAATGGCATTGTTTCATACACTGGAGAAATTTTTCCTTCAGCTAACCATTCATATAATTGTTTTAATCCTTGATCTACTACTTCGTATTTATTTGTAAAAGTTGCATAAATTTCAGAGAACGAAATTGAAGGTGCTTTTCCAAAGTATTTTACACTCTCTTCCATTAAGTTGAAATTTCCTAACCCAGCTAAGAACCCGAAAATTACAATATGACCTAACGGAGCTAATAATTCTAAATCATCTTTAATAGAATTTCCAACAACTGGATTAAAAACATAATCTATACTATTTTCTCCAATAGCTTCTTTTACTTGTGCCTTCCAGTTTTCATCTGTTGTATTAAAAGCAAAATTAGCTCCCATATTTAATGCGTTTGTTACTTTTTCATCTCTACGCTCTAAGGCAACAATATTAAGGTTTAATAACTTAGCTATTTGTACCAAAGCAGTACCTACTCCACCAGACGCTGCGTAAATTAAAGCTGTTTTTCCTGCCTCTACTTTTGCAACATTTTTAAGCATGTGATATGCTGTAAAATAATTTACAGGTATAACTGCAGCTTCTAATAAATCTGTAGTATCCTCTAACACGACTAATTTATCTGCGTCTACTAAAGCGTATTCTGCATAAGCTGAGGAACCAATTACTCCTAAAAATGCTACTTTACTTCCTTCTTTTAAATCCGTTCCATTAGCATCAGCTATAACTCCTGAACCTTCTACTCCCGGTATAAATGGTAATTCTGGCATCATTCCTGGAGGCATATTACCTTCACGTATAATGGTATCAATAAAGTTTACTGGTGCTGCATGTATTTTTACAAGTACTTGCCCTGCTTTAGGTGTTGGACGATTTACTTCTTGATATGTTAATACGTCTGCTCCACCTGTTTTTGTTATCTGAATTGCTTTCATAATTTTATTTTTAATTTGTTTTTTTATTCCGTTTAATTCCATGGAAGTTCTCTTCCAAATTGTATTAGTTTTCCTGAAAATTGTGTGGTATCTGTTTGTAATATATTACTGATATGCTTTGCCGCTTCGTAAGGAGTTTGTGCTTCGTGCATATTATTAAAAAATGGTCTTGATGCATCTGTATCTACCAAACCTGGGCAAACAGCAAAAATACTTGTGTGTTTATTTGCATTTTGACGCTCTTCTTCTCTAGCTGCTATCTTAGCTAATGCTACTTGACCTATTTTTGAAGGAATATTAATCCACTCTGGCCAACCTTCTGTAGTCGCAGTTCCTTTTTTAACACTTGTTATATAATTAGACATAATTGTGTTGATCTCTTCTAAAGACTTTGTTTCAACATTAAAGAGGGAATGTAAGTGTCCTTTTAGATGAATTAAAGAACCAAAAGAGCTAGCTACAACAATAAAAACGCCATTTTCTTTTAAGTATGGTTGAAAATGCTTTAACATGCAATAGGCTCCGAAATTGTTTGTTCTAACAAATTGAGCTACTTGATCTTTATTATCTATATCTGGAGAAATACGTGCTGCTGCATTAGAAATTACAAGGTCTATCCCTCCATGCTTCTCTACAATGGTATTTTTTACAGACTTAATAGTGTCTTCTTTAGCAACATCTACATAAAGCACTTCTAATTTAGGCCCTTTATTTATGATACTTTGTATAGCTTTTTCTCTCTCTTCAGTTCTTCTAACGCCTACATAAATAATATCTTCTTTTGTATACAACTCATTTAGCCTTTGTAATAATCCAAAACCTAATCCTTGGTTTGCTCCTGTAATGAATGCTACTTTGCCCATTTGTATAATTTTAATGAATTACACTGCAAAATTACACTCACTATCTAAGTGAAGAATAATACTAAAAAAGGGGAAAATGGTACAAATTACTGATTGTCTCTAAACTTCTTTGGAGTTTGTTGTGTGTGCTTCTTAAAAAACTTGCCAAAATAAGAAGGCTCATTAAATTGTAATGTATAACTGATCTCAGCAATATCCATATCTGTATACAACAACATGTTTTTTGCTTCTAAGAGAATTCTGCTCGTTATATGTTCTTTAGCCGTTTTACCGGTATGAACTTTAATTCTGTCGTTTAAATAGTTTGCTGTTAGGTTTAATTTTTCAGCATAATAAGCAACTGACTTATGCTCTATAAAATGATTCGACACTAAGCGTTTAAACGTATTTACCAATTGAAATTCCGTAGGTATTGCTTGTTCTATAGTATGGTACTTTTCTTGTATTTTTTTACTTTTTTCTAAAAGTGCCGCTATTAAAAACTTACATAGGTTTTCATTTTTTTGCTCTCTTAGAATAATTTTGAATAAGTCTGTAGTTTCTTCTTTTTCCTTTTTATTTAACTGAAATACATTACTCTCTACGCTACTAAAAAAAGTATATTCAGCAACAATATCTTTTATATAAGGCAACAAAAAATCGGCTGTAAAAAACAATAAAAACCCTTTCATGGATTCTCCTCTGATAAAACTAAACACATGTTGTGGAGACTGGAAAAATAAAATATCATTCATACTAGCATGTGTATTCTGATTGATATGCATTTCTCCACTTTGTTGGTTCTCTAAAAAAATAACTGAGAAGAAATCTCTTCTATGTGCAGCAACCATTTTTAGTGTATCTGGATACGTTTCTTCGTGTGTTAAAATATCAAAATGGTTAGCAATAGGAGTTCTTTTTAATCCTGTAAAGTTGTATAATTCTTGTATTCCTGTTATTTTTTTAATCATTTATATAACAACCATATATTTTATAGCAAAAATAGTTTTTTCTATAGAGTTTATTTTTATTCTTCTTTCATCTAAAAATCTCTTATGTATATTTGAACTGGTTATCCTTTTTTAAATATTGTTTTACCTTATGATAGATAAACCCATAATTGAGTTCATAAATTATATACAACAATACACCTTGCTTTCTAAAGAAGCGGTAAATGCCATCAGTTCTTTAGTTTTATACGAAACTTTGGAAAAAGGAACTTTATTAAATAAAGAAGGAAAAACATGCAAACGGCTTTATTTTTTAAAAAGTGGTTCGTTACGTACTTATTTTTATCAAAATGGAAAAGATATTACGCATTGGGTATATCCAGAAAACAATGTGATTACTTCTTGGCATAGTTATATAACACAAACACCTTCAAAAGATTATATAGAAATTATAACTCCTAGTGAAGTAATTTCATTAACTTATGATCAATGGCAAGAATTATACACAAAATTCCCTGAATTAGAACGTTTTGGCCGTTTATTAATTGAGAAAGAATTGGCTTTAATAGATGATTTTTATAAAGGTTATTATTTCCTCTCTGCGAAAGAAAAATATGAATTGTTAGTCACAGCAATTCCTAATATTACTCAAATTGCAAATTTGGGACATATTGCTTCTATGTTAGGTATTAGTCAGGAAACTTTAAGCAGAGTTAGAAAGTAGATTTTGACTTAAGTCAAAAATAACTGTTATTCCACTTAATAACTTTGTACTATCATCTTAAAACAACAATAATATGGTAGTTAATAATTTTATTTGGGCAGACTTATCAAGTTATAATCCAACGAAAACAAAAACGTTTTACGAAGCGGTTTTTGGCTGGAAGTACTACAATATTGACAATTATTTTACAGCATATCTTGGTCCTAAAGAAATTGTTGGTCTCTATGAAACACCATTAGCATTTCAAAAAATGAAAATGCCTTCGTTTTGGATGTCTTATATACAAGTTTCTGATGTTGAAAGCACTGTTGAAAAAGCACGTGAATTAGGTGGTATTATAGAGTTAGTAGAAATAGATGCTTCCATAGGAAATATTGCTTTAATACGAGATACTCTAGGTGCTGGGTTTACAGTTTATGATGGTAATGCATTCAATTCAAGAACTAAAAATGAAGAAAATACATTCATCTTTAATGAACTCCATATTTCTGACGCTACAAAAGCTATTTCATTTTATAAAGCATTATTTGATTGGGAGTTTACAGAAATCTCTAGCAATAGTTTTGCAGTATACAACTCACAAAACGAGCATATAGCAACCATTAATGAAATTCCAAATAGTATAAAAAGTACATACGAATATTGGATTTGTGTTTTTGGAGTTAAGGATGTACAAAAAACATTGAAAACTATTGAAAAACATAATGGAACCATGGTTTTTGATGAAGGTGAACGATTACTATGCTCAGATGGTTCAGAAGCATTTTTCTACATTCAAAATATTTAATCATATGAAATAATAGAAAAAAGACTGTTCCACTTTTAGAAAAAAGAACAGAGAGTCTATGTTCTTGCATCTTTAAACCTATTGATCTTGTTTCTATTTTCAAATACCAATAATTCAAAATATGTAATCATATGAAAAACTCAACATTATTTTTTAGAAGTATTGCTGTCATTATTTTACTAACTGGAAGTGCTCATTTAGTAGGTTATGCTTCTAAAACTTCCCTACAAAACACTCAAAATCAATTGGAAGAAATGATAAATGAAGCTTATAGTACATCAAAAAACTATAATGAAACTACAGATTATATTATAGGGAAATGGAAACTTAATTACAATTCAAAAGATTTTAAAGGTGCAATTGTTTATACCATTAAAAAAGAAGGAAACCTATTTAACGCTTATACTTATTCGTATGAAGACACCAATGGAAATATAGAAAAAGCTGATAAAACTAAAGCATTAACCATACAATCTTTTGATGGTTATAAAGGAAGTGGTACTTATAAAATTGAATACGAACAGCAAGTATATGATGTTGCTTGTACCATAGATATGATAAATGAAAACACCTTTAAATTAAGCTACGACTACTATGGTTATGGCGATGTAGAAACTTGGAAAAGACAATAAATTATGATTGAATTTTTATCAAAACAGTTAGATTGGATAGATGTTAATTACTGGTTTTATGTATTTAACGACTTAAGTTTATTATATATAATTCTTCCTTTTTTCGGGTTGGAATTAATTCGCTATGCTTGGTTAAAACGCTTAAGCAAAGACCTCATCCTTGATAGTATTGCAAACATTATTACATTTGGAGCTTTTTTTCTTATTGAGATTATTCTTGGAATTTTAGCGATTACCAAAGTTTACTATTGGTTATATAATAATGTTAGTTTGCCTCATTTAGAACTTAATTGGGCTACTATTATAACTTGTATTTTATTAGCTGATTTTGCCTATTATTGGGAACATAGAACAATGCATAGAATTGGAATTGGCTGGGCAACACATACTGTACATCATAGTTCTCCACATTTTAATATGTCTGTCGCATATCGTTTTGGTCCTTTAGATGCTATTATGCCAATTGTATTTTCTCTTCCCATAGTAATGCTGGGTTACGATCCTATTTTAGTTTTATTATGTGAAGTCTTTGTTCAGGTATTTCAGACCTTATTACACACTGAAATTATTGGCAAACTCACCAAACCTATTGAATATATTTTCAATACACCATCTCACCATCGTGTACATCATGGTTCTAATAAACAATATTGGGATAAAAACTATGCAGGTATCTTAATTATTTGGGATCGAATATTCGGAACTTTTGAACCTGAAGTTGAAACCGTACGTTATGGTATTTCACAACCTTTAGAGAGCACTAATCCTATTAAAGTTTTTTTTCATGGACTAACTCGATTGTACACTAAATTAACAGCCATAAAAGGTTTTAAAAACAAATTACTGGCTCTGGTAAAACCTCCAGATTGGATGCCTAAAAACTAAGTGAATTATAGCATCCATTTTTAAATGTTACCTCTTAAAACCTTCCGCTATTTATAACAATAGCGGAAAGTTTATTTTAGTTTCTTTTTAAAAAGGAACCTTATCTGGTTCTAAAAATACAGATTTAGCTTCCTCAGATGAAAAAATATCGTAACTATAATGGCTATTAATTAATGCTTTAAAGCTATTATTTAACTCTGGAAATTCCTTTATAAATTCCTGAAAATCTTTTGCTTTAGACTGTTGTATATAATGATTTACCATTCTAATAGCCGCAATAGTTAGTGTTGTATGATATTTATCTGTTGCTCCAACATGTTTTACGAAATCTTGTAATTGATTTTGTATGTTTTGCTCCGCAATTGTTACTCCATATTTTTTAATATGTATCCAAGCTAATCGTAAATGTGCTTCATGAGAAAATAATTGAGGATTTAGTGTACAATTTTGAAATTGGTTTTCAAATTTTGCATCTGTCATATCAAAATGTGTATCCATATCTAATGTATTTTTTTAGAGATTCAATATCTCTGTCAATCCTTTGTTTTCTAGTATTTTTTATATGGAAACAACTCTTTCGAGAATTCTCAAAAGAGTTATGATTTTAGTAGTTAATTTTTATTAAAAATTCCATCAGGTAATGGTTTTATCTCGTCATTTTTAATATAATAATCTAATGCGTCTAGCAAAATCCCAATAGGTTCATCATTCGGATTCATATTCTTAAGAGCCTCATTACCTTGTGGCGTTAAAGCTGTAGCATTTACAATCCATGTTCCTGTAGATGTCCCATCTAAATTATCACAAATTCTTGCATCAACTTTTACAGATACATGTTCTGAAACTCTTACAAATTCTATTATTCTGTTAGGTTCAAAATGTGATACCACCCAAGTTTCGTTAGGAATGAAATAGTCTGTTTTAAAAATAGCATTGTACTCATGGTAATTAGATTGAGAATATACCAATTCGCAATGCCAACCATCCATCCAATCAAACTCAGTTGTTGGGCACAATAATGGAAATAGTTTATCTGGAGTAGTTTTAAAAGTTTGTGTGTGTCTAATTACTTTACGTAAGTATTGTGGTCCTTTTTCTTGTAATTCTTTTACAGCCTTGTCTGATAATACAGTATTCATAATTTATTATATAATTCGAATACAAAACTATTGATGGCTTATTTTTTTCTCATCTACATTTGTTGATAAAATCTTTTCTAGCTCTACTTAATTGTGTTGGTGTAATTCCTAAGTAGTTTGCAATATAATAATGTGGAATTCTATTTACTAAGCTTGGATATTCTTTTAAGAAAAGCTCATATTTTTCTACAGAACTTAAGTTTAAAAGAGATACTAATCTTGATTGTAGTTGGTTGTTTAATTTCTGAAATTCTCGAGTTATAATTTCTGTTATTTTATGATCTTTATTTACCCAAGACATTACCTCCGAATAATTTGCTACAGAAATTTCAGTATCAACTAAAGCTTCTATAGTAAATGCAATATTTACATTTGGAATATAACTCCCTACAATCATATCTCCTTCCTGATAAAAATGTGTAGTAATTTCATTACCGTCATTGTCATAAACAAATCCTCTCATAACTCCATTCAAAAGTTTCCCTATCCTAGTACAAGGCTTTCCTATTTTAATAAAGCACTCTCCTGCTTTTACTTTATGAGTTGTATGTAAAGATTCATCTAATGTTGATCTTTTATCCATTTAAATTTCTTTAAACTCTTTAAAATAACGTATTATAAATTGCAAAATAAAAGAAAATAATTTCTTTCTTATTTACATTTGTTGATAAGGATTAAAATATTAATTCTTATATATTTACCTAAACAATTTGATTCCTTAGAGATATTATTTTTTGTGAATAATTATAATCTAATTCTAATTTTTTAAAGTCATATTTATTACCTATTTTGGTTAATGCGTATGAAAGTACAATTACACACTAGAAGTTTCCCCGACGTTCAGTGGCTACACAATATGAATGCTTGCTTTACAAAGTATACTTATTGTATATTCATCTGTTTATTCTCCATATATTCCTCTTTTAGTTTACCTCAAGCTACTGAAGAAATAGATACGCTCGACCTTCGACATATATTTATTGAAGGAAATACCGAAATAAGCTTAGAATCTGGTTGGGCATTTTATTGGAAACAATTAATTACACCAGAAGAATTTACCTCTAAAATTCCTTTTACAAAAGTATCTTTAGAAAGCTGGACAAAATTTAATCTTCCTGATAGTACTAAACTACCTTCTTTTGGTTATGCTACTTATAGATTAAAATTTTCTATTTCTAAATATAGACCACATATTTCGTTATCAATTCCTGCTGCTTTTGGCTCATCAAAAACTTGGATTAATGGAGAATTAATTTCAGAAATTGGTAGAGTTGGAACTACAAGGGCTACCACATTACATAGAAGAACATCACAATTAATTCCTTTAAGTACAAACGAAACTAATTTTGACATTGTAATTCAAGTCGCTAATTTTTATCATACTAAAGGAGGTATAGACAAACCTTTAATTATAGGTTCGAGTTACCATTTACAAAATTTAAAATCTAAACGAATTATTGCCGATATGATTTTTATTGGCTGCTTGGGTTTTATAGGAATGTTCTTTCTGCTCTTCTTTTTATTCTATTGGAATAAAGACAAAGCTATTCTCTATTTTGGTTTGCTTTGTATTTCTTTATCCTATATGGCTGTGAGCGATCGTTACGCACCTTTTGCCGAAATATTTCCAAACGTTAGTTGGATATTACTAACTAGAATTGAATACGTTACTTTATTTCTTGCAGGTGCTTCTGCCAGTCTCTTTTTCTGTACTATTTTCGACTATTTCAAAAGCGATATGTATGCAAAAGTTGCTACGTTAGTTTTTGGCTTACTTTCTTTATTAGTAATTTTTCTACCAGCGCCATACTTTACCAAATTTGTAATACCTTTCTTACTTTCTATGATTATCAATTTGATATTCGTAACCGTAGTTATAATTAAAGCCATTATTAGAAAGCATTACGAATCTATATTATTATTAGTAAGTATGCTATTAGGTTCTGCGGTATTTTATATACATATTTTTGTCTTCTTAGGAAAAAATGGGAATGCTATCATTTATGTAAACTTTGCCTACATAATTGTTTTCATGTTGCTTTCTATGTTATTAATGAGACGATTTTCTAATTCTTTTCGACAGTTAGAAAATGCTAAGGAATTAGCGCTTGAGCAGGGAGCTGAAATTTCAGAAAAGTCTGAAGAGCTTTCTCAAATGAATACCGAATTAACAGAAAATCTACGCCAATTAGAAAGCTATAATGCTGAGTTAGATAGCTTCAATCATATTGTATCTCATGATTTAAAAGCTCCTTTAGTGGCCATGCATACACTTATATCTTTTATAGAAGAAGACCTTCAAGATGCTTTATACGACGATGCTATAAAACATTTTAACTTTTTAAAAGAACGTATCACAAAAATGAATGCGTTAATTAACGGACTTTTAGAATACTCTAAAGTTGCTAAAGGACATAAAAATAAAGAAGAATTTAGCTTACATTATTTATTAAATGAAGTTATTGAATTGATCAATCTTAAGAGTGATGTTACCGTTAATTTACCTGATAACGATGTAGCATTATACACCAATAAAATTGAACTAGAACATGTATTCCAAAACTTAATTAGTAATTCTATTAAATATAGCGATAAAGAACAAACAATTATTGATATTACTGTGACTGAGCTTTCTAATGAATATGTATTTGCTGTAAGTGATAATGGCCCTGGAATAGATCCAAAATACCACACGAAAATTTTTGAAATGTTTAGTCAGTTAAATGCTAACAAAAATGAGGTTGACAGCACTGGAATTGGTCTTACTATTGTAAAGAAAATTGTTTCTGAAAATCATGGAAATATTTCTGTTGAATCTGAAAAAGGTGTAGGAACAAAAATCATCTTTTCATGGAAAAAAACAGTGAAAGAAACCTAAAATATCCGAATTCATAACTCTATTTTCAGAACTAAAATAAAAAAGAAGACAACTCCAATCTCTCAGAGCTGCCTTCCATACTACAAATAAAAATAATAACTTCTTATTTGTTCCCCCAATTAAAATTTTACAACCTTTCCTTGTTTATGACAATAGAATAAGAGGATACTTGCTACAATTAATGAAAACAGTACTGCTTGAATAGATCCTTCAGGACCAAAAGCTCCGCCTGTATACCAAGTTGCTCCTGTTGTTTCAGATGTGATTAATGTTTGATTGGTAGAAATCCCAGAAACATTCGCTCCAAAAATTGCCGATTGAGAAAAATTCCATGCAAAATGTATCGCAATAGGAAACCAAAGGTTTCTTGTGTACATATAAGCTACTCCAAGTAAAATTCCTGCTTCTATTGCAATAGCTAAACCTCCCATAAATGTGCTATTAGGGTTTCCTAAATGTACCATTCCAAATATGAAACCAGAAATGATTAATGATAGATAACTACCTAGTTTTTCCTCCATAATTCGGAATAAAATACCTCTAAATAAAATTTCTTCTACAACACCAGCAAAAAGAGCAGCTGCAAAAGGTTGAATAATATAACTTATAGGGTTTATACCAGTAATAGTATAACCTCCTTTTATATAAATAACTAAAATTGTAAGTGCTTGTAAAGCGAATCCTAATAGTAAACCTGCTCCCAATTGAATAGCATTTTCTCTTTTAAAAGAAAATTCTACTATACTTCGTTTTTCATAATAGGTATATAAAAATATGTAAGCGAAAACACTTAATCCTACTGGAATAATATTTAGTAATAGTTCCTTAGTATTTCCTGATAAAAGCTCAGTGGGTAGTATAAGCTCTAGTAAAATAGATGTTAATACAGTTGTGCTAATAATAACTATAAACCCTATAATGATCCTCATTAATGAAGAATGGAAAATTCTTTGCCACATATGTATTTATTTTTTCGAAAAAGGATAATGCCTTTGTATTGTTCTGCTAATGGTATCTCCTTTTTTGTTTACAACAGAAATATGAAGTGAATCTTGCCTTTTTGTAATACCTAAAATAGCATCACTTAAAGGTTTAATAGCTGTATTAGGATAATAAAAATAGTCTTTGAATTGTTTAGCTGTTATGTTAGAGACATCAGTTTGCCCCCATTTAATAATTTGATCTCCAAAATGTATTCCTGCTTTTTCTACAACTCCATTTACTACTATTTTACCTACAATTACTTTATTATTCTCGTATCTTAACCCAATACCAAATGATGATTCTGGCGAAAGATCTATTGTATTGCTTCTACCAATTGGAGCTAAATAAACACCTTCTTGCTGGTGTTTTTGTCCCCAATCGAAAGTTGTATTTAAATGACGCATAACATAAGCTCCAACATCAACAACTCCCAAAGAGTTTACTTCTAGAATAGGAACATTCTTAAATTCAATTTCTCCTAGTTTAATGCTTTTAGCTTCAGATGCCTGATATTCATTCACTGCTTTTTGACCGTTTCCATAAATTAATATTTTAATCGTATGCAGCTTCTCTGGATTTTTATATTTTTTGAATAAATCTGATGTCAATGTTACATAATGCGTTGTATTCCCAGAATCAAACTCTGTTATAGAGTTAGGATTTTTTTCTCCATTAATCTCAATACCTTTAATTGTTGGAGATAATGCTATTACTTTATTCTTAAGTTCCTTTCCTATTCCTGGCACATCAAAAACCTTACCTTGTTGGTATGTAAAATCGAGTTTATTTTTAGTATTGAATCCTGTTAGTTTTTCTTTGTTACTACTCAAGATCAGTTTATCTCTTGCTGCATTTAACTGTACAAAATGACTTCCTCTTAGTAATTGATAACCAATAGAACCGTAAGATGAAACACTAGCTTTAGCATCTGGTGTCCAACCTACTGTTGCTTTTAAATTATTAAAAACCAGTGTACCTAAACCTATTTTATTTATTTCATATTGGTTAGCTGTGCTTGTTTTTCCTAGAGCGTTTGTTAATTTTATCTGACTTGAAGGCCTTCCTAGATTTGCTTCTTTTACAAAGTCATCCGAAATCACAAATAATGCTCCTGTATCTATTACAAAAGGATATACTTTTCCATTGTAATTTAAGTTAACAACATATGTATTGTCTGCGTATACTATATCTACTTCTTCATAATATGTTGTAACTGTTGCTCCGTTTTTATCTGTAAGCTGTATATCTACTACAGCAGACTCATAATGTTTTGCGTTCTGAGTTAAATTATAATATACAAAACCAACTACTCCAATTAGTATGATTAGAATACCTAAACATCCAATTCCCATTATTTTTTTTGCTTTCATATGAAACATTTTAATTATACAACTCTTCTGTTTCGATTTGCTTCCAATTAGGATTCAACTTTTGTAAATCTGTTAATAGTCCTTCTTTGTGTGCAGAACCATACAATACCAATATTTTAGGGTATTTAGATTCTTCAATTGCTTTTGCTAAATGTTCATTTCGAAGATTTAAAATGATTGCTTCAAAACCTTCTTGAGGCAAAGTTTCCTCAATAGATTCATCTATAGGTGTTTCTTTGTCTATTTTTGATAATTGTATTACTCCATATTTCTTTTCATATGCATTAATAATTTCTTTAGGTGTTAGATCGATATTAAAATCTTTGTCATTAACCTGATGTAGAAACAACGCATTATTTTGAGCTACTAATTTTTCTGAGTCATCAGAATCTGCATTGATCTTAGCTACCATCTTCGCATAATTCTCTGGACTAGGAACTAAACCTGCCAACTTTCGAGTTTTTTGTAATAATGTAGTATCCGTTTCATTTGTATAATCTACATATTCATAAAACAATACATAACCTTCTTTCTTAGCTTTAATAACTTCTTTTTGTACATTCTTATAAAAAGTTTCCAACCCTATGTGATGCATTCCTACAAACAACACCTCTTTTTCTTCATCGCTAATTTCATCAACTGTTACAGTAGTACTATACATTTCTACAAGTGGTGAACTTCCTATTTTATACAATACAAAAATGGAAACACCTGCTATTAAAAGAAACAAGCCTAAACAACCAAAACCTAATACTTTCTTTACATTCATTTCTTACTAATTTATTGTTACGCGATTTTTATATGAGAAAGACTATTAGTTGTTTATTAACTAATAGTCTTTATTTAGGTAATCTATTTTTTTACTTTTTTATACGATGTAATATATACGTCTTTACCTTCTTTAAACGAATACTTTACATAATCGTCTTTAAACGCTAACACTTTTTGGTTTGCTTTTACTCCACGAGAACTTATAATAATTTCTTTATTTTTTAGTTCCCAAGTTCCTTCTATTTTTTGATCTCCTATCACGCTAACAAATGCTCCTTTGTCTTTAAAAACTTGGTATACATTAGTGGTGTTAAACGCATCTTTTATAACTATCTCTTGACCATTCACCTCAAAATGTTCTAATTGCCATTTCCCTAGCAAATCTTCTTTAGATTGTGCATAGATTGTGCTTGCAGATAAATGTAAAACCAGTAGTAAAATTATTTTTCTCATTAGTTTTTATTTTGGATTATTAATGTTTTTAATATTGTCTAAATTTTTCTTTCTTTCTGAAAACCATATTTACTCTAAAGGTACCTTCACCTCCATCTAATGCATTAAAGATATCATCTACATCATCATTTCTGTTTTTACTGTTAGAAGACACTACAGAACTAGCATTGTAAGCATCTAAAAACTCATATCCTAACTTAGACATTGAGTTTAATAAATCGGTTTGGTTTCTTACACGTAGTTTATCTCCATCCTGTAATAAACTTTCCAATTCTCTTAATTGATTTTTGTATGATGATTTTTTTGCATCAATTACAATATTAATTCCTCCTAAAAGTTTTGTGTTTTGTGAAGTGATAATAACATACTCTGGAAGTTCATTAATACTAATACCTGCAGTTTTTACAATAGAAAGTTCTTGAGAAAATCCACTCGTTACAAACAAAGCAAAAATGCTTGAAATAAAAATTGTCTTTAATTTGTTCATTACTATTTTAATTTTTTTTGACGTTGCAAAATTCAAAATAGCATTTGTAAAAAAGTAAGATTTTAGTCTCTAAGAACTCTTGATTTCGGAAATTTGAAGTAATTAAGCACCTTTTGCTGTCTTTATAAACTTAGAAGGAGTGCTATTTTGGTATTTTTTGAATGCTGTATAAAAAGAACTATTACTCTTAAAACCAGCACTATTCCCTATACCTTCAATATTCAAATGGTTACTTTCTTCATTTAAAAGCATTGTTTTTGCTTTTTCCACACGATAACGGTTAATAAAACTATTGAAGTTTTCATTATTTAGTGTATTTATAACTTTTGAAATTAAACGTGGGTGTTCATTTATATGTTCTGAGACATTAACAATTGTTAAATCTGGGTTTAGATAGAGTTCTTCTTTTTCCATTAAAACTTCAATGGAAGTTAAAATAGTTTTATATCTATCTATATCTTTATGCTCTTCTATTGCCTTTTCATTTTCTAAGAAAATCGTTTCTGCTTCTTGCTTTTCAGATTCAGAAATTAAATTTTTTGAAACCTGTTGTAATAAGCCATGGTAAGAAGCCCAAAATGTAAAAAAAAGCCCCCATAAAGCTATTAAAACATCTTCGTATAGTTCTGGTATGAAATCTAGAAAACCTTCTAGGATACCAAATAAAAAATAGACTAAAAGAAATTGTAATAATAGACTTACCCATAGAAGATCTCTATTTTCTGTAGAGCTATATTGATTTTTTAAACGTTTATTATTCTTTTTAATTCTTCGATATGTTGCTACAAAAACACTTATTATAAATACAAACACAAAGAAGTAATATAGAAAATGATACACTACAGAAACTACGCTTTCTTCATTAAAAGGAAAAAACAAATTAAGCACTATACTAATAGCAACACCTACAATACCTATCCTAGTTATTATTTTTATATCATTGCTTTTCTTAAGAATAACTAGATTATCTACATAACTATATAATAGCGCTGGAACTAGTACAAAAAAATCGATTCCTAGCTTAAAATCCTTATCAAAATAGTTAATTATATCTGGTAAAGATGATAGTCCTAATACAAAAAGAAACATCCCTAATAGTAATAATGAGTTTTTCTTTTTACGATTCAACAGCATTAAGAAAATTCCTATGGAAAAAGCTTGGGAAGTTTCTGCCATACTTATGAGTAGTACTATTGTTTTTTGTGTCTCCATCTAGAATACTTCTTTTTTTCTCAAAAAATGTGGTACAAATATATTATCTAATAAAGTTTAAGAAAAAGAGATTAATGCTTAATTCCATCTTGTTCCATTAACTGGAATCCATAATCTCTTAAAGAAGCTATTATAGGTATGGCTTCCGCTCCTTTTTGTGTAATAGCATATTCAACTTTTACAGGAACTTCTGGTAAAATGTTTTTTAAGATAAAACCATCATCACATAACTCTTTTAAGTTTTTGCTTAACATTCTGTCTGATATATTTGCAATGCTTTTTTTCAATTCAGAATAGCGCCAAACTTTATCTTTTACTCTCCATAAAATAGGCATTTTATAAGTTCCGCCAATTTTGGCAAATACATATTCTACAGGCGTATAATACTTTTTGTTATTACTTAAAAATGATGGCATACTTACTTTAATGTTAGTTACTAACAAATATAGTGATTTGTAAAACCAATTGTGCTTACAAATATTTTTGTATGTGTATAAATAATTAAAAATCAACACTAAAATTATAAACAAGAATATTATGGCAACACAAATAATAGAAACACAACAGTATGTACATTTTCATAGTGCAGCAACTAAAGGTAATATTTTAATAGTAGCTAGTAGTCCTACTATTTCTAAACAAACTGGGTGGCCTATTGGCTTTTGGGGAGCAGAATTAACACATCCTTTATATGTATTTAAAGAAGCAGGATATGAAGTAACACTTGTATCTACAGATGGCGGAGCAATTACTATGGATGCTTATTCCGATCCTACGGATGAAAGTGGTTATTCTGCAAATGATGTAATCACATTAGGTTATATGCAGCAAAAATGGTTTAGCGATTTATTAAAAAATACTTTAAAGTTTACAGCAATTGATGTGAATGCATACGATGCGATCTTTTTAGTAGGTGGTCAAGGACCTATGTACACATTTAAAGGAAATAAAGAACTACAAAATTTATTTTCTACTTTTTATGAAACCGGTAAACCTAGCGCAGCAGTATGCCATGCAACTACTTTATTATTAGAAACAAAAACAACTAATGGAGAACTACTTGTAAAAGATAAAACTTGGACTGGTTTTGCTAATACAGAAGAAGACTTTGCTGATAATGCTGTTGGAATGCAAATTCAACCTTATAGAATAGAAGATGAAGCCAAAAAAATAACTAATACTACTTTTAAAGTAGTCGCTCCTTTTACTTCTTATGCTATTGCAGATGGAAATTTGATTACTGGTCAGCAACAAAACTCAGGGGCAGCAGTTGCTAAATTATTAATAGATCAACTATCAAAAAAATAAGAAATGAAATTAGCATTTATAGGTATTGGAAATGTAGGATTTGCTATTGCTAATAATCTACAAAGAAAAGGACATAAAATAATTATAGCTCATAATGATTTAAAAAATGAAACCGTTCAAAAAGCCTTGCAAAAGAACACGGCTTTTACAGTGCAAAAAATGCAAGAAGCTATTCATAATGCAACTGTTATTTTTTTAGCAACTCCTTTCTCTGTTTCTAAAGAAATACTAGAAACATTGCATTTTAAAGGTAAAATATTAGTTGATTGTACCAATCCGGTAGGAAAAGGAATTTCTCATGGCTTAAACAGCAAAATTTCTGGCGCAGAGAAAATACAAGAATGGGCATCAGATGCTAAAGTTGTAAAAGCCTTTACTATTTATGGTTTTGAAAACCTTATTAATAGTAATTTTCCTAATTACAATATAAACCCCGTAATGATGATTGCTGGAAATGACTTAATATCAAAAAAACAAGTAAGTAAATTATGTGAGGACTTAGGCTTTCAAGCCCTAGATACTGGTACTTTAGATCTAGCTTTACATCTAGAGCATCTTACTTTATTATGGGTAAAAATGGTACGCAGAGATGGGCACCATCCTAATTTTACTTGGGCATATTTAGAGAAGTAAATTAGTTTTTACTTCTTAAGCCACTACAATTATCAATCGGTAATAGAGTCTAATCGCACAATAAGATTATAAGTTTCACTCTTGATAATTTGTTTACTGAAAAAAAGGTCTATTCTTACAGAAATAATAGTCTTACTAATTGATTATTTTTTTTAGAAAGCTTCTTATTCTCTTTTTTTGTTCCCGAAATGGAGCTACCAGTAGTATAATTGAAGTCATTTTATAACATAAAATAACAGTAGCGAAATTAAAAGAAATAATTTATTGAGTTTTCTATATACTCAATAAATAATACAATTTTATTTTTATTTAGATCAAGGGGGAGGATCATCTATAACGGGTGGTCTCCCCCAACTTGATTTTACTTATGTTTTTATTTAATTCAAGAACTATAAATAAATTGGAAATGCATGTATACAAGCTATACTTTTCAATTTGTAGTATCCTATTTTACCTTTCATAGTTCTATTTCAATTTGTTTTTTCTACTTTCTTTTAAAGGAATATTTTAATATCATCGTAAACTTCATATATCTTTTTTACCATTCTTTTCTAAAAAAAACAGGTAGGTCTTTACTGAAAGAAAGACACCATTTCACTGAAATTAAACTCTCATTTATTGATTATTTTTTCATAAAGCCTTGCTTCTATCTTCTTTTGCGCCTTAATTAAAATTAGTCTAAATAAACACATTAAATGTATTTAAGAAATATTCTAGCCATACTAGTAATTACTTTTCTACAAAAGTTACATGCCCAACAAATAAATATAGATAGTTTAAAACATCAAATAAAAAAAGAGCTCAAAGAAGAATATGCTATAGCAAAAAACAAGAGTAATTTACTCAGGTGGAAAAATTTTAAGTTAAGAGGTTATGGTGCCATTAATTATTACAAAAATGATTTTGACACAAACCCAAATGAAAAAGATAAAATAGATCCAGAGCGTTTAAATTTGTATTTAGATTACAACTTTACTCCTAAAATTGCTTTAAAAACAGAAATTGAATTCGAACATGGTGGTACTGGAAGTACTTTAGAATTAGAAACTTTTGAAGAAGGAGGTGAATTTGAACAGGAAATAGAAACAGGTGGTGAAGTAAAGCTAGAACAGGTATACATTAACTTTAACATATCTGAAAATTTCAATGTTAAAGCCGGTAGGTTTAAAATTCAATTCGGATTAGCTCAAAATTTAGATACTCCAGACGAATATTTTACCTCATATCGTCCAGAAATGGAAAACCAATTATTGCCTTTAGGTTGGTATGAAACTGGTGTAGATATTTATGGTAGCTTTTTTAAAGGAAGAGTAAAGTATCATGTTTCTTTTGTAAATGGTTTAGACGGTACTGGTTTTAATTCTCAAAACTTTATCAGAGATGGACATCAAACTCGATTTGAGATGATGAATGCGGAAGATTTTGCTATTTCTACAAGGTTAGATTATAAATTTGGAAAACATAAAAACACATTTGTAGGTTTTTCTACATACTACGGAAACACAAGCGGAAATAGACCCAAAAATGACATTGATGTAGATTCTTATCTTACCATGTTTGAAGGTCATTTTTCTTATAACGAACACCCTTTAAGAATTGCTTCTACAGCTATTTGGGGTGGTTTAGGAAATTCAGAAATTGTTTCCTTCTTTAATGCTAATCTATCTAATAATTTAGGGGTAAAACGAACTCCAGTTGCTAAAAGTGCATTAGGTTTTGCTACAGAAATCGGATACGATGTTCTTCCACTACTTTTTAACGACACTAAAGGAATGATGTTTTACCCTTTTATTCGATACGATTATTATGATACAATGCAAACTGTTGCTCAAGGAATTTCAGATAATCCAAGATGGCAAAGAAATGTTATAACTGGAGGTTTTAACTGGTTTGTAGCTCCAAAAATAATTGTAAAAACACATTATTCAGAACGAAAATTAGGATCTAAAAATATAGATCCAGTCACTGGTGCACAACTTTCAAATAACCAGATAGATAAAATATTTTCAATAGGTATCGGATTTACATTTTAAACTTAAATAAATAATAAACATCATGAAATCAATAATTACAAAAGGTTTTTTAACTGTTGCCACTGCAGCATTCTTTCTAACATCATGTAGTAGTGACAATGAAAGTAGCATCGTACAAAATCAAAAAGATTATACAAATCAAATAGATAATATTACAAATAATGTAATTATTACAACGTATACATCCCTTAATAGCAAAGCAAATGCATTAGTTACTGCTGCGCAATCTTTTACAATAGGAGATGCAATTGCTTTAGAAAGTACTAGGCAAGCTTGGAGAGATGCTCGTGAGCCTTGGGAACAATCTGAAGGTTTTTTATATGGTCCTGTAGATACTGAAGGAATTGATCCTTCAATTGATTCTTGGCCATTAGATTTAACATTTTTAAATACTGTATTAGGAAGTACAACGGCAATTACTCCTACCTTTTTAGCTAGTCAAAATAATAACGCCAAAGGATTTCATACTATTGAGTATTTATTATGGGGAATAGACGGTAGTAAAGTTGCTGCAGACTTTACAGCTAGAGAAATTGAATATTTACAAGCCGCTACTCAAGATTTACAAAATAATACACAAGCTTTATACGATGGTTGGATTTCTTCTGGAGGAAATTTTGCAGCACAATTCTTAACACTTCCTTCTACAAATTATGCTTCACAAAAAAATGTAATACAAGAAATTACTGATGGTATTTCTATTATTGCTGATGAAGTTGCAAATGCTAAAATAGAAGTTCCTTTAAATGGTAATGGAGGTAGCGCTGCTCCAGACCAGGAAGAATCTAGATTTGCTCACAATTCTAAGGCCGACTTTGTAAACAATATTATTAGTATTCAAAATATATACTTAGGTGGTTTAACAAGTATTGTAGCAGAAACTAACGCTACTTTAGATACAACAATTAAAACACAAATAACTGAAGCTATAGATGCAATTAATGCTATTCCTGGGACATTTACTGATGCTATTATAAACAATAGAAGCACTGTACAAAACGCACAAAGTAAAGTAAATACCTTATTTGACACTACAGAAAATGAGTTAAAACCATTTATAAATTCTTTAAACTAAAAATCTTTAAAAGAAATCACCATTGTATAATTTCTCTATTCAAAAACGGAATTTTTGTATGAAAAAAGTAATTTTCATAATATCCATAGTATTTATTGGATGCTCAAAAGACGAAATGGCTAATGAATATACACCTTTAACAGATATATCTGAAAGGGAGTTAGCTGGTGGAGCTACTACTATTTTCTCTTCTACATCTTTTGCTTTTGAAAATCCAGCGGCTAACTTAACGGGTATTAATTTAGAATTACATTTGGCTGGAGACGCTGAATTTGAGAATACATTTGTTACTGCTGGCTCTCCTATTAATCCAGGACTAGGGCCTCGTTTTAATAATACTAATTGTGTTGCTTGCCACCCAAGAGATGGGCGTGCTGATTTTCCTACGGATATTAATGCTCCTAGCGGTTTATTATATCGTATTTCTACAGGAAACGATATAAATAATGGGCCTATCGCTGTACCAAACTATGGAACGCAAGCTCAAAATCAGAGTGTAATTGGTTTTCAACCTGAGATGAACTATAAAGTAACTTGGGAAGAATTTAATGAAACACTTTCTGATGGTACTATTATAACATTAAGGAAACCTACTTTTAGTTATGAAAATCCTTATGTTCCTATTCCTGCCAATATTAAAATTTCAGCAAGAATAGCACCACCAGTCTTTGGTTTGGGGCTATTAGAAGCAATTCCTGAAAATGATATTTTAGCTATTGCTGATGAAAACGATATTGATAATGACGGTATTTCTGGAAAAGCAAATTATGTAATTAATCCAGAAACTGGAGCGAGAGAATTAGGAAGATTTGGTTGGAAAGCAAATACGTCTAATCTTAGAATTCAATCTGCCGCTGCATACCATGAAGATATGGGAATTACAAATGAAATTTTCACCAATGATATTCCTAATGATGGTTTTGCAGATGATCCAGAAATTACTCCAGAAGTTCTAAATCAAGTTACGGTGTATTGCCAAACATTAGCTGTTCCAGCAGTAAGAAATGTAATCGATACATCTGTACAAAAAGGTGCTACCATTTTTAATAGAATTAATTGTAATGCTTGTCATACTCCTAAGCAACAAACCGGAATTTCTACAATAAATGCTCTGGCAAATCAAACTATTTGGCCATATACAGATATGTTACTACACGATATGGGAGATGGATTAGCAGATAATAGAGGTGATTTCTTAGCTAACGGAAACGAATGGAAAACCAGACCTTTATGGGGAATTGGTTTAACACAAGTAGTGAACGGACATACTACTTTCTTGCACGACGGTAGAGCTAGAAATATAACCGAAGCCATTTTATGGCATGGCGGAGAAGCAGCTCAGTCAAAAGAAGAGTTTAAGCAATTAACAAAAGAAGAAAGAGACAATTTATTGAGCTTTATAAACGCTCTTTAAATCATACAATTCATTTTTATTTAGATCGAGAGAGAGGCTTATCCGTTATGGAGGGCCTCTTTCTATTTTAAAATGAGTAGTAAAATTTCTTTTTACAATAGGTATTTCTAGTTAGTATACAAAAAGAAAAAGCAAGAATTCAGGGGTAAAGAATTCTTGCTAGAAGTACGATTATGTATACCTATCGTCGTATCATAATCTTGGGGAGAGGGATTATTTATAATGCTTCTTGAAAAAACGTACTTGTTTTATCTACAGCTAACGTAACTTCTTCTTCTTGATCGTAAAACGCAAATTGATGCATTGGTGAAGCCATCTCTGTATCTACCCACACTAATTCTTTGTTTTCTGAAGTAACTTCATTAAAATATTTCTTTGTATAATCTGGCAATACACAACCATCTGAATGAATCATTAATAAAGGCTTATTAAGTTTTGCTGCAGATGGAAATGGATTTAACTTTAACCAATCTTCCCAAGTAGCCACAGCAAATTGATCTGCACTCCACTCTTTAATTGCACCACGCTCTGGATTTAAATAATAATCGTATTCACCAAACATTGCTGCAGTTTCATCTGTAGTAGAAATTGTTTTGATATACGTAAACTCTCCAGTTTCTGCATATTTTTTCTTAGCTTCTTGTGCTTGCTTTATTTTCCCTTGTACTCCTTCTTCTCCACCATAAAATAATTTTACAGCTTCACCATCGTGTAACCAAGAGGCTGTTGTTGCAACTGCTTTGATAGCTATATCTTCTGATGCTGCCATTAATGTATACATAGAGCCTGCACATACACCAAATGCACCAATTTTATCGCTTGCTACTTCTGGTAAGCTTTGTAAGTAAGCAACTGCATTCTTTATATCTTGAATTTTCATTTGTGGATTTTCCCAAGATCTTGGTACTCCTTCACTTTCTCCATAGTTTCTAAAATCGAATGCTAAAGTTATAAATCCGTTTTTTGCTATACGAGAAGCATACAAACCAGCCATTTGCTCTTTTACAGTAGTCCAACTACCTGAACATACAATTGCAGGATATGTTTTGCCTTCTTCGTAATTTTCTGGATAATATAAATTACCGACTAAGTTTAATCCTTCGCTTTTAAAGTTTATTTTTTTCATTGGGAGTTTTTATTTTATCTTATCAATTAATCCAAAACCACGTGCCGCTACAATTGGATTGAATATTTCTACATATTCTGTAATTTTACCTTCATCATTAAACTTAAATGTTGAGTAATAATTGTTACTATATACTCCTGCATTGTTCTTAAGTGTAATATTTCCTGTATACGATACAAATACAATAGTAGGGTCTTCCATTGCGTATAGTTCTTTAATTGGAAATGTCATTCCATCAAATAATGGAAATGTTGGCTTCCAATACGCTCTAATCGCTTCTTTCCCATTTGCCCCTTGCGGAAAAAGACCAGAATGATATGGATTTATGTGTTTCGCGTTTTCTGCAAATAAATCTGCAACAGTATCTGCGTTTTCTGCTTCTAATGCTTTAAAAAATGCTTTTACTGAATTTTTATTTTTAGTTGCTGTTTCCATTTTAGTTGTTTGTTGTTGTTTTAATTCATTTACTTCATTTTGTAACTGTGTTACTTTCTCTGAATTTGAACAAGACAATAATGTCCCTACGAATAGTATTGCTAATACTCTTTTCATTTTACTTTGCATTTTCAATAGCCTTCTGAATCAACCCGCTATTTCCATCTTGATATTTGTAGTTGAATTTCATTGAAGTTACTTTCCAATTACCTTCAATTTGCTCTACATTAAAATCATAACTTCCAACTACAGTCCATACATTACCTGCTTCATCTTCTAAATAATGTGTTGCTGTTCCGTAACAAAATACATGCGCTTTTGTTCCATTAACTTCTGTTATAAAGTTTCCTATTTGATGATGAGTGCTTGTAAAACCAGGTAAAACAGTTTTCCATGCATCTGTAATAGCTTTAGGAGTTAGTTCTGCTGCTGGATTACCAGACATTGATGCGTAATCTAAAAGTACTTTTGGTCCAAATTGCGCTTGCACTCCTTCCCAATTACGATTATCTGTGTTTATAAATACTTTTGTTACAACTTGTTCTATAGTGTTTACTTCAGTCATAATTATTGCTGTTTTTTGTGTTTCTTGTGATTTTTTTGTGTTCTGACATCCTACTGTAGTAGTACATAGTAATACTAGAATAATTCCTATTGTTCTCATGCTTATTTGTTTTTGATGATACAAAGATCTATCACTTTCACATGAAAGGATTTATGAAATCAAACTAAGAAGTATAAAAATCAAAGATTACCCGTTTTTTCGAAAAGAATTTGGGGTTTGTTGAGTAAGTTTCTTAAAAAAACTGCTAAAATTGTTCGGAGCTTCAAAATGTAAAGAGTACGCTATCTCTTTCACACTCATACTAGTATGCAATAATCTAGACTTAGCCAAATGCAATAGGTGGTTATGAATATGAGTTTTTGCAGTATGTCCAGTAATTTGCTTTACAATAGCGTTTAAATGATTGGGATGTACCGCTAATTGTTTGGCATAATAACTTGGTGAATGTGTCTTTTTCGTTGCAACTTCGCTTTCATAAAAACTAGTTTCTATTAGTGTTTGAAAACGAGACAATAAATGTACATCTGCTTTTCTAAATTCTTCATCGGCTTTGTCTTTGTGTACTTGTGTATTAAAAAAGCGTTTTACTAAATTCAACAATACAAGTGTTTGTGCTTCAATAATGGCTAATGAATCTTCTTTCAAATCTTGAAATTCTTCCATAATCCCCTCATATACAACCAATAATTTTGATACTTCTTTAGGTTTTACCGTAAAAGGAATAGACTTATCTATTTTTAAGAAAGGGAATTCAGAAAGTAAATTGCGTAAATGTTTTGATTGTAAGATAAATTCTTTTGAAAAAAGTATGTAATACCCTTTCCAATCGGGCAGGATGTCCCACGAAAGCAACTGAAATGGAGAATTAAAAAATACAGTGGCTCCTTCTGGAAAATTTGTATGATGACCAGAAACTACTTTTCCAGAGCCTTCTACTTTAATTGCTATGGCATAAAACTCATGTTTAAATGGTTCCATATTAGCAACAACCGTTTTCATGTTTTCTTCAAAACTTCGAATATCAAAATAAGGATGTAAAGGTTTCGGAATGTTTATTGCCTTACAATAATCTTCTATTTTTTTAAAATGCTCCACAAATCAAATCTACATTTTCTTTTCATTTCTTTCATTGTTTTTCAAAAAAATAACCATTAAAAATATTCATGGATATTATATATTTTGATTTTTAGTAAACATTTACTAATATTGAAAAATAAATAGAAAACTATTTCTAAATTGAAAGAAAAGATAAAAACTACTGCGCTACAATTATTTAATGAAACTGGAATTTCTACTGTTTCTATGCTTCAAATAGCTCAAAAACTAAATATTAGTGCAGGAAACTTAAGCTACCATTTTAAAAACAAAGAGCTACTACTAGAAGCTATTTTTGAAGATTTAAAAGAAGAATCTACAAAATTTCTCTTTCCGCCAAACGAGTATATAACCTTGCATCATTTCGAAAACTCTATGCGCAAATTTGATAGAGTACAATCTAAATACGAGTTCTTTTTTAATGAATTGGTACATATTACCAGGGTATATCCAAGTATTGCAAAAAGATATGAGGCAGTAAACCTGACTCGATTTAAAGAATCTAGAAAACTTATTGATTATTATATAGAAACAGACAGACTAAAACCTGAAAATGAGTATACCAATTATGATAAAATGATTCACTCTATTTGGATGATTAGTACTTTTTGGCAATCGCAAAAACAAATTATTACAGATACCGATTTTACATTAAATAAAGGTGATTTTATTGATTTCCATTGGAACTTATTAATCCCTTTTTTAACAGAAACGGGCTTAACTGAATATCAGCAAATTAAAAAATATACAAATACAAACCCTTTATAGTTATGCGAAAAATAGACTTATTATTAAATGAATATGGAGAAAGTCATCAAACAAAGCTTAACAGAATTATACATTATTTTTGCGTTCCTGCTATTGTACTAAGTATTATTGGCTTATTAGCAGCTATACCAACGCCTGCTTTTATTATAAACTTGTTTCCTGATAGCTTAACCGCTTATGCACATTTTGGCACTATTTTTTTACTAATTGCTTCAGTTTATTATTTACGACTTTCTTTTGTGTTATTTTTAGTAATGCTTGTATATTCTATAATTGTGTTATGGCTTATTAATCTAATTTCTCAAATTAATATTATGCCTCTTTGGGCTTTTATGACTATCATTTTTGTGGTTTCATGGATTATTCAGTTTTATGGACATAATCATGAAGGAAAGAAACCTTCTTTTATAAAAGATGTACAGTTTTTGTTAATTGGGCCAGCTTGGACTACAAGTCATTTATTTGAAGCTCTAAATATTAAGTTTTAATAAAATATACTACTTCTAAATACACCACCGAAATAAAACATTCCTATTACAATAGCGATATTGATGTTCTATAAATAAATATTCTCAATTTATTTTATCATATATTCAATTTTTATTGTATTTTACTGATTAAGAAAACAAAATTATATAAACACTGTTCGTTTATAAAAACCCTTCAAATTAAAAAAGCGAGAAATTGATATGTAGATATCTATTCTCGCTTTTTAATTATAGGTAAGTACTAAATTCTTATATAATTTGTATCGTATCTATTTCTAATGCGAAACTTTCATCTTTCTTATTTCCAATGAGAATTGCAACTTCTTTGATTCTATTGGAAGCAAAGTTTTCTTTATTAAGTTTATAACCTCTAAATGATGGATAAAAATTTACTAGATCGAGACTTATAGTCTGCCAATCTCCATTTGTTTGAAAAGATTGTATATACCAATATCGTTGGTGTTTTTTGGCTTTAATTCTGAATTGATACTTTTTACCATCTCCTTTTATACGTAGTATAATTTTCTTAGAGTTTTCTTTTAAATCAATTGATACAGGTAATCTTACCATTGCAAAACCTCCATTATTCTCTGTAGAAACATTTCCTGAAAACACTCCTTTTCCTTCATTATTTAACCTTATAGAAGAGTTTGAAATTCCTCCCATAACATCATCATTCGTTGTGTTCCATTTTTCTATTGAAACATCTTTATCAAAATCAAATACAGTAATACTTTCTTGAAAGCACATCATAAGAAATAATATAACCATTAATTGTTTCATGCTATAATTTTAAACTCACAATACCTGCATCTATGGGAAATACTTGTCCTGAAATAGCTGAGGCATTTTCTGATAATAAATAACTAGCCAAACTTGCCACTTCTTCTGGTTGTAAATATTTTTTTAATGGATGTCGTTGTTCCATATTTTCTTTCTGCTTATCGTTACGCAATAGTTTTTCTGCTAAAGAAGTTTCAGTTACTGTTGGAGCAATACAATTAAACCTTACTTTGGTAGCAAACTCTCCAGCTAATGATTTTGTAAGCCCTTCTACTGCAGATTTACTTGCAGAAACACTCGCATGAAAAGGCATTCCTAATTTTGTAGCTACAGTACTGAACAATACAACGCTACCTTGGTTATTCTTTAAAACATTAATATACTTCTGAATGACTTTAACCGCACTTACTACATTAATTTCGAAATCACTTCTAAAATCTTCTAACGATAATCTGCCAATAGGTTTTAAATTGATACTTCCAGGACAAAAAACCAATCCGTTAATTGGTATGTCTAAATCTGGTAATTCGTCTTGTAACACATCTATTGAATAATGTGTTACATTAGGATGTATTGCTATTTCACTCCTACTAAAATTTATAATACGATGCGATTCTTTTAACGTATCTATAATCGCTTTTCCAATTCCTTTACTTCCTCCTATTATTAAAATAGTTTTCATGTACTTATTATCTTTTTGAAATTTTATTATTTGAAACTTGTCGTTGTCTAGAGCATTTAAATCGTCCTTCGTTAAAAACTCTTTTTGCTTGATGCTTTGTAGCTCTTCCTGAAACTCTTTTTCTCCACATTCTGAAGCTAGAAGGTTTCATTTCTCTACGCATTAATGCAATAACTTCTTGCTCTTTTAATCCAAATTGAAATCGAATTGCATCAAACGTAGTTCTATCTTCCCAAGCCATTTCTATAATTCTATCCAAAACTCTATCCGTCATAATACTCTAGATTTAAGTATTCGTTTTTAAAATCGATCATTTTAGTAATGAAGTTTTTATTTTCAGTATAATTCTTATTTTTCAAAAACTTTATAAAGCTCCCTTCTGCATGAATACTAAAGAAAGACGCATTATAAACAACTAATTTATGATAAGGTATACACCAAGAAAAACGCTCTAAACGATTAGTGTAATGAATTAAAACACCTTTAGGACGTAATTCTATATTTCCGTAATTAAGTTCTGAAAATTGTTTTTTAGTCGTTTGTAATTTCTTACTTACTTCAGCAATCATAAGTCTTCCTGAGCCTATTCCTTTCATTTTAATTTTCTCAAAAAAAGAAAATGGTTTTCCTAGTAATTCTTTACTATGAATAGTAAAATCTTCGTTATTATAAGTGGTATTAAAAATCATTATTCATCTCTTAACATTCTACTTCTATTTATAATCGTGTGTTTTTTAAGTATTCGAATACTTTCTCGTAACACTTCTGGATCTTTTTTCATATTCCATAAAATATCACTTGCTTTTTTTCTATTCTCTTTCACATTTACAATAGGAAACGGATAATCTTCTCCTAATACACAGTTGTTAAACTGTTGATCTAAAGCAGTCATTAAATAAGGTTCGTGAATAAATGGAATAGGTAAATGTGCTAATTCTGGCACCCATTTTTTAATAAACAATGCATCTGGGTCGTGTTCTTGTCCGTTTTTAATTGGATTATATATTCTGAGGTTGTTTATACCTGTTTCTCCTGCTTGCATTTGTAATTGTGGAAAATGTATGCCTGGTTCAAAATCGAGAAAATTTTTAGATAAATGGTGTGTTGCTTCTTGCCATGGTTGCCATAAAATATGTGTAAAAAAAGACACTAACATGGCTCGCATTCTAAAGTTAATATAACCTGTTGTATTTAAACAACGCATAGAAGCATCTACCAATGGAAAACCTGTTTGCCCAGTTTCCCAAGCTGTTTTATACGTTTCGGATATCGATTTTTTAAGCTTATGATATCCTTTGTTTACACTCGCATTTTCCATGGTGCATTCCATTTCAAATTTCTGAATAAAATGTGCTTGCCAACGTAAACGAGAAATGAATGCTCCTAAATGCCGTTTATTCTCTGAAGTTTCTTTTACTTCTTTCGCTTTCTGAAATATTTCTCGTATTGATACATTTCCCCAAGCTATATATGGAGATAATCTGCTACAACTTACTCTAGAAGCTTCTGGTTTTGAAATATGATACATGTACTTCTCATATCTTCCTTCAAAAAAAGAATTTGCATATTTCCATGCCGTTTCTCTACCTCCATACTGGAAATTTTCACTCTTCTCAGTTCTCAAATTTGTAGTATGAAAATATTCAGAAATTTGATTGATTGTTGACAAAGAAATGAATACATTTTCATTGGGATTGAATGTTAACTGTGATTGATACATATAATTTTCCCATTTGTCAAACCAATCTTCTCTATCTAACAATCCTCGTAATACGCCATTGTTTATATTTTCTACCCATTCTATGGAGTTATTTCTACAATAACGTGCAAATTCTTTGTCTCTTTTAAAGGTGGTTAACAATCCTGTTTCTTGGTGAGAGTAAACTTGTTCAACTCTAAAATGAGATTGCAATTGATTGAAGACTGCAAAAATATCACCTGTAACACTCAATACTTTTGTGTTATATGAGGCTAAATCTGTATTTATATCAACAAGAGATTGTTTTATAAAATCCCAATGTCGTTTACTGTAATGTTCATCTTCTAATAATAAGTTTTCAAAAACATACAAGAACAGTACTCGTATTCCTGATTCTAATGCATTAAAAATGGCTTCATTATCATGCAAACGTAAATCTCTTTTAAGCCAAACTACGGCTATTCTTTCTTTATTCCTCATACGTTCTGACATACATTTATCTTTTGTTTATTTTCTTCTTCTATACTTTGTAAAAATGTTTCTGCATTCAAAAAATGTTTGTTCCTTTTTTCTATATCCATTTTATCAAGGTTTGTCAACAACATTCGTAATCTTGGATTTTTAGTTAGAAATTCCCTGTTTTTATCCATGAATTTCCAAAACAATCCATCCCATATTGCTTGCCAATCCCCATTAGGATAATCACTCATTTTTTTTATATAATTACTACTACTGATATAAGGTTTGGTAGACATTAATCCTCCATCTGCAAATAAGCTCATTCCATACACATTAGGTACCATTACCCAATCGTAAGCATCTATAAATAATTCCATAAACCATTGGTAAACTTCATCCGGATCAAATTCGCAGAGTAACATAAAGTTTCCTAATATCATTAATCGTTCTATATGATGTGCATAGCCTGTTTTTAAAACTTTTTTAATTGTTGCATCTATTGGCAAAACACCAGTAGTTCCTGTATAAAAAGATGATGGTATTTTACGAGAGTGATTCCAAAAGTTCTTTGTTCTTTCTTCAGTTCCTTTTACTTCATATACACCACGAATAAATTCTCTCCAACCTAATATTTGTCTTATAAAACCTTCTAAAGAATTTATTGGAATATCGTTTTTAGCGGCATAATCACTAGCTTTTTTTATTACTTCCATTGGATTTAATAATCCTACATTTATAAGTGGCGATAATAAACTGTGGTGTAAAAAATGCCTGTCTTTTACTATAGCGTCTTCATAATCTCCAAATTCATGAAAACGAACTTCAAAAAACTCTTGCAACCAATTTTCTGCTTCTTTAAAAGTGGAAGGATATATTTGAAAATCATGCAAATTGCCTACATTTTCAGAAAAATGAATTGCTACATAGTTTTTTGCTTCTAAAAAGAAGGAATTGTTATCTGGAAATAATACAACAGGACTTATTTTATTTTTAGGATACTTCTTTCTATTATCGATATCGAAAGTCCACTTACCTCCTACTGGGTTTCCATTTTGAATAAGAATATTCCTTTCTAAACGTTGTTGTTTATAAAATGATGTTTGAAAAAATTTCTTCTTTGTTGGTTTGAAAAAAGAGGTTAATTCAGTTTTTTTATTAATAAACAATGGATTTTCATACCACTCTACACGGATGTTTTTAATGGTATTTTCAATTCTTTTTTGTAACCAATTATCAGTTGGGTCAATAATATGTAATTCTTCTATACTTTCAGCTTCTAAAACTGTAATAAGTTCTCTTACATCTGATTTGAAATCTGTTGCCTCAATATATTCTACTTGAAATCCTTGATCCTTTAAATAAGTTTCGTAATATTTCATAGTAGCTCTATGAAATACTAGCTTTTGTTTGTGAAAATTATACTGATTAAAAAACAACGTTTCTTCTATCAAATAGATGATAATATCTTTTGAAGGAAAAACTACTCTTTTAAATAGTTGGTGTGGAAAAAGTAATGCTCTTTTATTCATTTAAAACAGTGTAGGTTGTAACCACAATCGCTGATAATTTCCGTTTGTATCGTACTTATCTGCTTGTAGTTTTATATTAAACTTTCGATCTCTAGGATCATTTCCAACGCCTGCAACATATTGCCAATTGCCATAATTGCTATGTACATCATAATCTATGAGCATACTTTCAAAGTAAGCTGCTCCTATTCTCCAGTCTAGCAACAATTCTTTTGAGAAATAAGACGCTACATTTTGTCGTCCTCTATTACTCATCCATCCTGTTTCTTTAAGCTCAATCATATTTGCATTAACAAAAGGTTCATCAGTTTCTCCATGAATCCATCTCTCTATTGAACTTAAATCATCTTTCCAGTCATAATTTGCTTTTTTAATTCCCTCGATCTTAAACAAGTTGTTTTTGTGCTTTAAGGCTATATATTTAAAATAATCTCTCCACAACAATTCGAATACAAACCAGTAAGTAGATTGATTACTTCCATACTCCTTTTCAAACTTCTTTACTTCCCAATAAATAGTTTGTGCAGAAATACAACCATTAGCTAACCATGGAGAAAATTTTGAACTGTAATCAGTACCTATAAGTCCGTTTCTAGTTTTCTTGTAAAAAGCGAGTTTCTTTGTTTTGAAAAAATAATCTCTTAATCTATTTTTCGCTTGATTTTCTCCTCCTTTGTAGGGAAAAGCTGCATGAATTGGCATTGAAAAATCTTGAAAACCTAAATCTTGTAATGCTGGCAGTTTTGTACCTACTTCAATATAATTCGATTCTGGTTTCGTTATAGGCAATAATTCTTCTTTCACAACTCCATATTTTTCTACTTTCTTCCTAAAAGCCATAAAGACCTCTGGAATTTTTTCAATCTCAAAAGGAATAGCTTCAGGATCAAATAAAAACTGGTCGTAACTCTCGTGTGTTGTTATTTCTTCTGGAAGTTTAGATTTTACCGATTGAATTATTTGCTCTTCTTCGTCTGTAAATTCTTTTTGATAAAAGAGAGCATCCGCCTTATATGTCAGGCAAAACTTTGGTAAAAAAGCCGACGGATGCTCATAACATAAGAAAAGAGAAATGTTTAATTTTTTTAAATTATTCGATAATTCTTCAACAGATTCTAAAGTAAATTTTGCTCTATATTTTGCTGTTTTTTTAAATCCAAATTGTGTTTCCTCATATAAGTTAGGATCAAAACAATATACTGCAATGACCTTATCATATTGTAAACAAGCATTGTATAATGCCCTATTATTATATGTTCTTAGGTTATTTGTAAACCAAACTATCGCTGTTTTTGTACTTTGCATTTTTTACTACAATATTTTACATTTTCCCAATCTCGTTCCCATTTCTTTCGCCATGTAAAGGGACGCAGACAACATTGACATATTTTGGTTGGTAAGTGTTGTTTCTTTACGTTTCTCACTTTTCGGTTACTAGTGCTTTAATCATCCCATTAAAAACAAAGGCGTGAAATGGCAACACAGCATACCAATACATTCTCCCTAAAATTCCCTTAGGTCTGAATACTGCTCTTTGAAATAGTTGATTTTTAACAATTTTGAACTCTAACCATGCTTCTCCTGGTAGTTTCATTTCTGCAAATAGTAATAATCTTTTTTCTTTTTTATCGGCTAACAATACACGCCAAAAATCTAGTGGATCTCCTGGTTCTAAATATGAATTATGTGTTCTTCCCCTTCGTAAGCCTACACCTCCAAATAACTTATCTATATAACCTCTAATCCGCCATAACCAAGTAAAACTGTACCAACCATTCTCTCCACCTATAGACCAAATTTTATCTATTGTATATACTTCATTGGTAACTTTTCTAGAACGGATATCTTTAAAACAACCAAAATGAGGAATATGTATATGATTACTTAATTGATCGTTAAATACGCCACTACTCATCGCATCTTTCCAACTAGAAATAACCGCATTCTGTTTTATTTTTTGAAATGCTAATGCGACTGCTTCTTTATACTTTATAGGTTGCACACCTAAAATTTCATTAATATTACTAGGCTTTGCAATTACTTCTACTTTCATACTGTCTACCAATGCTTTTGCTAAGTTGAAAGACGTGGAAGTAACAAAGTACAGCCAATATGATGAAAGTCTTGGAGTGAGTACTGGTAATGTTAAAATATAGCGTTTTAACTTTCTTACTTCTCCAAATTCTAGTAACATTTCTTTGTATGTCAGAATTTCTGGTCCACAAATATCAAAAGAAGCGTTCAACACTTTTTCATTACCAATGGCATTTTCCAAAAAGCTTAATACATCTCGAATTGCAATGGGTTGCGTTTTGGTATTTAGCCATTTTGGTGTGACCATTACAGGTAACTTCTCAACAATATCTCTAATAATTTCAAAAGATGCGCTACCACTTCCTACAATAATTCCAGCTCTAAAAGTGGTTAATGCATAATGAGTAGATTTCAAAATCTGTTCTACTGCTAATCTAGATTGTAAATGTTTAGATAAAGAACTATCATTTACAATACCACTTAAATAAATTACTTGCTTACAATTTGTTTGCTCAATTAAATTTTTAAAATTGATAGCACATTGTTGCTCTAAATCTTCAAAATTTGTGGCTGTAGTTGCCATTGAGTGAATTAGATAATAGGCTACATCTATGTCTGTTGGAAAATGAGTGTTTTTAGGATCTAAAAAATCTATTTTAATAAATTCTATATGTTCTTTATGCTCAATTTCATCTGGAATTCTATTTAAATCACGAACACAACAGGCCAATTGATGGCCGCTTTCTAATAACTTTAACACTAATCTTTTTGCAATATAGCCTGTTGTACCTGTGATTAAAACTTTCATTCTTTGTTTACTATTTGTTTTGGGCGTTGGTATGCATACCTTGTTGTCGAGTCTGGTATTGCGTAACCATCTAAACCATTAATTGTTGCTACTTTTCCTTTAGAAAGGTTTAAAAATCCGTCTGCTTCTAACATTTGCTCTTGCACATAAAAGAATTGAATTTCTCCAACGATAAGTAATGTATCATTAGCTTTTATGTAATATTCCTCTAAATACTTTAAACCTATTTGTACTGGGGATTCCTTAACAAAAGGCGCTTTAAAATCATTTTTATATTCTGGGGTTAAGTTGGTCATCTCAAATTCTGAAATCTCCTTAGGATATTTTGCAGAGGTATGATGTGCATCTTCAGTAATCTCTTGGCAAATATGATTTACTGTATAAAACCCTGTGCTTTTTATGTTTTCATAAGTATTTCTAGGTACTGTTGTAGGTCGTAAAACAAATCCTAAAACAGGCGGTGCAGAACCTAAATGTACAATAGAACTAAACACAGCTACATTCTCCTGTCCTTCTGGTGAAACTGTTCCTAAAAGATTTGCTGATTTATAACCTGAAAGACTATTCATCAGGTTTATTTTGTGAATTCTATCAAATTTATCGATGTCTTTTCTATCAAAAAATTGCATTTAGTATTGATTAAAATTATTGATTTTAATATTTGTTGCTTTTAAATCGTGCATTAAATTGTACAGTCCAAAAAAGGTTCTATTGATGTAAATAAAATGTTTAGAACCTCTATTTCCATTCATATTTCTAAGTTCTGTATTCTTGGCATATTTCGTTCCTAACGCTGTTATTTTTCCAAAGAATGTTTCATCAGAAAAATCAAACTCTTCTGTATTAAAAGGTTCTGTAAACAAGCTCAACATTTCATGAAACATGTCTTTAAAAAACGATAATTCTTCAGGAGAATCGTCTTCTCTTAAAATTTCTAATTCGTATAGCTTTTGTTCAAAAAACTCAGAATTAGAGATGTTTTCCTTCTTAGCTAATTCAAAATATGGAACATAGAACTCTTCTGGAACTGCTTTCATGCAACCAAAATCTAACACTATAAGTTCTGTTTCTTTTGAAACTAAAAAGTTTCCTGGATGCGGATCGGCATGTACTTTGCGTAATTTATGCATTTGATACATGTAAAAATCCCACAAAGCTTGTCCTAACTTGTTTGATTTGTCTTTATCTTCATTTTCTGCAGTAAATTCAGATAAATGAATTCCTTGCATCCAATCCATTGTAATAATTCTGTCTGATGAGAATTCTTTGTAATAATTTGGAAATTTTAAGTGAGGAATATGCTTACAAGCATCTACAATTGCCTGGCTTTGTTCAATTTCTAAATTATAATTTGTTTCTTCAATTAGCTTATTTTCTACTTCTTTAAAATATTTGTCGCTATCCTTTCCTCGGATATTGAACATTTTAATTGCAATAGGTTTTACCAAAGACAAATCTGAAGAAATACTTTCTGCCACTCCAGGATATTGAATTTTCACAGCATACTTTTGCCCGTCTTTTTCTGCCAAATGTACTTGGCCAATACTTGCACCACTAACTGCATTTAAATCAAACTTATCGAATAATTCATCTGGGTTTTTACCAAAATAATTCTTGAATGTTTTTTTAACTAAAGGAGCGGACAAGGGAGGTACCGAAAACTGAGATAAAGAAAACTGCTCTACATAGGCTTGAGGTAAAATACCTTTTTCCATACTTAACATTTGTGCTACTTTTAGTGCACTACCTTTCAACTGTTTTAAACCATTGTAAATGTCTTCAGCATTTTCTTTATTCAATTGTTCTTTTGCCTCTTCTTCTCCACTCACTAGTTTATTTCCATAGTACTTTAAATAGTTTACACCAACTTTAGCGCCTGTTTGCACTAACTTCGATGCTCTCTGAATTTTAGAAGTAGGTATATTGTCTATTGTTTTCATCTCACCATCTTTTCTTTAAATAAAAATTTTCCTAAATCAATTACACTCTTTATAGGTGCAATATTTAATATATCAAAACTTGCGTTTACTGATTTTTCAATAAAAATGTCAGTTTTTTCAAATGATACAGAGGTATCTTCTAACCAAAATTTAAGTGTAAGTAATAACTGAATCCAACCACTTTCTGCAATTGCATTGTCTTGTATTTTTTCAAATCTTTCTTGCTTTATTTCTAGCTTTTCTATAGCTAGACTTTTAATAAAAACTTTAAAATGTTTGCGAAGTTTTTCTAAGCTTTTTACTGTTTTTAACTTATTTCTATTCGTATGCAATGCATATACTACGTAGCTTCTATTCGCTGTTAGATTTTCAAAAAACGTGAAATAAAAACTTAGCAATTGATTCCTCGCATCAAAGTTTTGAAATTCTTCACTTTTATGTAGTAAAACAATTGTATTTTCGAAAAAAGCCTCAAAAATAGATGATTGTATTACTTCAAAAGATGAAAAACTTTGATAAAACAATGCTTCATCAAAATTATTATCCTTACTAAACTTGTATATAGATTTAGGTTCTTCATTATGCTCTAACACATAATCCATATACATCGTTATGATATCCTGTTTACTAACATTCTTTTTTTTAGCCATTGGGGTAAAATTTTACTGTTGTTTTTAACTTTTTGGGGAGTTATACCAAAGATACTTATTTTTTGTTTAAGAAAAAACTAAAAAAAATAAACAATAATAGAATTTTAACTTTATATTAATAGTATTACTATTATATTTGCATAAAAAGCAATTAATAATGGATAGATTACTTTCAAGCATAAAAATTGAAGTTCCGGAAGGCATTTATATTAAAAACCCAGAATCGTCTGATCTTGGTAAAAAAATTGTGGAGCACAGCATTGTTTTAATTGATGAAATTGGTTTTGAGAATTTCAATTTTAAGAAACTAGGTACTTTAATAGGATCTAATGAAAGTTCAATCTATAGATATTTTGAAAGCAAACATAAATTACTCATCTATTTAAGTTCTTGGTACTGGAGATGGGTAGAGTATCAATTAGTAATTGAGACTTTTAGTATAAAAGACCATAAAGAAAAGTTAATTAAAGCTATTGAAATAGTGACTAGAAAAACCAAAGAGGATAAAAACTTTTCTCATATTAATGAAGTTTTATTGAATAAGATTATTATTAATGAAAATTCTAAATCATTTTTAACTAAAAGTGTAGACTCAGAAAATAAGCAAGGATATTTCTTACCATATAAGCGAGTGGTAAGAAGATTAGCGGGTGTTATTTCTGAATATAACAACGATTATGAATATCCACTAAGTCTAGCGAGTTCAATTACAGAGGGAGCTCTACATCAGCAATTTATAAAATTACATTTCCCAACCATTACAAATTGTAATGAAGACATTACACCAACACACTTTTACACACAACTTATCCTCAACACTTTAACGAATGACAAATAATGCTTTATCGCCTTGGAAACGCTTCCTTGGCTTAATAAAATTAGAACGAAAAGATATTTTTCAAATATCTTATTATGCCATTTTTGAAGGAGTTGTTTCTCTTTCACTTCCTTTAGGTATACAGGCAATTATAAATTTATTACAAGGAGCTCAAGTATCCGTTTCGTGGATTGTATTGGTTATACTAGTAACAATGGGAGTTGTTTTTTCTGGTATTTTAAAACTAATGCAATTACGAATTATTGAAACAATACAACAACGTATTTTCACTAGAGCTTCTTTTGAGTTGAGTTATCGTTTTCCTAAAATTAAAATGAAGGAGCTACGAAACTACTATTTACCAGAATTAGCCAATCGTTTTTTTGATACATTAACTATACAAAAAGGACTTTCGAAGGTTTTAATTGATGTGCCTTCTGCATTTCTACAAATCATCTTTGCCATTATATTACTTTCTTTCTACCACCCTTTCTTTATCATTTTTGGGTTGTTATTAATTGTATTGATTTACGCTGTATTCAAATTAACTTCACAAAAAGGTATAGAAACTAGTTTAGATGAATCTAAGAACAAATATAAAGTAGCACATTGGCTGCAAGAAATTGCTCGTTCTGTAGTAAGTTTCAAACTATCTGGTAAAACAAGTCTTGCTTTAGAAAAAAACGATACACTAGTTTGTCAATACTTGCGTTCGAGAGAAAGCCACTTTAAAATTTTAGTCATTCAGTTTATACAAATGATTAGTTTTAAAGTACTCGTTACAGCTGGTTTATTATTAATTGGTGGATTTCTTGTACTAAATCAGCAAATGAATATTGGACAATTCGTTGCTGCAGAAATCATTGTTTTATTAGTTATAAGCTCCGTAGAAAAGTTAATATTAGGTTTAGAATCGTTTTATGATGTACTTACTTCTATTGAAAAGTTAGGACAAGTTGTAGACAAACCAATAGAAAAACAGTCTGGTGAAGTAACAGAAGGAGATTTAACCATTGAATTAGAAGATGTTTCTTATAGTGTTGCAAATAGAAACGCACCTATTCTAGATGAAATTTCTTTCGATATCAATCCGAAAGATCGAATTTTAGTACAAGGAGAAAGTGGTTCTGGTAAATCTGCTTTATTACAATTAATTGCTGGTGTTATAGAACCTACCTGTGGTTATGTTCATGTAAATAATCTTTCTATACAAAGTTTACATATTAACAAATATCGTTCTAAACTAGGACTTTCCTTATCTGAAGAAACTCCTTTTGAAGGAACCATTAGAGAAAATATAACTTTTGGGGATACTAGTATTAAAGATAAAGACATTTATCATTCACTAGAAGTTGTAGGTTTAACAGACTTTCTAAAACAACAACCTAATGGTTTAAATACTATAATAAAGCCAGAAGGAAAACAAATAGCTTATACCATTGCTAAAAAAATCATTTTAGCCAGAGCTATTGTTATAAAACCAAAGCTATTAATTCTTGAAGATCCATTAGATCAATTCCAACAAGAAGAAACGCAAAAAATTATTGACTTCTTAGCAGATCCATCACAACCATGGAGTTTAATTGTGGTAAGTAGTAATATGAATTGGAAACAAAAGTGTAACAAACACATTATTTTAGAAAAAGGTCAAATTAAAAAATAAAAACATGTTAAATATCTCTAACAACTCTGTTTCAAAAGATCTTGATTTGACCAACTTCAAATCTGGAAAAGAAATATTTACAAAAGAATATCATAAAAGATTTAGAAAATTCTTATTAGTGTTTTCTTTCATCATTCTTATTATTTTATTCTTACCATGGACTCAAAATATCTCTGGTAAAGGTAGTGTTACCACTTTAAAACCAAATCAAAGACCACAAACGATACAATCGCAAATTCCTGGAAGAATTGAAGAATGGTTTGTACGTGAAGGTGATTTTGTTAAAAAAGGTGATACTATTCTTAGAATTTCTGAAGTTAAAAGTGATTATTTTGACAATCAATTAGCTAAACGTACCCAAGATCAGTTAAATATTAAAACTTTATCTGTAGACGCTTATAAAAACAAAGTTGTAGCATTAAAAGGACAAATTAAAGCTTTGCAGCAAGAGCGAATTTTAAAACTAGAACAAGCTAAAAACAAATTAACTCAAGCGCATTTAAAAGTAAAAAGTGACAGTATTGATTTAGAAGCAATTAAAACTAAAAATATGATTGCTAAAACTCAATACGAACGTGCTGTTAGTTTACAAAAAGAAGGTTTAAAAGCTGTTAAAGATGTTGAAGAAAAGCGAGCTAAATTTCAAGAAGCCAATGCGAAATTAATTTCACAACAAAACAAGTATTTAACATCTCAAAACAATACGATTAATGCTGAATTAAATATATCTACTTTAAAAGCTACCTATGCAGATAAAATTGCTAAAGCAGAAAGTAGCTTATACACAGCACAATCTGCCACTTTAGACACAGAAGCTCAGGTTTCTAAACTAGAAATTAATGTTGCAAACTATACTAAAAGAAATAGCTTACTATATATTACCGCTCCTCAAGATGGTTACATAAACAAAGCCATAAAATCCGGTATTGGAGAAACATTTAAAGAAGGTGAAGAATTAGTAGGAATTATGCCTGCAGATTATGAGTTAGCTGTAGAAATGTTTGTTCGTCCTATAGATTTACCATTAATCCATATAAATGAAGATGTACGAGTACAATTTGATGGTTGGCCCGCAATTGTATTTAGTGGCTGGCCAAATGCATCTTACGGTACTTATGGAGCTAAAGTAGTAGCTATAGAAAATTTTATTAGTAGCAATGGAATGTATAGAATTTTGTTAGCACCAAATAAAGAAACACAACCATGGCCAACTGCAATTAGAGTAGGTTCTGGAGCAAAAACTATTGCTTTATTAGACAATGTTCCTATTTGGTTTGAGTTATGGAGACAGATTAATAGTTTCCCTCCTAACTTTTATCAGCCTGATAAAACAGCATCAACAACAGATAAAAAGAAAAAGTAATATGAAGAAAATTCTTTGTAGCTTATTTATTATAGTAGTCAGTTTTTCTGGAACCTCACAATCCAAAACAGACAGTATTTTAACGCTTTCTGAATATATTGGATATGTAAAACAGTTTCATCCAATTGTAAAACAAGCACAATTAACAACTACTGCTAGTGAAATTAAATTATTAAAAGCTAGAGGTGCTTTCGATCCTAAAATAGAAGTAGATTACGATCGTAAGAAGTTTAAAAAATCTACCTATTATGATAAATTGAATACCGCTTTTAAAATTCCTACATGGTATGGTATTGAATTTAAAGCAAATTATGAGAAGAATTCTGGAATTTTCTTAAACCCAGAGTTTACAGTACCTGAAGATGGTTTATATGGAGCTGGAATTTCTATGTCTTTAGCACGTGGATTTCTTACCAATAAGCGAATGGCTGATTTGAAAAAAGCAAAAATTTATGTCAATCAAGCAAAAGCTGATCAGCAATTATTGGTAAATGATATTTTATACAACGCCATCGTTACCTATTTTGAATGGTTGAAAAACTATGAGAAACAAGAAACATTTAAAAATTTCTTGAAAAATGCAACTGATAGACTTAATAATGTAAAGAGAAGTTTTATTGCTGGAGATAAACCAGCTGTAGATACATTAGAAGCAAATATTAATTATAAGAATCGAATTTTAGATTTAGAAAAGTCTAAACTTACATACATAAAGTCTAAATTAAAACTAGCCAATTATTTATGGTTAGAAGATAATATTCCTTTAGAGTTAGAAGATCGCATTTTACCAGATGTAGATACTCCTCTATACATAGATCAGGTTTTAAATTTAAGTACTTTAGAAAGTAATAGTACTATTGTAAATAATCACTTAAAAATACAATCCTTAGAATACAAAAAAGAGAATTTGATTATAGACAAGCGATTGAAATTAAATAATTTACTTCCTAAAATAGATATTGAGTATAATTTTTTAACTTCTAAATATCAAGATATTACAAACTTTGATACTAATAATTACAAAGCAGGACTTAATTTCAGTGTTCCTCTGTTTTTAAGAAAAGAACGTTCTGATTTGAAATTAGCGAAGTTAAAACTACAAGACATTGATTTTATAATTTCTTCGAACAAAGCAAATCTTTCTAATAAAATTAATGCTATTCGCAATGAAATTAGTTCTTATAATACTCAAAATAAAACGTTAAACGATTTGGTAACTGATTATCAACGATTAGTAAAGGCTGAAGAACGAATGTTTGTTTTAGGAGAAGGTTCTTTATTCCGTATTAACTATAGAGAAGTAAAACTTATAGAAACACAATTAAAAGCGATAGATACTTATAATAAATATTTAAAGTCTAAAGCTTCATTATATAGATTGATTAATAATCAAAGTTATAATTAGTATGATTCAATATATTACATTGTTGAGTGACTATAAAACAATGTATCTCTATCATCTCTAAACAAACTAAGTTCTAAACACTATTATTGAACTTATACTAATTATATAAAAAAGCTATCCATATTCTGGATAGCTTTCTCAAAAATTCAGTCCGCGCATTAATTCAAAGTAAAGGCAACTGGAAAACTATATCTTGTATTTACAGATTTTCCATTTTTCTTTGCCGGAACGAATTTAGGTAACTTCTCTACTAACTCTTTAGCTGCTCTTTCAAGCACTTGTCCATTTTCAGGACCTTTTGCTGAAATGTTAATTACCTCTCCCTCTGCATTAATCATAAATCTAACAAAAATCTTTCCCTCGATGTTCTGATTTATAGCCTCAGTTGGATAAGCGAAGTTATCTTCTATATGCGCTACCAAATTTTTATTAAAACAGTTTATAGAGGTGTCCCCCGACGCATTACAAGATGTAAACTGTGGTATTGTTTCTACGCTTTCAAAGTCGTATACTTTAGATACATTTACTTTTTTAGCTGCTTTTCTAAGATTTGATGGTTTAACTCCTGGTATTCTAAATGTAATTGGAAATCCGTACTTTACAGTTATTGCAGCGCCTTCATGTTTACCTGGTTTAAATTTTGGTAATTTTTTCATGATACGTTCTGCTTCCCTACCTAATTCTTCACCTTTGTATGGAGCTACAATTTTCATTTTTCCAACATTTCCTTTGTTATCGATTACAAAGTGAACAAAAACTCTTCCTTGTACCCCATTATCATAAGATTTTTCAGGATACCTTAAGTTCTTTTTAATATGACTTGCTAATTCTTCCTTAAAACATTTTTCTTGCTTATAAATAGCTACACTCTCACAATTTTTAAAAAGAGGAACTTCATCTACATAATCGAAGGGTATAATTTTTAAGCCACCAGACTTTTCTAAATTTAAATTATTAATGATTTTAGCCTTTTTCTTAATATCGGCCAATTTATGAGTGTAATCATTTGTCATAACACCTGTAGCTGCATCTCTTTTTCTAACCACTCTTCTTCTTGAGGTAACTTCTACAGCTACTTTATTTGCCTTAGAACTTTCATTCTTAGGTTTCTCAATAGAGCATTTAGTAATACTATTTAAATCTAGTACAGTTTCGGTTTTAGGAGTATCACAAGTTTCTTTTGATTGCGATGTTGCTATTTGTATAAAGCAAAATAGCATTAGTATAGGGAAAACTTTTCTAAACATAATACAAGGGATTTATTACTTTCACAATCATAAAGTTACATACTTAATACAATTTTTATCATTATTAATACTTTTTTGCCGCTTTGTATCGTTGAAATGCTTCTTTTTATCGACGAATGGTGAAAAAACCATACTTTAAAATTAACAAATCAACACTGAATAAAATAAAAAACAAAGAATACAGCAACAAAAAGACGCTTAAATTAAATTTAAACCAATAAAAAACAATAAAGATTAAATATAATTCAATATTATATTTTAAAGTTTTATAATAATGAAGTATTTTCTATAAATCTTAAAAAGTATAAATCACCTATCTTTTATTCTTGGTAATTCAAGTTTATAAATGACAGATAATGTTCTAACAACAATAATAATTGCTGCAGATATTATGAAGTTTATTGTTTCGTTAACTTCAAAAAAACACAGGAGTAAATAAAAAATCCCTCCTAGGAAGCATGCAGAAGCATAAATTTCTTTTTTAAAGATTAATGGTACTTTACGTGTTAATACATCTCTAATTACACCGCCAAAAACTGCAGAAACCACTCCCATGATTAATGCTACAAAAATTGGTAAATGTAAACTCAGTCCTTTTTGTAAACCTAACAATGTAAAAACACTAATTCCTACTGTATCAAAGAGAAAAAAAGTTTTACGTAACGGTTCTATTTTACTTTTAAATAAAAATGTAAATACAACAGCTATTAATATTGTCCAAATATAATTTAGATCGCCAATCCAATTAATTGGGTGTGCATTAATCATAATATCTCGTAACATTCCTCCTCCAACAGCAGTAACAAAAGCGATGATAATAACTCCGAATAAATCAAAATTCTTCTTAGAAGCCACCAATGCTCCACTTATAGCAAATGCAAAAGTTCCTAAAATGTCGAGAATATAAATAACTGTCATTTAAATCATTAAATTTTTGATAGCATCATTTATTCGAGTTGGCTTAAATGTTTTTGCATCTAGTAAACACCAAGTAGTTTTTGATTTTGTTAATAAAGTAGTTCCTTTATAACTTTCTACATATCTTACCGAAGTAACTCCTGCTGTTTCTCCAACCCAAGTTTTTACAGTTACTTCATCATCTAATACCGCTTGGTTTTTATAATCTATTTCATGACGTATAAGTACCCATACAACATCGTCTAGTTTATGATCTTTTGTTAGTACTTCCCAATGTTGTTTTGCAATATCTTGTACCCATTGTACATATACTACATTATTTACATGTTGTAATTCATCTATTTCATGCGCTACAACCTTTCTCTTTACACTAAAAATTTTATCATTATTCATAATAGCAAACTTACGTAACTAATAGTATTATTTCGTTAATTTGCACACTAATTTAACTGCCATGGGACAAATTGCAAATGAGATTGCTAGCGAAAAGGTACATAAGCTTTTATTAAAACAATCTATACCAGCCGCTATTGGTATTCTTGTAATGTCTATAAACATGATTGTAGACACTATTTTTGTTGGGCAATGGATTGGTGTATTAGCTATAGCAGCAATTACTGTAGTATTACCAATTGGTTTTTTAATTTCATCTATAGGAATGGCTATTGGAATTGGAGGAAGCTCTGTAATCTCTTTAGCTTTAGGTGCTAATGAGGTGGAAAAAGCCAAAAGAGTTTTTGGTAATCAAATTAGCTTAACAACCATAGCAGCATTTATTTTAGTTTTACTTTGTTTCTTATTAGAAACACATGTATTACAATTATTTGGTGCAAATGGTGAAATTTTAGTTCCTGCGATTCCTTACTTTAGAATTGTTATTGCTGGAGTTCCTTTTTTAGCTTACGCCATGATGGGAAATCCTATTATTAGAGCTTTAGGAAAGCCTAAGTATGCAATGGTTGCTTTAATTTTACCTGCAATTTCTAATATTATTTTAGATATTCTTTTTATTAAAGTTTTTAATTGGGGAATGTTTGGAGCTGGTTTAGCCACATCGTTGTCTTACGCTGTTTGTGGTATTTTTATCTTAGGTTTTTTATTATCTCCAAAGAGTAGCTTACGAATAGGATTTCATTGTTTAAAGCTAAAGAAAAAAATTGTGGCAGAAATAACTTCTTTAGGAAGTATTACATTAGTGAGACAAGCCAGCGTAAGTATACTAACAATAGTTTTAAATTACTCACTCTTTAAATATGGTAATGAATCATCTATAGCGATTTTTGGAATTATAAATAGACTAATGATGTTTATTTTCTTTCCTGTCTTAGGAATTGTACAAGGTTTTCTCCCAATAGCTGGTTATAATTATGGTGCTGAACTGTATAAACGTGTAAAAGAAGTATTGTTTACAGGTATTAAATATGCTACAGTATTATGTATAATAACATTTATAGCTATTTATTTTTTAAACTATGAAATGACGGCTGTATTCACTACAGATACTACTCTTTTACAACAAACTCCTAATGCTATATTAATATGCTTTTTTGCGACTCCTTTTATTGGATTTCAACTTATAGGAGCCGCTTATTTTCAAGCTGTAGGAAAGGCAAAACCTGCTTTGGTATTAACTTTATTAAGACAATCTATCTTTTTAATACCGTTTGTAATTGTTTTACCTATGTTTTTTGGATTGGATGGAATTTGGTACTCCTTCCCTATTTCTGATATGCTAGCTGCTATTGTAACGTTTTTCTTTCTGAAAAAAGAAACTCAAAAACTAGTCGTCTAGCAAACTTTCTCCATTTAAGTTTGTTGTTAAAATAGAACTCATTAAATCAAAGAAAGGGCGTAATGCTTTAAAAGAGGCATCTACTTCTTCTGAAAAATTTGAAGAAAAAACTTCTTTATCTGTAAAGTTTCTAACGGCTATATATCCTTTTTTTCGGATTAAATCGATATCTGGGTGTGTTTTATCAAAACCTTTCGGAGCTGTTTTTAGCTCTTCTCCTTCTAATTTTCCTCCAAAATACTTTTTAAAATCTGGTGCACTAATAACATCTCTTAATTCAACGGCATCTATTTCCAATTCTTTACGAATACGCAGTAAATCTTCTTTGTTAGGCTGCCAAAAACCTCCTGCTAAAAAACTTTCTCCTGGTTTAAGATGCAAATAATATCCTCCTCTTAAATGGGCTCCTTTTCTAGAAAAAGATCCTGCAAAGTGAGTTTTATAAGGAGTTTTATCTTTTGAAAATCGAACATCTCTATAAATTCTAAAAAACTTATGTCCTTCGATTTCATCGTGTGTTTCCAAATTTCCTTGAACTACTCCAAAAAATGCTTTTGCTTCATTTTGTTCTTTGGTAAACGTGTCTTTATGTTCTGTAAACCAATCTCTATTATTATTTTCAGCTAAATTGTTTAAATACTGAAAAATTGATTTATCTAATTCCATGTATTGTATTTTGTTTAAAAGTACGAAAAAGCCCAAACTCTATCGAATTTGGGCTCTTTTATTTTATTAAGGTTAAAGATTTTCAATCTTAACTATTTTCTAAAGACTATACATTAAATCTAAAGTGCATTACATCACCATCGGCAACAACATAGTCTTTACCTTCAACGCGCATTTTACCTGCTTCTTTTACTTTAGTTTCACTACCATACGTTTCATAATCTGCATAACTAATAGTTTCTGCTCGAATGAATCCTTTCTCAAAATCAGTATGAATTACTCCAGCTGCTTGTGGTGCAGTAGCTCCTACAGGAATCGTCCAAGCACGTACTTCTTTAACTCCCGCAGTAAAATAGGTTTGTAAGTTTAATAATGTATATGCAGAACGAATTAAGCGAGAAACTCCTGGTTCTTCTAAACCTATATCTGTTAAAAACATTTGACGCTCTTCATAATCTTCTAACTCAGCAATATCTGCTTCTGTTGCTACAGCTAATACAATAATCTCAGCATCTTCATCTTTTACAGTTTCTCTCACTTTTTCTACATATGCATTTCCATCTTTTGCAGCTGCTTCGTCTACATTACATACATATAACACAGGTTTCGCTGTAATAAATTGCATTGATTTTACTAATTCTTCTTCTTTTTCAGTAAACTCAATTGTTCTTACAGACTTTCCTCCTTCTAAAACTTCTTGTATTTTTTCTAATAAAGCTAACTCAGCTTGTGCTTCTTTATTTCCAGTTTTAGCAGCTCTTTTCACCTTTTCTAACCTCTTTTCAACTGCTTCTAAATCTTTTAACTGTAATTCAATATCGATAGTTTCCTTATCTCTAATAGGATCTACAGAACCATCAACGTGTACAATATTATCGTTATCAAAACAACGTAATACATGTAAAATAGCGTCTGTTTCTCTAATATTAGCTAAAAACTGGTTTCCTAGTCCTTCACCTTTACTTGCTCCTCTTACTAAACCAGCAATATCTACAATTTCTACAGTAGCAGGAATTACTTTTTCAGGATTTACTAATTCTTCTAATTTTTCTAACCTTGTGTCTGGTACATTCACCACACCTAAATTAGGTTCTATAGTACAGAACGGAAAATTAGCACTCTGTGCTTTTGCATTTGATAAACAATTAAATAAAGTTGATTTCCCAACGTTAGGTAACCCTACAATTCCAGCTTTCATTTATAATATTTATTTCTATTTTTTGAGACTGCAAATATAGCATATTAGTTGGCTATTTCTTACATATAATATGAAGGTTTCTAAATCATTTTAATACAATTGCTTCAATGGTTTGTATTTTTTTCATATTTTAACGATGATTTATTTATTCGATGAGGAATCTTAGCGATGAAATATTGTGGAAGTCTTTAAAAGAGGGGGATCTAAATGCTTTTTCTATTCTTTTTAAAAAATTTTATCCTTTATTACATAATTACGGGGTAAAAATTTCTAGAAATGAAGAGCTTACTGAGGATACGCTTCAGGATTTCTTTGTATATATATATGAACACAAAGAGAATCTTAGTGATTTAAATACAATAGCTCCTTATCTTTTCGCTTCTTTTCGAAGGTTTATCATCAGGAAAATAAACAAAATAAAAAAATACACTGTTGTTAGAAGTCTAGATTATACAATCGTTGACATTAACTTTACCCCGGAAGAACTACTTACCCATCAAGAGTCTACTACTTTTAGAAATAAAAACTTAGCACAACTCATAAATAAACTCCCTAAACGGCAGAAAGAAGTCATATATCTCAAGTTTCACTGTAACCTAAAACCAACAGAAATAGCAGAGACTATAGATATTAATTATCAAAGTGTAATTAATACACTTCATAAAGCCATTAAGAATTTAAGAGAAGAAATTGCAATCATTCAATTATTAAATTCATAAATTTGAGCCCCTAAAAGAGTATATTTTACATTTTTGGTGCTTATATAAGTATACAGATTAGTAGTTAAATAAATAATGTCAAAAAAAGCATACAATACAATTCAAGACTTTTTAAATGATGAGTCGTTTAAAAATTGGGCTTTAGATAGTCGTCTATCTGATGTTTCTTTCTGGAATAGGTGGCTACAAAACAATCCTTCTAAAAAAAGTATTGCTTATGAAGCTAAAGACATTATTATAGGTATTAATTTTAAACAATCTACTGTTTCTAAAAATAAAGTTGATTTAGAGTGGACTAAACTTTCTACGAAACTAAAAGAAATTAAATCTAAAGAACAAAAAACTAAAATTCCTCAGAAGAAATCTTTGAAATATACAATTGCTATAAGTGCCATTTTACTTATTTCTTTTATTAGCTATACTTATTTTCAATCTTCTTTAATTACACATCAAACAGCCTATGGTGAAGTATTAGAATTAAAGCTCAAAGATGGAACACTGGTGACATTAAATTCAAATTCTAGTATTTCTTATAATCAGAATAATCCAAGAAAAGTTGAACTAAAAGGAGAAGCTTATTTTGATGTAAATAAAAAAGAAACTACGAATGCTAAATTCTGGGTTTATACATCTGATTTAACGGTAGAAGTATATGGAACACAGTTCAATGTAAAAACATCTAACGAAAAAACCAATGTTTATTTAGAGGAAGGAAAAATCTTTCTCTCTTTTGACGATGGTAATTATAAACAGATGGAACCTGGAAATTATATTGAATACTCTTCCGAAGATCAAAAAATAATCGTGGATAAAGAGAGGGTTTCTAATGAAGAACAAACTTCTTGGAAAAATGGAACACTAATATTCGATCATACAACATTAGCTGAGGCATTACAAAAGGTTTCTGATACTTATGGAGTATTTTTCGAGTATGAAACTCCAGAAATTAAAGAAATTTTGATAACAGGAACGGTTCCTACTACAAATTTAGAAATCTGTTTAAATGCAATTAAAAAGTCTATAAATGTGGATATTAAAAAAGAAAATAGTATACTAGTAGTTTCTAAAAACTAATAACTATTTTCTCTCAAAAATGTATCAGAATTCAACTTGGTCCCTCATCTTATTTGTTGTTTTCTTTATATCTCACCATTTTGCTCATTCACAAAATCAGAAATACATTCCATTAGCAAAGGTTTTGGACGACATCAGTGAAAAACACAATGTATTTTTCACATATAATCCTTTATCAATCAAAATTATTACTGTAGATGCAACTCCTTTTAAAGATTTATCATTAAACAAATCTTTATCATTATTACAAAAAACAACTCCATATACAATAGATTATTTAGGCAATAACTATTATGTACTTTATATTTCTAACTCTAAGGAACTAGGCCTAATAAATAACAATCTTCCAAAAGATTCGATATTAACTTCTACTAAAAACACTACAACTAAACAATATAAAAATATAGTAAGAGGTGTCGTTCTCGATCAATTTTATCAACCAATACAAAAAACTAATGTTATTGAAGAATATACTCAAAATGGTACTATTACAAGAAACGATGGTACTTTTGAATTAGAATTATTTGGGAATAATCCGTTAGTTTTCTCACATATTGGCTATGAAACACAAATCATCTCTCCCAATTCTTCATTCTTAAAAGTCGTTTTAAAATCTGGAGTTCAATTAGATGAAGTTTTAATCGTTGGCTCTAGAAATAAGAAAAGAAAAAACATAGATTCTCCTGTAGCTACCGATGTTATTGATGTTAAAAATATAAAAAATAAAAGTGAGTTTTTAGGTCTCAATCAATTCATTCAAAATGAAATCCCTTCTTTCAATGCAACGAAACAATCAGGATCGGACGGTGCAGATCATATTGTTCCAGCTACGTATAGAGGATTAGGTCCAGATCAAACATTAGTACTAATTAATGGAAAAAGGAGGCATCAAACTTCATTAATTAATTTATATGGAACCAGAGGAAGGGGAAACTCGGGAACAGATTTAAATGCAATTCCTACAGCAGCGATAAAAAAAATTGAAATTTTAAAAGATGGTGCTGCTGCACAATACGGTTCTGATGCTATTGCAGGAGTTATTAATATTGTACTCAACGATACTTCCGATGAAACAAACGTAAATTCGACTTTTGGTTTCTTTAATGCAGGGAATAATACCAATTCTAAAAGAAAAGGAATAGATGGATTAACTTATAAAATAGATGTTAACCATGGTGCCGCAATAAATAAAAATGGTTTTATTAATTTTTCTGGAGAATTTTTAAGCAAAGGATATACTTTTAGGAGAGGAACAGTCGTTAGAGAAAATTATGGAGATGCTGCCATTATGGGAAGTAGCTTATTTTTAAATACAGAAATTCCTATTTCTAAAAATATTAATGCCTACGGTAATGCTGGATATAATTATAAAAATACAAAAGCTTATGCCTTTACAAGACCTGCAAATAGCGAACGAAATGTATTAGCTATTTACCCTGACGGTTTTAATCCTTTAATTACCTCTAATATTTCTGATAAATCTCTTTCGTTAGGGATAAAAGGTAATATAAAGAAATGGCAAATTGATTTCAGTAATACTTACGGAAATAATTACTTTCATTATTTTATTAAAGAAACATTAAATGCCACTTTACTCGAAAATTCACCAAATGAATTTGATGCTGGTGGACATAGTTTAAGTCAGAATACCACAAACATCGATTTCTCTAAATATTTCCCATCTATATTAAAAGGGTTAAACATAGCTACTGGTTTGGAAAATAGAATTGAAAATTATAAAATTTTTGCTGGAGAGGAAGCATCGTATGCTTCTTATGATATTAATGGAAATATAGTAACTTCAAACACACCTTCTAATTTAATTCCAACATTCAATGGTAATATAAGACCTGGTGGCTCTCAAGGATTTCCTGGATATGCTCCTATAAATGAAGTAGACAGAACCCGAACAAGTTTTAGTGTATATCTAGATGCTGAAATTGATTTCACAAAAAAATGGTTACTTGCTACCGCATTACGCTATGAAAATTATAGTGATTTTGGTAGTACTTTAAACTCAAAAATTGCTTCAAGATATCGTATTTCTCCAAAAGCTAACCTTCGGTTTTCATTAAGCACCGGTTTTAGAGCTCCTTCACTAGCCCAAATTTATTACAACTTAATGTTTACTAACTATATAGGTAATACACCTGTAGAATCTTTACTAATAGCTAACAACAACCCTTTAACCAAACAATTTGGTATTGAAAAACTAAAGGAGGAAAAAGCAGTTAATTATAGCCTTGGAATCAATTATAAAGCAACTAAAAATTTTCAATTTTCTATTGATTCCTATTATATTTTCATTAAAGATCGTATTATTTTAAGTGGTAATTTTGATGCTACTAATTTAAATTCTAACGCTCAAAATGTTCAATTTTTTGCAAATGGTGTAAGTACTGCTACCTACGGAATAGATTTTCGTTCAAGTTGGTTTAAACAATTTTCTAATGCTAGTATATCCGCTAGCTTTTCAGGAAATTTTAATCGTATGGATATTACTTCTATAAATAATAAAGGATTAGATAGAGAAACATTCTTTGGTATTAGAGAACAATATTTTCTGAGAGCATCTGCTCCTGAGTACAAATTAATTTTAAATACAATTTTTACTAAAGGAAAGTTCTCATGGAGTAATACATTTACAAAATATAGTAGTGTTGAGTTAATTGATTGGCAAATACAACAGCCTTTAAGCAACTTTAATAATTCTTCAGAAGAAAGATTTCGAGCTTCTTTAGATAAATATGCTCCAAAACTTACATTAGACACCCACTTAACATACCGATTTAATAAAAAAATTCACTTTCACCTAGGAGTCAATAACATTTTTAACTCCTATCCTACTGAACAAGGCAATAATACTGATGGTGGCGGAATTTGGGATGCTGTGCAAATGGGAACCAATGGAGCCTTTTATTATACTAAAATTGCTACTAACTTTTAATTTTTTCAGAAAAGAAGAGTATCAAAAAACAATATTGACTTAGTAATTATATAAGACACCTGTTAATTTAAAATATAATTAATAGAAAAAATCTTAATTACTAACCAAATATTTATTTATGAAAAAACTCTTACTAACATTATTTGTTTTTGTGTTTAGTACCATTTCTTGGGCACAAATACAAATTTCAGGTACCGTTAAAGACACTAATAACGATGCTTTACCAGGTGCAAATGTTTTAGAAAAAGGTACTGAAAATGGTACTACTACAGATTTTGATGGAAAATTTTCACTTACAGTTCAAGAAGGAGCTGTCTTAGTAGTTAGTTTTGCTGGGTTCGAAACACAAGAAGTTCCAGTAAACGGAAACACTACCTTAAACATTATACTAAAGGAAGGATTGCAGCTCGAAGAAGTCGTAATTACTGGTAGTAGAACACCAGCTAGAAGTAACACTTCTAGTCCGTTACCTGTAGATATTGTAGGAGTACAAGAACTTCAAGCTACAGGGCAAACTACATTCGATAAAGCATTACAATATAAAATACCTTCATTTAATACTGTAAATACACCTGTAAACGATGCTACTTCTCTACTCGACCCTTATGAAATTAGAAATATGGGGCCAAGCAGAACTTTAATATTAATTAATGGAAAGCGTAAAAACTTAAGTTCTTTACTATATACACAAACATCTCCTGGTAGAGGAGAAACTGGAGCCGACATTTCTGGAATTCCTACCGATGCAATTAAATCAATTCAAATACTACGCGATGGAGCTTCTGCACAATATGGTTCTGATGCAATTGCTGGAGTAATGAACATTATTTTAAAAGACGATTATAAAAATGGTTCTGCAACCTTACGAAGTGGAATTACTGGTGAAGGAGATGGAGAAATGTTAGGTGTAAGTCTTAATAACGGAAGTAAAATTGGAGAAGGTAATGGATTTATAAATTATACTGTTGATTTTTCTAAAACGGCATTAGCCAATAGACCTGGTACTGTAGACGCTGAAGGAGAAGCTGCAGATTTTGGAGCTGCTTTAGCAGATGTACAAGAATTTTTATCAAGAAGACCAGATGCTGGAAATATTAATGGATCTCCTGAAACTACTGCTGCTAAATTTTTAGTAAATGGAGCGGTAGACTTAAAAGGAAATAGTGAGATTTATTTTAATGCTGCATACATTTATAAGAAAGTGAATAGTTTCGCCAACTATAGAACTCCATATTGGAGAACTATTACAGATTTTCCATATTTAGCAAACTTTTTCCCTGGAAATAACCCTAACAATCCGGGAGGTTATGATGGGTACTTACCAACTTTTGAAGGAGATTTAAATGATTACAATGGAACCATTGGTTTTACTTCTAAAATAAACGAATGGAATATTGATGTAAGCGCAACATTTGGAGGAAATGAACAAGCATATTCTGTTAATGATTCACATAATAGAAATGTAGTATTGTCACCAGCTACTTGGGTAGATACAAACAACAATGGTGTTGTAGATCCTGGTGAATTATCAGAAAGCTCACAATTATATAGAGAAAATAGTCCAATTAGTTTTGACCCAGGAGGAACGGCATTTAATCACATTGTAGGAAACATCGATATTTCTAGGGTGCTCTCTGACCAAATAGCTATCGCTGTTGGAGCCGAATTTAGAACAGAAAATTTCGAAATTATTGAAGGTGATTTAGCTTCTTACGACGGTGGTGGTGCCGATTCTTTCGCGGGTAACAGACCAGAAAATTCTGGAAACTTTAATCGCTACAACCTTGGTGGTTATTTTAGTGTAGATTGGGATGCTACAAAAGACTTTTTATTAAATGGTACTGTAAGAGCTGAAAATTATTCTGATTTTGGAAGTACTTTTGTATGGAAAGTTAGTTCTCGTTATAAGTTTGCTGAAGATAAATATACTTTAAGAGCTTCCGTTTCTACAGGTTTTAGAGCCCCAACATTACATCAAATATATACTCAAAGAGCGCAATATAGTTTTGTACCTGGACAAGGAATCCAAGTTGGAGGATTAATTAATAATGTATCTCCGCAAGCTCGCTTACTTGGGATTCCTAAACTTAAAGCTGAAGAATCTACCAATTTCACTGTTGGTATAGGTGCTAAACCTTTTAAAAACTTCTCTTTTACAATAGATTATTATAGCATTAATGTAGAGGATCGAATTGTATTAAGTACCGAATTAACACCACCAAACACACCTGCATTTGATGGTTTATCTGATGTAAGCTTTTTTGTAAATGCCATAGACACTAAAACTTCTGGTATAGATGTGGTAGTTAGTTATAATAAATTAGAAGTTGGACCTGGAAAACTTGGTTTCAACTTATCTGGAAACTACACGATTACAAATGAAAGAGACGGAGCAGTAAACAACCCAGCGTTTGCACAAAACTCTGGACAGTCAGTTGTAAATGCTACTCAAGAAGCTTTATTCTTTACTTCTCGACCTAGATCTAAATGGATTTTAGGAACTACCTATGATATTAATAAGTTTAGTTTTTCATTAAACAATACCTATTTTGGAAAAACTGTTTTCAAACAGCAAGGTTTAGACACTAATCTAAGAACAGAATTTACTCCTAAGATTGTCACAGACTTAGGTGTTAATTATAATGTAGATGATCATTGGACAATTGCTTTTAACGCTAACAACCTTTTCAATGTACTTCCTGAATGGAGTTTTAAAGCTGAAAATGCAGCAGGTCAAGCAATATTAAATGATCCAGCACAAGTCAAAGTCCAATCGAATTTAATCACGTTTAATCAAAGATATTCACAAATGACCTACGATGGTTATCATTTTAGTCAATTAGGTTCATTATTTAATTTGTCTTTGAATTATAAATTCTAACTCTGTATTCATTGTCCCCCCGCTACCACTTTGTTTATGAGTTGTGTAAAAAGAAATCCTGAGCTTTCACTCAGGATTTCTTGATTTTACTAATTATGTTGTAAAATATTCTTATTCGTTATGCATAAAACGTTGCTTTCCTAATAACTCCTCCTCTGTTTCTACATTATCTTCATCAGGTACACAACAATCTACAGGGCAAACTGCCGCACACTGAGGCTCTTCATGGAATCCTTTACATTCTGTACATTTATCTACAACAATGTAATAAATTTCATCAGAAACAGGTTCTTGCTCTTCTTCAGCATTTGCTGATTTTCCGTTTGGTAAAACAATATTTCCTTCTAGGTCAGTACCATCTGCATATTTCCATTCTTCTGCACCTTCATATATTGCAGTATTAGGGCACTCTGGTTCACAAGCACCGCAATTAATACATTCATCTGTTATGATTATCGCCATAGCTAATCTATTTCTGTTTTGTAACTTTGCAATTGCAAAAATAAAGCCAATTTAATTTAGAACCAATTTAAATGGATGAAATTGAAAAACGAATCAGTTCGTTTGTACAACTAGGACAATTTTTAAGTCAATTTTCTAGAACAGAAATAGCTGCTAAAGCAGCTATAGCACATAATGATATTTTCTTTGATGGATTTAAACATCAATTAAAGCTAGCAGAAGAGCACAACAACTGGTTTACTCGTGAAAACTTATTATTTGCTTGTGAAAGTTGGGCAAAAGCTCTAACTGAAGAAAATATTAACACTTGGATCTCAAAGGAAAAATTACTTTCAACTTCCAATCAGAAAGTAGCCATTGTAATGGCAGGGAATATTCCTTTAGTTGGATTTCACGATTTTTTAGCTGTTTTAATTTCTGGTCATTCAGTTATTGCTAAACTATCGAGTAATGATAAACACTTACTACCATTTTTAGCTAAGTACTTAGAATATACAAATCCTGATTTCAAAGGTAAAATTTCATTCATCAATGAAAAGTTAAAAGGTTTCGATGCTGTTATTGCAACTGGTAGTAATAATACAGCAAGGTACTTTGAGTACTATTTTAAAGACAAACCTAATATCATTCGAAAAAATAGAAATTCTGTAGCTATACTTACTGGTGAAGAATCTGAAAATGATATGGAGAGTTTAAGCGAAGATGTTTTTAGATACTTTGGATTAGGTTGTCGTTCTGTTTCTAAAATCTTTATTCCTAGAGATTACAATTTCGATTCTTTTTTCAAAGGAATGTTTCAACAACAGGAAATTATTCAGAATGCTAAGTATGCGAATAATTACGATTACAATAAAGCCGTGTATTTAATGAGTGAATTTGACATTCTTGAAAACGGTTTTCTAATGATTAAAGAAGACGAAAGCTATGCCTCACCGATCGCATCTGTATTTTATGAATATTATGACAATACAGATGATTTAAAAATAAAACTATACGAAGATCGCGACCAAATACAATGTATTGTTGCAAAAGACTTCTTAGAGAATGAAATACCGTTTGGTCAAACGCAACATCCTAACTTATGGGATTATGCAGATGGCGTAAACACACTTAACTTCCTATCAAATATTTAAACTAAAATGAAAAAACATAACTTTAGTGCAGGTCCTTGTATTTTGCCTGAAACAGTACTACAAAAAGCCTCAGAAGCTGTTGTTAATTTCAATAACGATGATTTATCTTTATTAGAAATCTCACATAGAAGTGCCCCTTTTGTAGAAGTTATAGAAAAAGTAAGAGCATTAGCCTTAGAGCATTTAAGCTTAACAGATAAAGGATACAAAGCGCTATTTTTACAAGGAGGAGCAAGTTCGCAGTTTTTAATGACAGCTTATAATTTTTTACATAAAAAAGCTGCTTATTTGAATACTGGTACTTGGAGTTCTAAAGCTATAAAAGAAGCTAAATTATTTGGAGAATTAGAAGAAGTTGCCTCTTCTGCTGATAAGAACTTTAGTTATATTCCAAAAAACTATACTGTTTCTAAAGATGTAGATTATTTCCATTGTACAAGTAACAATACTATTTATGGTACACAAATGAAAGAATTTCCAGAAGTTGAAGTTCCGTTAATTTGTGATATGAGTTCCGATATATTCTCTCGTCAATTAGACTTCTCTAAATTTGATTTGATTTATGCAGGGGCACAAAAAAATATGGGACCAGCTGGGGCTACATTAGTTGTTATAAAAGAAGAACTTCTCGATAAAATTTGTCGCGAAGTACCTTCAATGTTAAACTATAAATTACACGTAGAAAGAGACAGTATGTTCAATACACCTCCTGTATTTTCAGTATATGTTTCTATGTTAACACTAGAATGGTTAAAAGATTTAGGAGGTATTAACTTTATTGAAGGAGTAAATCAGAAAAAAGCAGCACTATTATATAAAGAAATAGATAGAAATCCTCTTTTCAATGGTGTTGTAGCAACAGAAGATAGGAGTATTATGAATGCTACTTTTACACTTACAAACGATCAATTAAAAGAACGCTTTGATAGCTTGTGGCAAGAAGCCCGTATTAATGGTTTAGACGGACATCGTTCTGTAGGCGGATATAGAGCAAGTATGTATAATGCATTACCTTTGTACAGTGTACAAGCATTAGTTGATGTAATGCAAGAATTAGAAAGAAAAGCTTAAAAACAAATACAAGACACAAATTAATTTGATGAAGATATTAGCAAACGAAGGAATCACTCAAGGGGGAGTTGATATTTTAGAAGACAAGGGTTACGAGGTAGTTATTACAAAAGTAGCACAAGAGCAATTAGAAAACTTTATTAACGATAATGGTATTGATGTTATTATAGTGAAAAATAACACTCAAATTCAACAAGAATTAATCGACGCTTGTCCTAGTTTAAAATTAATTGCAGCGGGTGGTTCTTCTGTAGACAATATTGATATTCAGTATGCTATAGATCAAGGATTACAAGTAGTAAATAGCAACGAAGGAAGTGCAAATGCCATTGGAGAATTAGTTTTTGCACACCTTTTAGGTATGGCTCGTAACTTACATCAATCAAATAGAGAAATGCCTCTTGAAGGTGATATGAATTTTAAAGGTCTTCATAAATTATATAGAGGACGTGAACTAAGAAATAAAACACTCGGAATAATAGGAATAACTCCATCAGGAATTGCAACTGCTAAAATTGCTATTGGTTTAGGAATGAGAGTAGTTATGAGTGATCCTGAAGTAGAAGAAACTTCTGTTGAATTAGATTTTTTTGATGGACAGTCGGTATATTTTAATTTCAATGCAATTCCTTTAGATGAATTACTTGACGAATCTGACTTCATTTCATTGCATTTACAAGACGCTAGTCAATTCAAACTAGGAGAAAATGAATTTAAAAAAGTAAAAGAAGGAGTAGGAATAATCAACTGTTACCAAAGCGGTTTAGTAGATGAAGTAGCTTTGGTTGAAGCAATTAATAAGGGAACTGTAAAGTTTGCTGGATTAGATGTTTTTGAAAATGAACCAAATCCAGAAATTCAATTATTAATGAACCCAAGCTTATCACTTTCTCCTCATATTCGTAATGCAACCGATGAAGCGCAAGAAAAAATAAATATTGAGTTAGCAAATCAAATTACAGCATTACTTTCATAATTTATGGCAACTATAAAACCATTTAAAGCAGTAAGACCTACGCGAGATAAAGTCGCGTTGGTTTCTTCTAAATCTTATGAAACGTATCCAGAAGATGAACTAAATTCAAAATTAGCCTATAACCCTTTTACGTTTTTGCATGTTGTAAATCCAGGATACAAATATCATAAACAAGATATTACAGGAGAGCAACGTTTTAAATTAGTACATAATAGATATTTAGAGTTTAAAGAAGATCAAATCTTTACACAAGAAGAGAAACCTGCTTTATATGTTTATCAAAAAATAACACCAACACACTCTTTTTCTGGAATTATTACGGCTACATCTACACAAGATTATCATGATAATACGATAAAAATTCATGAGCGTACCCTAAAAAAAAGAGAATTATTATTTGAGAACTACTTAAAAAACACAGGATTTAATGCTGAACCTGTACTTCTCACCTACCCAGATGATACTACTGTAAATAAAATTATACAAAAGTATCAGCAAAAAAGAGCTGAATACGAATTTACTTCCACCGATAAAAATGTACATTTATTATGGATTGTAGAGGATTCAGAAGATATCCAAGTACTTGTTAGTGCTTTTGAAAAAATATCGACTTTATATATCGCTGATGGACATCACCGAACGACATCGTCTTGTTTGCTAGCTAAAAATCTAGCTGATGAAAACCCAAATCATACAGGAAAAGAGGACTATAACTTTTTCATGAGTTATTTACTTTCTGAAAGTCAATTAAGTATTTATGAATTTAATCGTTTTATAAAAGATTTAAATGGATTAACTCCAGATGAGTTTTTAATAGAATTGGATACTTATTTCAGAATAGAAAAAAGAGGTCAAGAATTATACAAACCAAAAGAAAAACATCATTTCAGTATGTACTTAAAAGGAGAGTTTTATGCACTTTACTTGCGTAAATCTGCTTATGAGTTTAGTGATGAATTGAGTGAATTAGATGCAGAAATCCTATACAGAACTGTATTGAAGCCTATTTTAGGAATTGAAGATATAAGAAATGATTCTAAAATCATTTATTCTCAAGACAAATCGGACGGTTTAGAACTAAAAACAAAAGTAGATAGTGGTGATTTTAAAGTTTCTTTTGGAATGATGCCAACCACAATCGATGAGATAAAAACTATTGTAGATAAAGGATTGGTTATGCCACCAAAAACAACCTATATTGAACCTAAATTACGTAGTGCTTTAACTATTTATGAATTTCTATAATGATAAAAGAAAATTTACAACAAATTAAAAGTCAGCTTCCAGAAAAAGTAACATTAGTAGCAGTTTCTAAAACCAAACCTATAGCCGATATACAAGAAGCATACGATGCTGGTCAACGTGTATTTGGTGAAAATAAGATTCAGGAAATGGCTACTAAATACGAAGAACTTCCTAAAGATATTCAGTGGCACATGATTGGACATCTACAGCGAAATAAAGTAAAATATATGGCGCACTTTGTAGATTTAATTCATGGAGTTGATAGTTTTAAAACATTACTAGAAATAGAGAAACAAGCTAAAAAGCATAACCGAGTTATCAACTGTCTTTTACAAGCTCGTATTGCACAAGAAGAAACTAAGTTTGGCTTAGAATTTTCAGAAATTAAAGCAATTTTAGACTCAGAAGAATTCAAACAACTTACCAATATAAAAGTAGTTGGATTAATGGGAATGGCTACTTTTACCGATAACACTACCCAAATTAAAGAAGAGTTTACATCATTACAAAACTTATATGATGAATTGCAACCTAATAACTCCCACTTTACAACATTATCTATGGGAATGAGTGGAGATTATGAATTAGCAATGGAATGTGGTAGTACTATGATACGTATTGGAAGCTCTATTTTTGGGGCCAGAAACTACTTTGTATAAGTTTTATGTAATTACCTCGTTGGTTTTCTTATATTTGTCTCTAATTATACTTATCTTCTAAAGGTATAAAAGAGAGACGGGGTTACATGTACGCTATTTTAGATATTGAAACAACTGGGGGCAAATTTAACGAAGAAGGGATTACAGAAATAGCCATCTATAAGTTTGATGGACATTCTATTGTTGATCAATTCATTTCTTTAGTTAACCCAGAAAGAGAGATTCAGGAATTTGTTGTAAAACTTACTGGTATTAATAATAAAATGCTCAGAAATGCACCAAAATTTCATGAAGTTGCCAAACGAATTATAGAAATTACTAAGGATTGTATTCTAGTTGCACACAATGCTACTTTCGATTACAGAATTCTTAAAACAGCATATAGTAGATTAGGTTACACCTACTCTAGAGATACTTTATGTACTGTTACATTAAGTAAAAAACTGATTCCAGACCAACCTTCTTATAGTTTAGGTAAATTATGTCGTGGACTAGGAATTCCTGTTGCAGATAGACATAGAGCTAATGGTGATGCACAAGCAACGGTTAAGCTTTTTAAGTTATTACTTGAAAAAGATCTTGATAAAAATATTATTCAGAGAACAATTCAATACATAGACAATAGAAATCATAAACTAAAACTGAAAGCTATTGTAGATGAGCTTCCTGAAAAAGAAGGTGTGTATTATGTACATAACGAAAATGGTAATGTACTATTTATTGGAAGAGGAAAAAATATTCGTTTAGAAGTAAGTAAACTCTTCTTAAAAGATACGCGTAGAGCTATAAAAATTAAAGAAAAAGTAGACACCATTACCTACGAAGAAACTGGTAACGAATTATTTACCAGATTAAAATATTATGTAGAACTTGATGCTTTAAAACCTAAATACAACCTTATTCGTAAGAGAAAAATTACTGATAAAGACTTCAATCACGATCATTTAATATTAATTAACAAAGGTCGTATTCCTGAAGAGAATCTAATCATTTTAGTAGAAAGCAACGAAGTAATTGGATACGCTTTTACAAATCTTTCGTATCAAAGGAATGATTTAGAAGTTTTAAAAAACATCTTAACTCCTATCAAAAACAAGCCACTAGCAAAAACTATTGTAAAAAATTATTTAAGCAATAATACTGTAGAAAAAATCATACGATATGAACTAGAAAATAATTTGTAATATTGCGATATAACAGATTATTTTGGCTAAAAAACAATCACAAAAAAACTGGAAAAATAGGCTTCATGAAATTATTTATGAAGCAGATACACCAGCAGGAAAATTATTTGATGTTATTCTTTTAATTGCAATTCTACTGAGTATTGCAGTTGTAATGCTAGAAAGTGTTAATTCCATTGGTGAAAACTATAAAGAAGCACTTAATATAGCCGAATGGGTAATTACCATTTTGTTTTCATTAGAATACTTTCTAAGAATTATCTCAATTAGTAAACCTTCGAAGTATATTTTTAGTTTTTACGGAATTATAGATTTCCTATCTACAATTCCTAAATACTTATCCTTATTTTTTGTTGGTACACACAGCTTGGTTGCACTAAGAGCATTACGATTATTAAGAGTATTTAGAATTTTAAAACTTGCTCGTTTTATTGGAGAATCTCAAAATCTAATGAAAGCATTAAAAGCAAGTAGAGCTAAAATATTTGTTTTTCTATTTTTTGTACTAATCCTATGTGTCATATTAGGAACTGTAATGTATTTGGTAGAAGATTCTGAAAATGGTTTTACAAGTATCCCTAGGAGCGTTTATTGGGCAATTGTTACCTTAACTACTGTGGGGTATGGAGATATTGCTCCCGCTACTCCACTTGGACAATTTATAGCTAGTGTTATTATGATTTTGGGTTATGCTATTATTGCCATTCCTACCGGAATTGTTTCTTCTGAAATGGTAAAACACTCTGATGTAAATTTAAATACACAAGCGTGTCCTAATTGCGGCACAGAAGGACATAAAGATAATGCAGATTTTTGCTATCATTGCGGACATAATTTGCACGAATAAAAATGAACAATACACTTATTACCATAGTTGGCACTACTGCTATAGGAAAAACAGCTTTAAGTATTCAATTAGCACAACACTTTTCGTGTGATATTCTTTCTTGTGATTCTAGACAGTTCTACAAAGAAATGAGTATTGGTACCGCGGTACCAGATGAAGATGAGTTGAAAGCTGCACCTCATCATTTCATTCAAAACAGGAGCATTTTTGAAGATTATAATGTAGGAAGTTTTGAAAAAGATGCTTTAGTAGCATTACAACAATTGTTTACTCAAAATACAACTCAAATAATGGTTGGAGGAAGCGGTTTATATGTAGATGCAGTTATAAAAGGATTAGATTATTTTCCAGATGTAGCTCCAGAAATTAGAGAACAATTAACGCTAGAATTACAAGAAAAAGGAATTACTGCACTCCAAAACCAATTAAAAGAACTTGATATCCTATCGTATCAAAAGATTGCCATTGATAATCCACACAGATTAATAAGAGCCTTAGAAATTTGTATTGGAACAGGAAAACCATATTCCTCTTTTATCAATAAAGGGAAAGAAAAGCGAAACTTTAAATCTATTAAAATAGGACTTACCGCTGATAGAGCCATTATTTACGATCGTATTAATAGACGCGTTGATATTATGATAGAAAATGGTTTGTTAGAAGAAGCAAAAAAATTATATCCAAACAAACAGCTAAATGCACTGCAAACTGTTGGCTATAGAGAATTATTCGAATATTTCGATGGAAACTGGGAGTTAGATTTTGCTATTTCAGAAATAAAAAAGAATACACGCAGATTTGCAAAACGACAACTTACTTGGTTTAGAAGAGATACTGAAACACTTTGGTTCGATTTTCAAACAAATCCACAAGAAATTATAGAAACTATTAAAAACAAACTTTAACGAATTGTAAAGGAATTATCTAGCCTTACTTTTATACTTTTACCCAAAATCATTAACAATGAAATTAAAAATCACTTTTTCAATACTTATAGCAACAGTATTTACTCTTAATGCTCAACAAACAAAACTTGGAACTATAAATACAAACTACATTATTGGTAAAATGCCACAAATGAAAACAGTATTGAAAAGAGTGGATAAGTATGGTAAAGAATTAGATTCTATATTAAAAATAAAAGCTACAGAATATAATGAAAAGGCTACTGCATACAGAAAAGAAGTAGCTACATTGGATGAAGCTGCTAAAAAAGAAAAAGGGAAAGAATTATTAGTTTTAGAGCAAGAACTAGGGCAATTTCGTCAAAATGGTGCCAGTTTAATTAAAATTAGGCAAGAAGAATACATGAGACCTATTTATAAAAAAATTAGTGAAGTCATTGCTGAAGTAGCTAAAGAGAATGGATATACACAAATTCTAACTTCAGATGGGAATGAGTTTGGATATTTAGATCCTACATTCGATATCACAAAACTAGTATTAGCTAAACTAGGTATTAAAGAATAAAACACAACCTTATAACATAATAAAGTCCACAGTTTATATAACTTGTGGGCTTTTTTTATTCAAAAAAGCTATATACTATCTTATTAAATTTTCTTTACTCATTAAAACACCCTTTTTACTCAACTAAAAAACCTAAGCGCTCAATATCTGTTGATACACAAGTACATTAGATCTAGTTTTGAATAAAAAAAAGATGAACAGATATTTATTATTATTTCTTTTTGCTGCCATTAATGCCAGTTGCAAAAACAAACCTTCTGAAGAAAGAAACACAACTGTTATAACAGCTTATGCTAACGAACATGTAGCTTCTAAAGAAGATAGAAAAAAGAAAGAAAAACATGTTGAGATTGTATTTTGCTTAGATGCTACTGGGAGTATGAGTGGTTTAATTGGAACAGCTAAGGAGAAAATATGGGATATTGTTTCTGAATTAGCTCAAGACAATCAAATAGCAAGTTTACGACTAGGAATGGTTTTTTATAGAGATCGTGGCGATCAATTTATTACAAAGCAAATTGCGTTAACTGATGATTTAGATGAGGTATACTCTAAACTACTTGAAATAGAAGCACAAGGTGGTGGCGATACTCCAGAAAGTGTAAATCAAGCATTACACGAATCAATTAACGATATGAAATGGTCTAACAACAAAGAAACATATCGTACCATTTTTGTAGTTGGTGATTGCCCACCACATATGGATTATCAAGACGACGTAAAATACACATTAAGCTGTAAAAGAGCTGCTGAAAAAGGAATTACCATAAATACCATTAAGTTAGGAAATAGTTGTAGAGATGCTATTTACCATTTCAAAAAAATGGCAGAATGCACGAATGGAGAATTTTTACAATTAGATCAACAAGCATCTGATATTGTAATTGCAACTCCATACGACGATGAAATCAATAAAATTTCCAGAACTATTGATGAGTCAAGATTGTACTATGGAAATGAAGAAGAACAAGCTATGAATTATAGTAAGAAACATAAATCTTTAGAAGTGTATGATAAAAGTTCTGTAACATCTAATACAGCTAGAGCTCGTTATCAAATGAGTAAATCAGGAAAAAAATCATGGTTAGGAAACAAAGAAATTGTGAATGATTACATAGAAGGAACTATAACTGTAGAAGAAATAGAAAAAGATGAATTACCTAAAGAATTAAAAGGAAAAAGTACTACTGAAATAAAAATGTATTTAGAAAAATTAAAAGAAGAACGAAATGCAAACGAAGTAAAGCTTAGAGAATTATCTAAAAAACAACGTGCTTACATTCAACAAAAAAGAAAAGAAGGCGTAAATAAAGATAAAAGCTCGTTTAGCGAAGAAGTTGTAGATGTATTAAAGAAACAAGCGGAGAAAAAATAAGTTTGCAGATTAGTTTTACTTAGCCAGAAACCACCTTAAGTTCTCATAACCTTTTGGTGGTTTCTATTTTTTAGATTGTTATGTTGTAACTGTAATCTTAAACAACAGAAGCTGGTATGTTTATATATTCAGCAGTCCATGTAAAGTTTGTTAACCCAGTTTGCTGAGCATTCGCTCCTACACATGGTCCAGAAAACTTTCCTTCATGCATGCTTCCTTGATATAAAGTAGATGAATCTTTTGGTCCTTCATCACTATTTTCTGTTGGATTGGAAATTGACATAATAATTAAATCAGTTTCATTATTAAAACTATAATAACCTCTAAACTGCTCTAATGGTTTTCCTTTTTCTGTTTCTACTGTTAGACTATTATCTTCTTTAAGTACAACTACAAATGAATATCTTATGAATCCAATATTATTGGTCACTTTTAATCTTTTTTCTGTATTAGACATGATGTTAATGTTTTGGTTAATTTATTAAGTTAAAAATTTCTTCTCGACGAGAATCAAAAATTGGTGTAGCTACTTAATCGAATATTTTTTGATCTAATCAAGCTATCTAAAATTACAGAAAAACTACCTGGTTGTCAGGGGAAAAAACCTCATAAAAAATAAAAAAGGGAATAAACCCCATTTGTAAAATCACTATCAAAAATGACATAGAAAATTAGTATTTTAACTAGTTCCTTATAAAACAATTTTTCTTTTAAAATAAATTAGCGCTTACAGAGCCAAAAGCTATTGTAAACGCTAATTTTAACATAAGTTCTTTTAAATTTAAATTCCTCGAATATAATTCGCTAACGGATCATTAAATTGAAAACCTTTTGTAAAACGCTCTTTATTTAACACCTTAAATTCAGATAATGCCCATAAAATTAGCTCTTTTAAGAAATAAATATCTTTTTCTGGGAAATCTGGCTGGTATTTTGAGATTAAGCTGTCTAATGGCTTAATAACATCTAATTGCTCTTTAAAGTAAGTATCATCCATATCATCTAACAGTTCAATTGCATCTTTAGCGTAAAACCATTGTGAAATAGCATCGTATGGAGTTTCCTCATCTTCTCTTTTTAATTTCTTAATCTCTGGAAATAACTCAACAAAAATTGTTTTAACGGCATTGCTAATTAATAGCTGTGCAACAGCAGCAGCTCCCTCCTGCTCACCTTCATATACCAATTCTATTTTTCCTGTAATTGCTGGAATAGCTCCAAAGAAATCGAGTAATCGTATACTTGTTGTATCATCTTCTGTTAGCAAACTTCTTCTTTCTGCTGTACTCAATAAGTTTTCGAATACGGAAATGCTCATACGAGCACTTACTCCACTTTTCACATCTACATATTCACTTTCACGAGCCTCAAAACTTATTTGTTCTACCAAACGTTTTGCTAATTTTGGTACATATACAGTTTCTTTCTGTCCTTGTAATTCATTTGCTTCCTGTTCTGTTATTTTCTCAGCAATATCTACAGATTTTGGGTAATGTGTTAAGATTTGCGATCCTATCCTATCTTTTAATGGCGTTACAATACTACCTCTATTTGTATAATCTTCTGGATTTGCTGTAAAAACAAACTGAATATCTAACGGTAAACGCAATTTAAAGCCTCGTATTTGAATATCTCCTTCTTGAAGTATATTGAATAAAGCCACTTGAATTCGTGCTTGTAAATCCGGAATTTCGTTAATTACGAAGATACTACGGTTAGCTCTTGGAATCATTCCAAAATGAATTACACGATCGTCTGCATAATTCAACTTTAAATTCATTGCTTTAATAGGATCTATATCCCCTATTAAGTCGGCTACGGTTACATCTGGGGTTGCTAATTTCTCAAAAAAACGCTCGTCTCTGTGCAACCATGTAATTGGAGTATCATCTCCTTTTTCTGCTATTAATTCTTTAGCATAACGAGACAAAGGATTCAATGGATCATCATTAATTTCTGAACCTTCAACTACAGGAATATATTCATCTAACAAAGTAACCATTAAACGCGCTAATCTAGTTTTAGCTTGCCCTCTTAGTCCTAACAAATTAATATTGTGCTTTGATAAAATAGCTGTTTCTAATTCAGGAATTACAGAGTTTTCATAGCCCCAAACTCCTTCAAATACTGTTTCTTGATTTTTTAATTTTGTGATTAAATTTTTTCTTAACTCATCTTTTACAGAAATCGATTCATATCCTGCTTCTTTAAGAGCTCCTAATGTTTTAATATTGTTGTGGTTCATATGTTTATATACCTCTAATTCGTTTTTTTCTATTTTGTTCGTAATCTTCAAAAATCATTTCACCTAAGCCTTTCAACCCTGTATAAAAAGCTTTTCCTTGATTTGCTTTCGTAAAATGCTGTATAAATTGCATTAAATATGGATCTTGAGCAATCATGAAGGTAGTAATTGGAATATGTAATTTTCTAGCTTGTGAAGCCATATTATAACATTTTTCTACAATGTAACTATCTAAGCCGTTGCTATTTTTATAATACGTACCGTCGGCTAATCGTAAACAACTTGGTTTTCCGTCAGTAATCATAAAAATTTGCTTATTTGTATTTCTCTTTCTACGTAGAATATCCATTGCCAATTGTAAGCCCGCAACTGTATTTGTATGATAAGGACCTACTTTTAAATAAGGAAGTTCTTTTACGGAAATAGGCCAAGCATCATTTCCAAATACTAAAATATCTAGCGTATCTTTTGGATAACGTGTTTTAATTAATTCCGTTAAGGCCATTGCTACTTTTTTTGCAGGTGTAATACGATCTTCTCCGTACAAAATCATACTATGACTAATATCAATCATTAGTACTGTACTCATTTGTGCTTTAAAATTCGTCTCTTCTACAATCAGATCATTTTCTGTTAATGAGAAATTTCCAATTCCATTATTAACCTGTGCATTTTTAATACTTTCGGTCATAGAAATCGTATCTAAAGAATCTCCGAAATGATAGTTTCTAAACTCTCCAGTATGCTCATCTCCTTGTCCTATTGCTTTTGTTTTATGATTTCCTAAGCGACTCTTTCTTAGTTTCCCGAAAATTTGATTCAAAGCATTTTGACGTATCGCTTGCTCTGTTTTAGCAGTAATTTTTAGCTTACCTGGTCCATTTGGAGTATCAATCTCTTCTTTTAAATATCCTTTTTTCTTCAGGTCTTCTAAAAAGTCATCTAATGTATATTCGGGAGTTGTGAGTTTGTACTCTACATCCAATTGTTTCAACCATTCAAAAGCTTCATCGAAATCACCAGAAGTATACGTGATTAATTCTTTAAAAATATCGAATAATTTTTCAAAAGGGGATGTTTCTTCAGCTTCGTATATTTCAAATCGAAGCCCTTTTTTAAATTGATGAATCATAGTATAAAAATACGGCTATTTGTATTTTTACGCCAACCTGTACGAGATTATTCGTGTTATTTTAAGATTATTTTAATATTCAATGCACTATAAAGACAAAGAAATACAGCTACAATACCAAGGTTTCTCCATTACTAAACCACTATGGATAAATACTTTAAATAAAATAAACCAATTTACTGACTTACAGTTAATTAATACGTTTAAACCTAAAGTATTACTTCATGATAATTTGCGCCTTGGAAAATTAGTAGAGCAATTTATTTTTTATCAATTAGCTGCTAATCAAAATATTGAAATCATTTTAGAAAACATTCAAGTACAAAATGGAAATATCACTGTTGGAGAATTGGATGGAATCATACTTCAAAACAATATTCCTATTCATTTAGAGATTGTGTATAAATTTTATTTATATGATGCAACGGTTGGAACTGCGGAAATGGAACACTGGATTGGTCCGAATAGACGTGATAGTTTTAACGAGAAATTTCAAAAACTTAGAAAAAAGCAGCTTCCATTATTGTACCATGAAAAAACTAGGGAATTGTTAGCCCATCATGATTTAGATGTAAATACCATTCAACAAAAAGTATATTTTAAAGCGCAGCTCTTTCCACATTTAAATGATTCGAATAAAGAATTCCCTCTTATTAACAACGATTGTATTTCAGGTTTTTACATTTATTTAAAAGAATTGGCTCAATTTAAAGAATGTAAATTTTATATTCCTACCAAACATAATTGGTTGGTTATTCCTCATACAAATGTAAAATGGTTGAATTTTGATGCTTTTAAAGCCGATTTAAGCATTTTTTTAGAAAAAACAATCTCTCCTCTATGTTGGATGAAAAAACCAAATGGAACACTTTTAAAACTTTTTGTAGTTTGGTGGTAAGTTAGCATTTATATAAACTACTTATCTTCTTTCTCTTAATAAAAGAAATAAGCATATTACATAATGTGTAGAAAAGACGAAACCTTAATCCTACATACTGAAAGACTAAGGTTTCATCCTATATATTTTACTCTTTATTTTAGATTAAAGGTAAATCTTTAAAGAACTGTATCATTAAGTATGCTACAGTAACGAGTAATAAAAAGGTAATCATCGAGTACTTAAGGTAATTCAAAACTTTAACTTTGTTTTTCATTTGTAAATATTTAAGGGATTCATATTAAAAGTTGATGTTACTATTTATAATACAAGTAACTAGCTGAAAACCCTACCCTATTATTTAACTTTTTGTTTTAAATACTGTAATGAGGCCGCGAAAATACATAATTAAATTGAATATAAACTATGTTTTTTGCGAGGATGTAACCTTTGTTTTGGCTACTCTTTTTCTTGAGGTAATAAAATAAACTCCTGTTAGTAAAATTATAGAAGCGATAATTGACTGTGTCGTAAGTTTTTCATCTAAAAAATACCATCCAAGTAATAATGCGATTACTGGATTTACATATGCAGATGTTGCTACTTTTTCTGGTGAAATTACTTTTAAAAGGTAATTAAACGCTGTAAAAGCCACAATTCCTCCAAAAATAATTAAAGCTACAATAGACAATTGCACTTTTGGTGTTATAGTGAATAAAACCTCTGTATTTTCACCAAAAATCTGACTCCAAAAAAACAATAATACACTTGCAATAGCCATCTGATAACCTGTACTTACAAAGAAGTTTTTCGGTAAGTTGGCTTTAGATACAAACACGCTTCCGTAGCTCCAGCTTAATACACAAGAAAAAATCATGAAAATTCCTAAAATCATTCCTTCTGAAGTAGCTATTTTTTCTTGACTTACTAAAAGATACATTCCTACCAATCCTAAAACGACTCCAATAATCGATTGGCGTTGCATTTTTTTCCCATCTATTAATCGTAGTAAAAATAAGACAAATAAAGGTTGTGTAGATGCTAATAAGGCTGCAAAACCACTATCTACATATCGTAACGCCCAAACAAATACACCGTTACCATATACCAAAAACAAAAAACCTGCAATCGATACATTCAACAACTGTCTTTTGCTAATTTTTAGCGGTTGATTTAATAATTTTGCTATTAATAAGATTAAAACTCCTGCAATTCCAAAACGTACAGCTCCTAGTAATAATGGAGGCATTTCTGTGATTGCTATTTTGTTAAGTAAGTATGTAGATCCCCAAATTACATAAATAGAAAAAAATGAGGCAATGATTAGTAGCTTAGATGATTTCATTGGTCTAAAATACGCTAAAAAGACAGTTCTGAAAAACGAGAATTATAATTTTATGTTAACTTTCATTCTTTCTTTTTTTATTAGGAAATGGTTTATTCCTAATTTTGCAATTCTATAAAATTTTGAGCAGTATTTCTTATGAATATTCCCATACTTTACGAAGATGATTATTGTATTTGTGTTTGCAAACCAAACGACGTGGTAGTGCATCATGCTTATCATTCTAGAAATGTATTACACGAGCAATCTTTACTACAATTATTAGAAGCAGATTACGGAAAAAAGTTTTATCCAGTTCATCGTTTAGATAGAAGAACTTCTGGTATTATTTTACTTACTAAAGAGACGAAGTTTGTTGCTGAGTTTCAAAAGTTATTCACAGAGAATACAATCGAAAAATGTTATTATGGAGTAGTTAGAGGACATGCTCCGGAGGAAAAAATTATAGATTCTCCAGTAAAAGGAAAAGATAGCAAAGTATATAAAGATGCTGAAACCTTGTTACAGTGTGTACAAACTATTACAGTAGATATTCCTGTGGGACCTTATGATACTTCTCGTTATAGTTTGGTGAAACTGACACCAAAAACAGGACGCTTACATCAATTAAGGATTCATATGAATAAAATTAGTTATCCGCTTATTGGTGATGGGAAATATGGTGATAAAAAACATAATGCGATGTATGAAACAAATTTTGGTTGGGACAATTTGTTTTTACATGCTACTTCATTGACTTTTACACATCCATATACAAAAGAAGCATTGGTTTTAAAAGCTGATTTTCCTAAAAATTGGCTAGAGTTGTTTGTTAAGTTTGAATGGGAAGTGTAGATTTTACAACATAAAAAACGAAACTGTTCCTTGAGCTGCGTCGAAAGGCAGTTTCGTTTTTTTAGTACATAACTAATGCCTACTTTTTAATACCGCTTCAATATCTTTTAACATAAATCCTTTTGCTTTTAACAAAATTAAATAGTGATATAATAAATCAGCTGCTTCATTGGTAAATAATTCATCATTATTATCTTTTGCTTCAATAACCACCTCTACAGCTTCCTCTCCTACTTTTTGTGCTACTTTATTAATTCCTCTTTTAAAAAGCTTGTTTGTATACGAAGACTCCACATTATTATCTATTCTATCATGAATGATTTGTTCTAATTCATATACAAAACCTTTTGGTGTTTCTTCTGCAAAACAAGAAGTTGTTCCTTTATGACATGTAGGTCCTTTAGGATCTGCTTTAATGAGTATAGTATCTTTATCACAATCTATTTGTGCTTCTTTTACGAATAAAAAATTACCGCTTTGCTCCCCTTTTGTCCATAAACGGTTTTTACTTCGACTAAAAAAAGTTACTTTTTGTTCTTTAAGCGTTTTTTCATACGCTTCTTCATTCATATACCCTAGCATTAAGATTTGTAAGGTATTGCTATTTTGAATAATTACTGGAACTAGTCCATCTTCACTTTTAGAAAAATCTACGTCCATTTTTTTCTTTTTGTAAGGCCGATCGTAGTCGATACCTTTTTAAACTTTCTTTTATTATTTTACTTCTTACTTAAAAACGCTATATAATTCGTTAATAGTCCTCGTATTTGTTCTGCTGCTACTGGATTAGCTGAGTGTACTTTAAATTGTAAACCTTTTAAGTCTAAACCAGATTCGTACACTAACCATTTTGCAGCTGCATATCCGTCTGGTGCTACTTCTCCATTCGCATCAAGTCCTAAATCATTATCAAAACTGATAAATTCAGGTAAACCATTTCTTTTTATGTAATCCACAAATGCTTCATAAGTTCTTACAATATCAAATTCTTTTTCTGCTGATGCATCATATACCATATCTATGGTTCTTATATCATCTAAAAACAATTTTTTCATTACTTTTCATTTAATATTTGTTATTGAAAAATCTCTATTGATTTAGTGTTTTACAGTATCTGATAGCTCCTTCGTTTCCCTTCGACTAAAGCTCAGAAATAACTTAGGTATCTAGACTTATAAAACGCGCTATATTCGAACAGGAATTTCCTCTTTTTGTAATGCTTCTTTCAATTCTGAAATAGGGATTTCTCCAAAATGAAACACACTAGCGGCTAGAGCAGCATCTGACTTCCCATGTATAAACGCATCTACAAAATGCTGAATAGTTCCTGCACCACCAGAAGCAATAATTGGAATATTCAACTCTTCTGATAATCTTGCTAATGCTTCGTTTGCAAAACCTTCTTTTGTTCCGTCATTATCCATTGAAGTGAATAAAATTTCACCAGCTCCTCGCTCTTCTACTTCTTTAGCCCAATCAAATAAATTAAGTTCTGTAGGAATGGTTCCACCTGCTAAATGTACTTTCCATTCTCCATTTATTTGTTTAGCATCTATAGCCACTACCACACATTGACTCCCAAATTTTTGAGATAATTCATTTACTAAATCGGGTCTTTTTACTGCTGAGGAATTTATAGAGACTTTATCTGCTCCGCATTTCAATAAGGCATCTACATGAGCAACAGATGAAATTCCGCCACCAACTGTAAATGGAATATTTACTTGTGCGGCTACTTTTTCAACCATTTCCAGTGTTGTTCCTCTATTTTCTAAAGTAGCAGCAATATCTAAAAACACTAACTCATCAGCACCTAATGTTGCGTATTGTTTTGCTAAAACTACTGGATCTCCAGCATCTATTAAATTTACAAAATTGACTCCTTTAACGGTTCTTCCGTTTTTAATATCTAAACAAGGAATAATTCTTTTTGTTAACATATATTTCTTCTCTGGTCGAACGCAGTCGAAACCTTTTTATTTATTAATAAAGTTTTGTAATTCTTTTAGGCTAATTCTTCCTTCATAAATCGCTTTTCCTATAATTACTCCTTCACAGCCTAATTCTTCTACTTTATATACATCTTCAATATTTGCAATTCCTCCACTTGCAATTAGTGCTACTTCTGTTTTTTTCAAAATTTCTTTATACAAGTCGTTTGATGTTCCAGAAAGCATTCCGTCTTTTGCTACATCAGTACAAATCACATTTGTTGCTCCAATTTCTTCATAATCTGTAATAAAATCTACCACATCTACGACAGAAGTTTCCATCCAACCATGCGTTGCTATTTTACGATTTTTACAATCTGCTCCTAAAATGATTTTATCTGCGCCATAATTTTTCAGCCAACTAATAAATACATCTGGATTTTTAACTGCAATGCTTCCACCTGTAATTTGATTTGCTCCACTTTCAAAAGCGATTCTAGCATCTTCATCTGACTTCAAACCACCTCCAAAATCAATTTTCAAGTTTGTTTTGGTTGCAATTTCTTCTAAAACTCTATGATTCACAATATGTTTAGACTTTGCTCCGTCTAAGTCTACTAAGTGTAAATATTGAATTCCGTTATCTTCAAATTCTTTGGCTACTTCTAAAGGATGTTCATTATATACTTTTTTCGTATTGTAATCACCTTTGGTAAGTCTCACACATTTTCCTTCTATTATATCTATGGCTGGTATGATTCTCATTTGCTTTGTTTTTATTTTATGAATTCTACAATCACCCTTCGATATAACTCAGGGTTCATTTAGTAATAACTCTTTTTTTTAGTTTATAATTCTAAAAAATTCTTTAATATTTTTTCTCCTTCTACTCCACTTTTCTCTGGATGGAATTGTGTTCCATAGAAATTATCTTTTTGTAATGCTGTAGCATATGAAATTCCATAGGTAGTGGTTGCAATAGCTTCAGCACAATTTTCTGCGTAATAGCTATGTACCAAATACATATATTCGTTTTCTTTAACTCCTTCAAACAAATCAGATTCTAAATCTGTAATGGTATTCCACCCCATTTGCGGGACTTTTACAGTATTAGAAAAACGTTTGATTGCAACATCAAAAATTCCTAAACCTTTGGTATTTCCTTCTTCTGAAGAATTACACATGAGTTGCATACCTAAACATATTCCTAAAACAGGTTGTTTTAATGTAGGGATTACACTATCCAGTCCACTTTCACGTAACTTACGCATTGCCGAACTCGCTTCTCCTACACCTGGAAAGATCACTTTATCTGCATTTTTAATTTCATCAACATTATTCGTTAAAACAGCATCGACTCCTAAACGTTTAAAAGCAAACTGAATGCTTTTTATATTTCCTGCTCCGTAATCTATAATTACTAGTTTCATTTATCCTATATCTTATTCTTAATCTATAAAACCCCTTTTGTTGATGGTAAAAACATTTTGTTAGCATCGCGTTTTACGGCCATTTTCATTGCTTTTGCAAATGCTTTGAAAATCCCCTCTATTTTGTGGTGCTCATTTACGCCTTCCGCTTTAATGTTTAAATTACATTTTGCGCCGTCTGTAAACGATTTAAATAGGTGAAAAAACATTTCTGTAGGCATGTCTCCTATTTTTTCACGTTTAAACGCTGCATCCCACTCTAACCAATTTCTCCCACCAAAATCAACAGCAACTTGCGCTAAACAATCGTCCATTGGTAAACAAAAACCGTAACGTTCTATACCTAATTTATTTCCTAAAGCTTTATAAAAGACTTCTCCCAACGCAATCATTGTATCTTCAATCGTATGGTGCTCGTCTACATCTAAATCTCCATTTACTTTTATCGTTAAATCCATTGCTCCGTGTCTCCCAATTTGATCTAACATGTGATCGAAAAAGGAAAGTCCTGTACTTATTTCATTTTTCCCTGAACCATCTAAGTTTAACTTGATATAAATCTCTGTTTCATTGGTATTTCTCGTAATTTCTGCCACACGATCTTTAAGTTTTAAAAACTCATAAATCTCTTTCCAATCTGTACTTGTTAATGCTATACTATCTAAAATTTCTTGTTTAGAGGCTTCTATTTCATCTGCTCCTAATTCTGGATCTTCTGACAAATAAATTCCTTTCGCTCCTAAGTTTTTAGCTAACTCCATATCTGTAATTCTATCTCCTAGCACAAAAGAGTTTTCTAAATCATATGCTTCAGAAAAATATTGTGTTAATAATCCTGTTCTTGGTTTACGCGTTGGAGCATTGTCTGCAGCAAATGTTCTGTCTATAAAAACTTCTGAAAATTCCACACCTTCCTTAGCAAAAGCATCTATAATTTTATTTTGTGCAGGCCAAAACGTATCTTCAGGAAAAGCATCGGTTCCTAATCCATCTTGATTTGTAACCATGACAAGTTCATAGTCTAATTCTGTTGCTATTTTAGCCATGTATTGGAATACTTTAGGATAAAACTCTAGTTTTTCTAAACTATCTAATTGATAGTCTATTGGTGGTTCTATTACTAATGTTCCGTCTCTATCTATAAATAATACTTTTTTGCTCATGATTAACTTGTTAATCAATCCTGAATTTGATTCAGAATCTCTTCTTTATTATTTTAATTGTGTTCAATTCTTTTTTATATTTTCCTGAACTTGTTTCAGGTTCTCATATCAAACCATTGTTTAATAGTATTATGAGATTCCGAAATAAATTCGGAATGACGCTAAAAAGGATATTCATTATCTTTTTAATAAAACCTCCTTTACTTCATTTTTTTCATTGAAAAGTTCCTAAATTAAATTCAGGATTTCGAAATTAATTGAAGTGCTTCAATCAATTTCTCATTCTCTTCTGGAGTTCCTACCGTAATTCGAATACAGTTGTTTACTAATTTATTCCTGTTTCTTATAATTACCTTTTTTTCTATTAAATATTCGTAGGTTTCATCAGCGTTATCTACTTGTACTAAAAGGAAATTAGCATCGGTAGGGTAAATTTTATTCACCATTTTTAAGGTTGCCAATAATTCTTTTAAACGTTCTCTTTCTGTTAAGATTTGTGTTATATTTTGCTGTACTTCTTCTAAATTGGCTAATGAATTTAATACTGCTTCTTGATTTAAAACACTTACATTATATGGTGGTTTTACTCGATTGTATACATCTATAATCTTAGAATTAGAATAGGCCGCTCCTACTCTAACACCTGCCAATCCCCAAGCTTTACTAAATGTTTGACTTACTATTAAATTTTGATATTGATTGATCTTAGTTGTAAAAGATGCTTGCTTACTAAAATCGATATATGCTTCGTCTATAATCACAATGCCATCAAAATTCTCTAGAATATACTCAATGTCTTCTGTGTTAAAAGTATTTCCTGTTGGATTGTTTGGTGAGCATACAAAAATGATTTTTACACTAGGATCATCTAAATACGGTTGTAATTGATTTAAATTGATTTGAAAATCATTGATCAATGGTTGTTTTATGAGTTCTATATTGTTAATGTTTGCTGAAACATCATACATTCCATATGTAGGAGAAAATGTCAACGCTTTGTCTACACCTGGTTCGCAAAAAATTCTAAAAGCTAAGTCAATTACTTCATCACTACCATTTCCTATAAATATCTGATCTGTTCCTACTTTTTTTAGTTCCGCTAACTGCTCTTTAATCTGTACTTGGTGTGGATCTGGATAACGATTTAAAGTTCCATATGGGTTTTCGTTTGCATCTAAAAAAATATCTGCCGTTCCTTTAAACTCATCTCTTGCAGATGAATATGCTGTTAGGTTTTGTATATTTTCTCTTACGAGGTTTTCTAATTGTAATGTTTTCATTTTTCTATTGAGTGTTTCAATCAATTTAAAGTCAATCCTTAAGTACTTTTAACCCCTCTTCTTTGTCTTGATGCAAAGAAGCAAAAATCAAGACGTATGATAAAAACTTGAGAAAATACTACGACACCCTCAGCCACAGATGAAAAGAACTCGCTAAAGCTCAAACAGCTTTTCATCTCTATCCTAAATCTGCTGTCTTGATTTTCAAAATTTTTATCAATAGGTCGAATCATAATTTAGATCAAATTGTTAATCGTGTTTAATCGAATTGTTACTGCATTTTTATGTGCTTGCAAGCCTTCTGCGGCTGCCATTAACTCAATGGCATTTCCTATATTCTGAATTCCTTCTTTAGAAAGCTTTTGAAATGTAATTTTCTTTACAAAACTATCTAATGAAACGCCACTGTAATTTTTAGCATATCCATACGTTGGTAATGTATGATTGGTTCCAGAAGCATAATCTCCAGCACTTTCACAACTATAGTTTCCTAAAAATACGGAACCTGCATTGGTAATTTTATCTATAAATGCTTCTGCATTTTCAGACGCTATAATTAAGTGTTCTGGTGCATATACATTACTAAATTCAACACATTCTTCTACAGATGAAAAGAACATTGTTCTACTATTTTCTAAAGCTTTTGCCGCGATTTCTTTTCTTGGTAATGCGTTCAATTGCTTTTCTAATTCTAGATTTACTTTTTCTATAACAGTCACATCATTCGTAACTAAAATTACCTGACTGTCTGTTCCGTGTTCTGCTTGCGATAATAAATCGGCAGCTACAAAACTTGGATTTGCCGTTTCATCTGCAATCACTAAGACTTCACTAGGACCTGCAGGCATATCAATTGCTACTCCTTGTTGCTGTACTAACTCTTTTGCTTTGGTTACAAATTGATTTCCTGGGCCAAAGATTTTATATACTTGCGGAACGGTTTCTGTTCCGTATGTCATTGCTGCAATTGCTTGCGCTCCTCCTACTTTACATATTTTAGTAATTCCTACAAGATTTGCTGTATACAAAATAGCTGGATGTACATTTCCTTCACTATCTGGTGGTGTACATAATACAATTTCTTTACAACCGGCTACTTTTGCTGGTATTCCCAACATTAAAATAGTAGAAAATAAAGGCGCAGTTCCTCCAGGAATATACAAACCTACTTTTTCGATCCCTACACTTTTTCTCCAACATTGTACTCCTTTTGTTGTTTCTATAATAGTAGGTTCTTCTCTCTGAGAACTGTGAAATCGTTCTATATTGTCTTTTGCTAATTCAATAGCTTTCTTTAATTCTTCAGATATAACATTGTTCGCATTTTCTGTTTCACTTTGAGTAACTTCTAGAGTCTTTAATTTCACTTTATCAAACAATTCAGCATACTTATACAATGCAGCATCTTTGTTTTCCTTTACCTCATTTAAAATAGTTGTTACTGTATCATTCAACTGTGTTTTATCTAATTGAGCTCTTGTAGAAAGTGTTTCCCAAGTGTTTTTATCTGGATTCTTGTATAGTTTCATTATTGAAGTTTCCATAGTTACTGAATCATATTTTCAATTGGACATACTAAAATTCCTTCTGCTCCAGCAGCTCTTAACTCATCAATAATATCCCAGAAATCGTTTTTATTAATTACTGAGTGTACTGAACTCCATCCATCTTTCGCTAACGGTAAAATTGTCGGACTCTTAATACCTGGTAAAATTTTAATGATATCGTCTATCTTATTATTAGGTGCATTTAATAGCACATATTTATTCCTTCTTCCTGCTAAAACCGATTGTAATCTGAATTGTACTTTGTCTAAAATCGCTTGGTTTTCTTCAGAAATCTTAGGTGATTTCACCAATACAGCTTCCGATTTCAACAACACTTCAATCTCTTTTAAGTTGTTTTTAAACAATGTACTACCACTGGAAACAATATCGCAAATAGCATCTGCCAAACCAATATTTGGTGCAATTTCAACAGATCCGTTAATGATGTGTAAATTTGCTGTTACACCTTCTTTTGCTAAAAATTTCTCTACTGTTTTTGGATACGATGTTGCAATTCGCTTTCCATCTAACTCTTTTAAACTTGCTACTGTTGATGTTTTTGGGACTGCAATAGAAACTTTACACTTAGAAAAACCTAATTTTTCGACTACCTCAATACCTTCTCCTTTTTCAACAATTAAGTTTTCGCCAATAATTGCAATATCTACTACACCATCTCTTAAATACTGAGGAATATCTCCGTTTCTAAGAAAGAAAACTTCTAAAGGAAAGTTTCTAGAAGATGCTTTTAATTGATCTTTTCCATTGTCTATAGAAATTCCAATAGCTTTTAACAGTTTTAACGATTCTTCGTTAAGTCTTCCTGATTTTTGAACTGCTAATCTTAATTTACTCATTTTTAGTTTTTGTGTTGTTGTTTGAGTAAATCTTAGATTTTATAATGAAGTTTTATAAACTAAAAAATCCGTTTGATTTACTCAAACGGATTTTAAATTTATGTTTTAGATTACTTCATAACATTATCAATTCGCCTGAGTGCAAATATGAAAATGATGATGATGTAATTGAATGAATGTCATTGTAATAATTTTACACTGCAAATTTATAAGATAATTTCTTTACAAAGCAAATCTTTTTTAAAAAAGTTATTTATTAAACAATTTCTCTTTAAATGTTTAATTTTAAAAACGCTTTACCTTATTTCCTTTAAAAATTCCCTATTCAACATTTGTAAAATACCTATTTTCGCGACTTTAAAATTCAGGTACAATGATTACAGTAGATCAATTAGGAGTAGAATTTAGTGGTTCTACTTTATTTAGCGATGTTTCTTTTGTTATTAACGAGAATGACAAAATAGCTTTAATGGGAAAAAACGGAGCTGGAAAATCGACCATGATGAAAATTATTGCTGGTGTAACTTCTCCCACTAAAGGAGCTGTTCGTTCTCCTAAAGATACTGTTATTGCTTATTTACCACAGCATTTACTAATGGAAGATAATTGTACCGTAAGAGAAGAAGCTTCTAAAGCCTTTCAAGCTGTTTTTGATATGAAAGCTGAAATGGATGATTTAAACAAACAGCTAGAAACGCGTACCGATTATGAATCTGAAGGATACATGAAAATTATTGAGCGTGTATCTGATTTAGGTGAAAAATACTATGCTTTAGAGGAAGTAAATTACGAAGCTGAAGTAGAAAAGGCTCTAAAAGGTTTAGGTTTTAAGCAAGATGATTTTGATAGGTTGACTTCTGAATTTAGTGGTGGATGGCGTATGCGTATTGAATTAGCTAAAATCTTACTACAAAAACCTGATCTTATTTTATTAGATGAGCCAACTAACCACGTAGATATTGAATCCGTAATTTGGTTAGAAAACTTTTTACTCAATAAAGCAAAAGCTGTTGTTGTCATTTCCCATGACAAAGCTTTTATCGATAATATTACCAATCGTACCATAGAAGTAACTATGGGAACCATTCATGATTACAAAGCCAATTATTCTCATTATTTAGAATTACGTAAAGAACGTAGAGCACATCAATTAAAAGCCTACGAAGAACAGCAAAAATTTATTGCCGATACCAAAGCGTTTATTGAACGTTTTAAAGGAACCTATTCTAAAACCAATCAAGTAGCGTCTAGAGAACGTATGTTAGAAAAACTAGTTCCTGTAGAAATAGACGAAGTAGATACTTCTGCTTTAAAGCTACGCTTCCCTCCTTCTCCTAGATCTGGAGATTATCCTGTTCGTGTAAATGAATTGACTAAAAAGTACGGAGACTTAACTGTTTTTAAAGAGGCAAGTTTTTCTATAGCGAGAGGAGAAAAAGTTTCTTTTGTAGGTAGAAATGGTGAAGGAAAATCAACCATGATTAAAGCAATTATGGGTGAAATTGATTTTGAAGGTGAATGTGGTTTAGGACACAACGCAAAAGTTGGATATTTTGCGCAAAATCAAGCTTCTTTACTTGATCCTGAATTGACTATTTTCCAAACAGTAGATGAAGTTGCTGAAGGTGATATTCGTACGCAAATAAAGAATATTTTAGGTCGTTTTATGTTTAGTGGAGACGATTTAGAGAAGAAAGTAAAAGTACTTTCTGGAGGAGAAAGAACGCGTTTGGCAATGGTAAAACTCTTATTAGAGCCTGTTAATTTGTTGATTTTAGATGAGCCTACGAATCACTTAGATTTAAAATCGAAAGATGTTATTAAAGAAGCCTTATTGAATTACGACGGAACTTTAATTCTAGTTTCACACGATAGAGACTTTTTACAAGGTTTATCTGAAAAAGTATTTGAATTTAAAGATCAGCGTGTTATTGAACATTTTGAAACGATTGATGCCTTCTTAGAACGTAATAACATCAAAGCTTTAAAAGAGATTGATTTATAATTATTATTGGAAATAAAAGATGTTCTGTTATTCATAAATTACTTAGCAATGAAAAGTTTTTGGTTTAGTTTTTGATAATAAAAAGCGCATATGAAAACAAGAAAAAAGACTATTTCAACACACTTTTTAATTTATACGGTTAGTTTATTCGTTTTTGTTAGTTTCACTTCTTGTAACTGGGTTTCTTTCAGAAGTATGCGAAACGATTTTAGATGGAAAAATAAAAAGTTTGCAACTCCTATAAATGCAACATTAACCTATTCTCCTCATTTTATCAATCAAGTAAAATCGAAATCCGTTTTCTTTAAGGAAACAGGCGACTATTCACTCAAAAGAATATATAAAGTAAAAAAGATCTTGGTTGAAAAACTAGAAAAGAGAAACATACTTCTTAATTCAAGTTCAAATGATGTGAAAATAAGAATTGATACTGTTTTATTTAAAGGATACTCTGAATCTGTTGAAGTAAGTGGTTTAAACGAATCTCTTGGCCATTCTGATCGGGATTTTTTTATTTTTAAAATAGCAGGAAGTATCTTATTAAAAGATTCTCTTTATACCAAAATTTCTACTACAATTAACCATAACACAGAGCCTAGAGAATCTCATTTTTTTACTGGTTTTGTAGCTCACGATGGTATTAATGCAGATCCTAAAGTAATGGTTCAAAATGCTATTAATGAGTTTAGTTATAGAACTTATGAGAAGTTAGAAGAGATTTTGAAAGAAAAATCAGGAGTCAAAAATATAGACTAAAAGAAAAAGACTTAAACAAACAAGTGCCACCCTGAGTGATTCCTGAGGTTACTCGAAGGAAAAACGAAGGATCTATCATCTTCAAGTAAATCTTTTCTATACAGAATATTCTTTACTACTTCAAATTATATTCAAGTAACTGTTCAGAACAACAAAAGAGCAAAGAAAAAAGATTCAAATAAGCTAGCTGTCATCCTGAGTTATTCCTGAGGTAACTCGAAAGGAAAACGAAGGATCTATCATCTTCGAGTAAATCTTTTCTAAACAGAATATTCTTCACTACTTCCAATTATATTCAGGTAACTGTTCAGAATGACAAATATCGAAAGATTCCTTCAGTCGTTGGCTTCGATGCAACTCAGTCTACTTCTTCATAATGAATCAATTACAAACAAATTCTTGAATACATTTGATCATAACCAAATGACAGTTAAAGAATCACATTTTAAAGTTTTTAATTAATTTTAGCTAGTCAAATACAACAAACTATTTAAAATTGAATTGAAAACACGATGAAAAAACACAACTATGCTATAAAAGTTGAATGGACTGGAAATGAAGGAAAGGGAACACTGAATTACAAATCGTATAACAGAAATCACAACATCATTACAAAAGGCAAATACGATGCTATATTAGGTTCATCTGATCCTTCTTTTTTAGGAGATAAAACAAGATATAATCCAGAAGATTTATTTTTATCTTCTCTATCTTCTTGTCATATGCTTTGGTACTTGCATTTATGTTCTGTTCACAAAATTGTTGTTACTGAATATATTGACAATGCCACAGGTGTTATGGAAGAAACAGAGAATGGTAGCGGAAAGTTTACTGAAGTTACTTTACATCCTACTGTAAAAATTATGGATCAAGATATGATTGACAAGGCAATTGCTTTACACGAAGAAGCCAATAAAATGTGCTTTATTGCCAATTCTTGTAATTTTACAATACATCATAAACCAAACGTTATAATTTAACAAAACCCAAAGCTTATTTTTTGCTTTTATATAAACTATTCCTTTTATTTGAACCTTGAAAAAAGATAGGTACATTGTATCTATTCTTCAAACTAATTAAAAAAATTGACTATGAAAATTAAAATTATACTTTGTATTCTTTTAATGAACACGCTTCACTTAGTTTCGCAGAATAACTTTGGTATTTTTGGAGGTTTAAATGCTTCAACAGTTGTTTCTACTGGACAAACTTCTTATGGAGTAAGCCTTACAAGGGAGTATTCTTTTTCATTTCACTTAGGAGTTTTATACGAAGTTGCATTACAGAAAAACATTCATTTTTCACCAAGATTGGTATACTCTCAACTTGGCGATAGAGATAATTCTGATGAAGGAGCTACAATTGTTAATGGTGTTATAGATGGTATAGATGACTATACTATTAATTACAAACTAAATTACTTAAACATTCCTTTAAACTTTAAATTTTACAACGAAACGTACATCTTAGCTGGACCTCAAATCGGTTTTTTATTGTCTAATGAGAAAACTCAGTTTGATGTTGGTGATCCTAAGACAATTGATATTGGTTTTAACATAGGAATAGGAAGGAAAATTAATAACTTTTTCCTTGAATTAAATCTATATCACGCCATTACTCCTTTTCTTGAATATACAAACAATATAACTATTGGCGATTTTAAAGGCTATAATGCTTCGGTGCAATTTAGTGTAGGTTATAATTTATAACGCCTTTTTTCTATCTCTAAACAACATAAAAGAGTTTCTATATATTTAAACACTATTAGTATTTCTAAGTTTAAATATTTCTTAAGCTAAAACTATAATGTCTCAAATCTCTTTCTAACTTTACTCAAACCTCTAATACCTAAAAATTAACTAGTTGAAATTAGTAGAATTAACCAACGAAATAAAAAATTTACTTGAACAATGTAATGCTCCCCAAAGATTAGTAAAGCATTTAACTATTGTTAATTCTACAGCATTTTACATTATTGAAGAGTTTAAAAAAGAATGGCCTAATTTACTATTAAACGAAAAGGAAATACTATTTGGCGCATCAACTCATGACATTGGAAAAGCTGTAATTACTAATGAGCTATATAACAAAGGTAATAAACATGAATCTGAAGGACTTAAACTATTAAAAGAACTAGGATTTAAAGACCAAGAAGCTAGATTTACTGTGACACATGGAGACTGGAAAAATCCTGATCTAAAAATTGAAGACCTCCTTGTATGTTTATCTGACAAAGTTTGGAAAGGAAAACGAATAAATGAATTAGAAGAAAAAGTTACTTACAAAATTTCTGAATTAACTGAAACTGACTTTTGGGATGTTTCAATAAAATTAGAATTAATTCTAGAAAAAATCACCATTGGATCTGATGAGCGAATAGCTTGGCAAGGAATATAGAACTCACATACAAACAACTAACAATTTTCTATTTTTTTATTATTCTTTCTTAAGATGTAACAGTTTACTCCTTTACTCCTTCAATCATTTTTACTCTAATTTCTGGAGTACCTGTAAAATTAATATAGGTAGAATCTTTATAAACAAATCTGGTCAAAGAAATTAATCCTTCTCTTGTGTTTGTTCCATGGTTTCCTGCGGGAATTTGTTTAAATATCTTTCCACTTTCACAATCTACTTCTGTTTGAAGGAAAAAATCGTGTGCTGTATTGGGTTGAAAGGTAACATTCAACGTATTCTCATTAAATTTATCAATTTGTCCCTTATATTCAGTTGAAGGATCTCCGTTAACAATAAAAGTCCAACGCCCTGTAAACCTGTTTAAATCACATCCTTTTTGTTCATTTTCGTTTTTGGAACAACTTGTTAAAACAAAAAATGTGCATGCAATAATAATTAATCTAGTACTATATTTCATTCACTTTAAAAATTAATAAGACGAGTTATAAAACGGTTTCTTACAATGCTATTGAAAGCATGTACTATTAAAAAATTAAGATTTTAACACGAAGAAGCAAAGTTTACTGTAACTCTTGGAGACTAGAAAAATCCTGACCTAACAATTTGAAGATCTCCTTGTATGTTTATCTGACAAAGTTTGGAAAGGAAAACGAATAAATGAATTAGAAGAAAAGGTTACGTACAAAATTCCTAAATGAACTAAAACTGACTTTTGGGAGACTTCAATAAAATTAGAATTAATTCTAGAAAAAATTACCATTGGATCTCATGAGCGAATAGCTTGCAAGGAATATAAATCTCATTTACAAACAACTAACAATTTTCTGTTTTTTTATTATTTAGGGTGTTTTCCCCCTTTCTTATATTGGCTTTTGTTTTTGCTATAAACATTCTTTTTATTTGAGTTCCTAAAACGAAAAAACGAATCGTTCAGTCCCCCTGTTCCATCTATTTTTCTGTTTTATTATAATGATTTAAAAATGTGTTTATACATCTAAATTAGTTGTATAAACACAATAAAAGTAAATATATAAATAAGTTGGCAGCAATTGAAATATGACTAAATATCAAACTCTAATAAATATTCTCGATACAATAATTAAGGATGCTCCTGCATCTATGAATAAAAAGTATCCAAGAACTAGTGATGTTGAAAAACAAAATCAAGCTAGAGCACGAGCATTTATCCATCTGTATTTAAAAGTCAATTTTGGCATACTTGATTTTAAAGAAAGAGAGCATTTCATAACTGACGGTTCATATGATGGAGGAATTGATGGATATTATATTCATTCAGAGACAAAAACGGTCTATTTTATTCAGTCAAAATTCAGAACTAACGACAGAAACTTCGAGAGTAAACAAATCGATTTGACAGAAATTCTGGTAATGGATGTTAACCGAATTTTGGATGGTGAAAATTCGGACGAAGATGGTAATGAATATAACGGTAAGATTAAGCAGCTCCAAAGAGAAATTTCGTCTATCGATGATATTGCTCGATATTCATATCAAGTTATCATTCTTGCAAACTTGAAAGATGTAAAAGCAAGTGATTTAAGGAAACTTACAGGAGGATTTGCCGCTTCTGTATTCGATTTTAATAAATGCTATGAAGATTTAGTATTCCCCGTTATTACAGGAACTTTCTACAAAGCTTCTGATTTGAGTATTAACATTGATTTAAGCAATAAAAATGCTGGAAGTAAAATAAGTTATACTGTACTTACTGATAAAGGAGAATGTGAGATAACTGTTTTATTCGTGCCAACAATCGAATTAGGTCGAATAATGTATAAATACAAAAATTCAATCTTAAAATATAATCCGAGAAGCTATTTAGGTCATGAAGGTAAAAAGGTGAATACAGCCATAAAAGAAACTATTCTTGAGAATTCTACTAACGAGTTTGCCTTATATAATAATGGGGTAACTATGCTATCAGATGAGACCTATATCAATGAAAGAATTGGTCAAAAAAACAAAGCACAACTAATTGTCAAAAACCCTCAAATAATAAATGGGGGACAAACATCTTATACCTTAAGCAGGATATATGAAGAAAACCTAGAAGATGATGTCGAAAAAGTATTCCAGAGCAAAGAGGTTTTGGTAAAAATCATAACCCTTCTTGAAAATAGCAATCATGAAAACAAGGTTGATTTGATTAAAAATATATCTAATGCAACAAATCAACAAACTCCTGTCATTAATGCTGACAAAATATCCAATGATGACTTGCAAGTGAAAATTCAAAAGTGGTTGTTTGACCATTACGGGTTACTATATGAAAGAAAAAGAGGAGAATTTGCTGATGGAGTTTTTAATGGATACATCCCTGCTAAAAGTGTTTTAGAAAGGAACTTGTTTTTTAGAATGTTCTATTGTTCTAATGGCAAAGTGACCAAGGCTAGAGAAAAGAAGTTATTTATTCGACAAAATATAAGCTTCGAAGAACTTACAGATAAGGATTCATTAGACAACAGCTACTACGGATTCCTTTGTTTTAAAAAAATGAGCAAATTGAAACACCCTAATCAAAGAGTAGACTTAAACACCTACGCAAAGGTTAGGGCAATGACGTTATTGTTCAAACCAGATGAAATTGATAACTATGAAGAAAACATTGAAAGAGATTATAAAATATTAAACGATGAATGGAAAAGCTTTCTAAAAGCATTTCAAGAATCGTACTCCAATACTAAAACTAGAAAAGACAAAAAAACTGGAGAATTAAAAACATATCAGAGCTACAATTATTCCAAATGGTTTGACAGCCCTCAATTTGAAATTGACCTGATAAAACACTATAAAAAATAAAACTGCTGCCAACAATGTGTATAGTGCATAGCACCCTTCGGGATGCTACGACACCATACACGGGACGCTGGGCTTCATGCGAAAAAAGCCGAACGCGCAAGCAAAGAGTGCTACGCACACATTGCTTTTTTGCCAACGCTCGACAGAAATGAAAAAAATAAAAGACTAAAAAAGACATATGGAAATATACATGATGGCCATATACGGACTCTTGGCGAGTTGGACACTATTCTCGATTTATTACACTATTCGAGTTTGGACTAAAGGAGTCAATCGAATTATTCCCTACATCTATGACACAATACCAAATGTCTTCACCACAATTGGTGTTCTAGGAACATTTGTCGGAATCTACTTCGGTCTTAGACACTTTGATGTAGAGAACATAACTGAAAGTATTCCAACTCTTCTTGAAGGATTAAAAACTGCCTTTACAACTTCCATTTGGGGAATCTCGCTTTCATTAGTTTTTGGTAAAATTTCACAAGTTGTATTAAGATCAGCAGAACAGAAACTTCCACCAAAACCAACTGATGAATTAGCGGCTTTACAAGAAATAAACAACACTCTTTTAGAGTCAAGAAAAGAAACTAATACAAATCTTCAAACACTCAACAAATCGCTAATTGGTGAAACTGATGACAGTATCTCAACTCAACTCGTGAAGTTGAGAAATCGGTTTTCAGATTTACAGGCTACAAATGAGAAACAAAATGATGCCTTAAGCAAGGTTCAGCAAGCTTTAGGCGGTGACGAAGAAACTAGTTTACTTACTCAGATTCAAAAACTTCGAGCTGAACAAACTGAAATCGCCAAAGACACTAAAAAGAACGTTGATTGGATTGTAGAATCTATGAACAAAAACAATGAACTCATTTCAAAGAAATTTGATGAGTTCTCTGAATTATTGGCCAAAAACAACACAGAAGCTTTAGTTGAAGTAATGAAAAGAGCGACAGAAGAATTTAATACTCAGATGTCTGCACTTATTGAAAAACTTGTTCAAGAAAACTTCCAAGAACTAAACAATAGTGTTCAACGTATGAACGATTGGCAACAGGAAAATAAAGAAATGATAACTCAATTGACCAACCAATTTACAAAGGTGTCAGAAGATTTCCAGATTACTTCAGAGTCAATTAAAGAAATAACCGAAAATACAAGCAAGCTTACCAATGATAATAGTCATTTGACCAAATTGATTGAAGAACTTCAAAAGGTTATGATTGACGATACTAAGTACCAAGAAATTGTTGGTCAACTAATTTCTGTAATTAACACACTCAAAGAAAACACTTATGCTTTTGATGAAACTACGAACAAGCTGAATCATTGGGTACGCAACCAAATGAATTTCACAGATAGTGTAGCTAAACTTCTCATTAGACTTGAAGAAATTGACAGAATAAAAGACATTAATGAAGTGTTTTGGAAAAATACTAAGAAACAACTCAATGAAGGAGTCTCAGTTATTGAAAAAGCAAGTAAGCGCCTATCAAGTGACGTAGAGAATATCAATGAAGAATTTTACGAAAGACTAAACGACACTCTTCAAAACTTAGATACTTTAATTCAGAGAATCATTGCTAACTACAACTAATTATGGCATTAGGTAAATCAAATAGCAATGAAAGCAATTGGATATCCTTTAGTGATATCATGACAGGTCTTATGGTCATATTCATGTTCATTGCCATTTCTTACATAGTCGAAGTTCAAAAGAAGCAACAAGAACGAGATATTATATTTGAAGAATTTAAAGCAACAAAAGAGCAATTGTTTGCCGAGCTTGAAAAGGAATTTAAAGACGACTTCAAGGATTGGGAAGTTGAACTAGATAAAGACCTTTCAATAAAGTTTACAAATCCAGACGTACTTTTTCAATCAGGTAAATCTGAAATAAGACCAAACTTTGCAAGTATCTTAAACGAGTTTCTTCCTCGATATTTTGAAATCCTTTTACAGAATAAATACACCGATAAAATTGCCGAAATAAGAATTGAAGGTCACACTGATGCTGTTCCTGCACCTCAATATGATTCTGACCCTTACATTGGAAACGTCAAGTTGTCTCAATTACGTTCTGCGGAAGTTCTAAAGTATTTCAGGGGTATGCCCTATTATGAACAGCTTTCTGATTCTACGGAACAGCAATTACAGTTTTGGTTAACTGCTAATGGACTATCATATGGAAGAACTCTTGATTCCAGTAAAGAATTGACCGCTATAAGTGGAAATCCTATTGACAATGATTTTTCTAGGCGAGTAGAATTTAGAATCATTACTACTAGTGAGAACCTAGTTGAACGAGTACTTAAAGAAATTGGAAAGTGATGCTATACTCATTTGAAAAACTTGATAGAGAACTTGACCAACTTGGATTTCCAAAAATTCAAGGTGGAAGTGGGTTTCAGATAATCAAAGGTATTGACTTTGAAGAAGCCTATAAATCAGGTTCAATTTCTTTTGAAGATGATGGGATTTATCTAGAGTATGAAGAAAAAAAATATCGTGGCTACATGTTTATTCAAGAAGCCTATATAACATACAATGGCGGTCCTGTAAAATTCCCTAAATTTCATTTACTCAAGTGTAGAACCATTCAAGAGTTTATAAGTAGCGGACGGTTTAAGCAACGGTACGAATGGTCAAATTCAGATGTAAACAATTTGGTTGACAAACAAACAAAGACAAAATACAATGATGTAAAACTTGACGTTTGCTCTTATTGCAAATCCGACTACTTTGATGATATCGAAGACACTCAGGACTTTTTCGATTCACTTGATAAAACTGAATTAAAAGAAGATAATATTGAAGTTGATATTTTTGGTTATGTCCGCGGCAAAGAAAGAATTAGCAAAGACTATCGAAATAGACAGAATTACACTTGCGAAAAATGTTCTGTAAGACCAAAAAGTAATCTTCATAAACGTTGGTGGCATACTCACCATGTAGATGGAGACAAGACTAATAATAGTTTAAATAATTTAAAGTGTTATTGTATAGTGTGCCATTCAAACGTTGATGCAAGACATAGAGATAACTTTTCAAAAGGCTCGATGCCAAGACAAATAGAACATTTCAAAAAGGAATACCAGGACGAGTTAAAACGACTAAACAACCCATATGTATAATACAACGCCTAATTCAAGCACATTACATTCCTCGTTCCTGCGGTTGCGAAGAGCTTTCATGTCAACGCACGGACGAAGGAAAATAAAGCACAAAAGCACAACATTGGTCATACGAAATTCGGAAAAAAACACTGATATAAAATCAATTACACCAAACAAACTTTACAGCAGACGGACAGTGAAGTGCCTTGAAATCCCGCATTACCCATAGCCAAAACCATCACAACCAACTCCAAAACCAAAAAATTAAATGAAAATATTCGAAACAGATAGATTAATCATACGGAATTTAACAAAAGTAGATTCTGAGGATTATTTTGATATGATGGGAAATCCAAATGTTATGAGTTTGATACCTAGAAAAGTTATGTCTAGAGAAGAAAGTGATAAACATTTAAATAATTTTGTAGATAAAGACCAAACATTAACTGATACCAAAGTCTGGGGAATTGAAACGAAAAGTAATCATGAATTTATAGGGCTTTGCGCTTTCTTAAAAAACAATGAAAATGAAGATGAAATAGGTTATAGATTAAGAGAAAAGTATTGGAGAAAAGGTTTCGGAACGGAAATAGCAAAAGGACTAATTAAATTCGGATTTGAAGAATTTGAAATGGATAAAATAACAGCGGATGTTGACACTAAAAATCTAAACTCAGTTAAGATTCTGGAAAAATTTATGGTTCGAACAAAAGAGTTCTTTAACGAATCTGATAATTGCACTGATAGAAGATATGAAATATTAAGAAATAATTGGTTAACAACCTAAATTGTATTAAAACGGAGCTTCACCAAAACGTCAAGCAATAATTAAAAACAGATGGTTCATAATAAAGTTATAGAAGTAGGATTTGATCAAGATTATTTAATCTCCAAAAGTATTGCAGCAGCTTCTTTTTCAGATAACTTTAGACTTGTTTCTAGTAGATTACATTATGTACCTGAACCAAAAGATGCAATGATCGCCTTTTTTCTTTCATTTCCTAAGTCCTTTAAATTTTTACTCAACACAAGAGAATTTATTGCTAAATTATTAGGATTGAAAACGGCTCCTAAATCAAAAAAGGAAGCAAAAATTGAAAAGTTGTATCAGTTCAAAGGAAACATAGGAGAAAGTATCGCCATTTTTGAAGTCTTGGACAAGAATGCTCATGAGTTGTTAACAGGACAAAAGGATTCGCATTTAGATTTTAAACTTTCGTTTATTGTTTATAAAAATAACGATGTCACTAATTTAGAAATGGCAACAACTGTGTTAATCAATAACAAGCTTGGTAAATTGTATTTTGGAATCGTTAAGCCATTTCACAAATTTTATACGAAAAGAATTTTAAAAAGAATGGAGTTAAATTTGATTAATAAAAATTGGTAAGGATAATTAAATGAAAATTTTACAAGTTTTACTAATGCTAGGTTCAGCATTTGTATTTTCACAAGAAAAAAATACATTTTGAAAATTATGTTAAATGCTTTTATAATAACAAATCTCCTGAACCATTAATAATTTACGACAATTATAACGGAGAAAAAATACAGACTCTTACAAATGACGAAAAGTATTGTTGGTATAAACTAATCATTAAAAAGACTCGAAATGGCTGGGCAAAGATCCATAGGATATTAGGAATTCCTGATTGTTCGAATCGTAATAAAATTAGGAGGAATAATGGCTATGAAAACAGTTGGGTTGAACTTGACGGTTTTCTCATCTTTTCGTTTTTCCCTCCAATTGGTGAAAAGAGTGTACCTATTTATGATAAACCAAACATAAAATCAAGAGAAATTGTCAACGTTAATAAGTTTGTATACTATCAAGTAATTGAGACAAAAAAACTTTGGGCAAAAGTTAAATTTGAGTTTAATGGTAAAGTTTATTCAGGTTGGTTAAGAAAAGAAGATCAATGTGCGAATCCCTGGACAGCATGTTAAACACTATTAGAAATTGGAAAAACTTTACTAAATCATAAATTGGCCTGAATAATTGTATCATAGTAACAACAACAAACCCCATTTAAAAATAACTAACAGTATTCTATTTTTACTGAATCAAATACTTACATCATTACGGATTCTTTAAGTTGAAGTAATCTTAAGTTTTATATAATTTTATCTCTTAAAAACTTGTAAAATATGATCTCATTGTGAGCGAAATTCAATGAAGCGAAACAATCTCAAGCTAGATAAACAGATTCCTTCAGTAGCTACCACTCCTTCGGAATGACGCTTTTGTGGCATTATCCTTCTTTTCTAACTCTTACATAACACTTTAGGGTATTTTTCCCCATTCTACTTTTTCCTTTTGCTTTTGCAACATTTATTTTCTTTATTTGAGTACGAAAACGAAAAAACTAATCGTTCAGCTTCCCTGTTCCACTTATTTTTCTGTTTTATATTAATAACAAAAGTATATGTATACTTCTATTTTGTGGAAAGGAGATATTTATTCCAATTACTCATTAGTTCTAACATTAATGCCTTACGGTTTTACTGTAGTTTTCAAAAAATAAACAATCTTTCCATAACAGTTATTTTTATGTTAGAAGATAGGTAATTCACTTCCTTTCAAAGAACAATACTTCAACAGGGATGATCTAAAATCTTCAAGAACATATATTCAGACTAATTCAACTTTTTAAGGAAAGAAATATCTAACATCACAACCTAACTTAAGTATTATGTCTAAATTAACACTTAACCCTGATGTCCTTTTTTTAAAGGATACTTGGATGACTAGCTCTCAACTAGAGGAACTTTCCAAATCTTATTATTATTCTTGGCAAATGCAAGCTTACACTAATTTTATAGCCATTATAGAAAAAGTGAATTTTCCTTGTTTATTTGCTAAAAGTTCTCTCAAAAATAACCGGCAACATTTTATTTTCCTTAATAACTTAGAGGAAAAAGAATTAGCAAGACTCAATCGTATTATTCCTTTGTATGTAAAAAAAATACGTATGTCTCGTTTACAAAAAGAATTTATTCAACCTTTATTAGTTATAGTAAAACCTACTTATAATGGTACTCTTGAAGAACATCGAAGTCAAGGTTGGGAAATTTTACAATACCTACATGAACATGACTCTGAAGCTTGGCCAGAAGATATCCCAAAGGATCCCACTAATAAATATTGGTCATTTTGCCATTCTGGAGAACAGCTATTTGTTAATATTAGTTCCCCTTATCACCAAGAATGTCATTCAAGAAATTTAGGGCAAAGCTTAATATTAGCAATCAACCCTAGAAAAAACTTTGATAAAGTTGCTCCAAAAAACACTGTTGGATTTCGAGTTCGAAAGAGAATTCAAGAACGTTCAAGAGTTTATGATGGTCGTGATGAAGCCACTCCTGTAGCTTTTTATGGTGACGACAATCATTTAGAATGGTCAATGTATGCACTTCCTGAAAAAAAGGCACCTTTAACAAAAACATGCCCTTTTAAACACAAGAATACATAATATAAAAAACTACTGTAACTAGTTAAACTAAGTAATTTTCTTATTTCGATATTTCGTTATACAAGCACAATCTATTAACCCATTGTGCATTTGGAGTAAAACTCTGTCTATTCGAGTGATTTTTCATACCTGATTACAACTTCGCTCAATCACCACAAAAAAGGACTCTAACTGACAATTTAGGTTTGTTTAAACTTCTAAATACACAATGGGTTCTATGAATACTTATTTACCAGTTTAACTCTAAAGAGTAGACACATTCATTAACATATTTATCTATATATAAGTTAAATAAACTACATATTTTCTATAATCATGATACAAAATTTAGCATATAAAACGAATACTGAAGCTGCTAATACAAACATAAAAGCAAATAAACTTAATTCCTTATCTAATATAATTACTGAACCGTATGCATCAAGTATCAAATCTTTAGATGAAATTTCTAATTTCGATGTAAATTTAATAGGAGGCAAAGCAGCAAACTTAGCAAAACTAAAACAAGCAGGAATTCGTGTTCCGCCTGGTTATGTTTTTGATACAACTATTTTTAACACTTATACATCTAATAAACAGCTACCTATAACCATTCAAAAAATCATTACCTCTATCCGTGAAATATTAGGAAGAGCTGTTGCTCTCAGAAGTTCTGCTAATGGTGAAGACGGAGAGCAAATTAGCATGGCAGGAGTGTTCGAAACATTTTATGTTCCTATAACAGACAATACACAACAAGTTATAGAAAAAACAGAAAAGTTATATCAACAATCAATTAGTAAAGAAGTGAAAGAATATACCCAACTTCACAATATTCAGCCCAACCAAATGAAAATGGCTTTAATCGTGCAAAAATTGGTTCAATCTGAATATAGTGGAGTTATATATACAAACCCTAAAAAAAATGAAATACTCATTGGGTATTGTAAAGGATTTGGTGATCAATTAGTAGATCAAAAAACATCCGGTTCTTCACTTCTTATTAACAGCTCTACTAGAAAAATTTTACAGTCTCGTGGCTTCGATCAAGCTCCTTTAGATCAAAAAATTATCCAACAACTAATTAATGTATCTCTTAAAATTTCTCAACTATACAATCATACTCCTCAAGATATTGAATTTGCTATTGAAAAAGGAGAATTATATATATTACAATCTAGACCTTTAACGAAAGAGCTAGGTGCTATTAAATTAGAAGAAACTCCAAACGATACCTTAAATAAAGCTCGTGAAGATTTTAAAGCTTTTTCCGCTAAAGAAAAAGAATTGTTTAACACCTCATCTGCAATATTTAGTAGTAGTAATTTTTCTGAATTATTACCGCATCCTGCCTCTATGGACTATACCATTTTCGCTACTATTTTAACCGGACGAAAAGGAAGCCCGGGTGCTTTTCAACTTGCTCGACAAGATATTGGATATATTATTAGTGATAAAACGATAGGGTTTATGCAACGTATTGGCGGACACACCTATTATTCGCTTACCAAAGATGCGTTAACTTTTTACGGAGCTTTCCCCGAAACTGAACAAGAATATATTGAGAATACAGTAGCATATTATCTTAAGAAAGTTAATGAAAATCCTGATTTAGGTTTTTATCCTGAAATGATTCTTTATGAACAGTTTCCAACATTAGCTTGGTTTGAAAAGCATTATGGTAAAAAAAGAGCGCCTAACTTATTAAATAGCGCTAAAAAATTCAACGACAGAATGGATCGAGAAGCTATAAGTTTTTCTCTAAAGTTGGATGAAAAAATTGTGGCATTCAAAAACTACATAAAAAAAATGAAGAGTTTGGATACGGCACAAATGACTGCGAAAGAAAAAATTGGATATATCAATGAAATTGTTCAGTTTATGCGAACTTCAACCTGTGTTGATTTTATAAAATCTGCTCGATTTGGATTTTATTATACAAGAAAATTACAAGTATTATTTAAAGAAGCTGGTTTAGATGATGTAGATTCTGCTGTTGCAAAACTTGGACAAGGTTTAGATAATAGTGCCGTAACAGAAGCAAACTTAGCTATTGAGCAAGCAAATGATATTGAGCAAGCAATGATTATTGCTCGTGAAAAAGTAGGCTTTTATAGTGAAGGAGAAGCTCTTGAAATTCGTCATCCTAGATTAATTGATACTCCTGAGGCACTTAGAGCATATGTAGAAGGAATTCGCGATAGCGGAATTGGAAAAAACTGGAGAGAACAAAGAGAAAAAAGACTCAAATTTGAGCTTGAACTTGAAAAAATATTAGGAAAAGAAAAGATGACTACCATAATGCCTGCTATACGAGGCTGTCAAAAAAACATGGCCATGAGAGAAACTCTAAAGTGTTTGTTTACAGAAAAGTACTCTCTTGTAAGAAAAAGCTTGGTTAATCTAGCACATGAAGTAGAAATTCCTGAAGAAGATATTTTTCATTTAGAAATCGAAGAACTCAATTTGCTAATAAAAGATCCTGATAATATGAAACATATTATTACATCTCGCAAACAACATTTCAAAAATGAACCTTTGCTAGAACTACCTAAAGTTATTCGTGAGGAAGATATTGAAAAGTTACATTTAAAAACAGCGTTTATGGGATCTTTTACTAGTCAGAAAGGTCATTTCTTGGCAGATGGACCTACACTTAATAAAGCTATAATTGTAAATGTAGATGAAATTGGTATAGGAAAAACCTTAGACAAAATAAAGGAATTTAAAGACACTCCTTTAGTTTTAGTCGCTAAACAAATGAACCTTACACATGATCCTTTAATTTCCAAAGTATCTGGTTTAATTCTCGGTAATGCATCTATTGTTTCTCATGGAGCGCAACGCGCTCGAGAACTAGGTAAAGGAGCCCTTGGCGGTTTTATTGTAGAGCAACTAACTACTGGAATGCAAATTTATTTTTCTCCCAAAGATAGGCTTGTTAAAAAACAAACCTTAAGTAACGTAGAAATATGATCATAAATTTTCAGTAAGAAATAATTTAAACTATTGTATGAATATTGATACTCAACTCACACATTTAGGGAGAGCTAGTGCAAAAAGTATGCAGAGCGTAAACCCTCCTATTACAAAAACCTCTACAGTTGTATTCCCAGATTTACACTCGTTTGAATCTTCTAAAACTAAAACTGTTTTTGAAAACATACGCTATGGTCGTTATGGAACGCAAATTACTTTCGAGTTGCAACAAGCAATGGCTAAGATTGAATGCACAGAAACATGCATAGCTACCGCATCTGGAATGAGTGCTATAGTGGCTGTATTAAGTTCATACGCTGAATTAGGCAAACATATTTTAGTTAGTGAGGGTGTTTATAAATCAACAAAAGCTTTTTGTGAAACCAAACTTGCAAAATCAGGTATTGAAATTACTTTTTTTAATAAAAACGATCATATTGAAAATTTAATAACACCTGAAACCAGCTTAGTGTATATTGAAGTACCCTCATCAACTAATATGCAATTATTAGATATAAAATCGGTTTGTAAAGCTGCTCATGGGAAAGGAATTGTTGTAGCTTGCGACGCTACTTGGGGCACTCCCATATTTTTTAAACCTCATTTATTAGGTATCGATATATCAATACATTCGGCTACTAAATATATTAATGGCCATTCTGATATTATACTTGGACTAATTACAGGAACCGATGAAAAAATGATGCCTGTTAGAGATTGGTGCTATCGATATGGATCTTATGCTGCTTCTGATTCTTGTTGGTTAGCTCTTAGAGGACTACGAACACTATCCATAAGAATGAAACAACATCAAGAAAACGCAATGATTGTTGCCAATTGGCTCAGATCACAACCAGAAGTTACTAACGTAATATACCCTCCTTTTTTTACTGGAATAGACTTGGAACTATGGAAAACACAATTTTCAGGAGCAGCCGGGCCTTTTAAAGTAGAGTTACAACCTTGTCAAGATCATAATTTTGAACAATTTATAAACTCTTTAGATTTATTTAGTATTGGTGCCAGTTATGGTGGTTTCTCTAGTGTTGTTACTCCTACAAACCAAACAAAACAGGAAAGCTCTATTAATAAAAAAAGAATTGTACGGTTTCATATAGGACTCGAAAATCCGTATGATCTTTGTGATGATATTCGTAAAGCTTTACAATACTTATCTATTTAATGTTATTTAGGGTGTTTTTCCCCTTTCTTATACTAGCTTTTGTTTTTGCTATAAGTATTCTTTTTATTTGGGTTCCTAAAACGAAAAAACGAATCGTTCAGTCCCCCTGTTCCATCTATTTTTCTGTTTTATAATAATGATAAAAAAGTGTGTTTATACATTCAATTATGAAGTATAAATACAACAAAAATAGATATATAAATAAGTTGGGCGCAATTTGACAAACAACCGTAATCCAATCAAATAAATGACTGAAAATAAATATAAGTTCAATCTTCCTACTTCAAATAATGGAACAATTAGCATTCCATTGACTGAAGGAAACACAGTTTTTGTTTTAGGAGCAAATGGAGTTGGAAAATCAACTTTAATGCATAATTTATTTAGTCAGAATCAAAACCACGCTAGACGTATACTTGCTCATAGACAAACTTGGTTTACAGATAATGCAATGAATATGACTGCTTCTCAAAAGAAGTCAACTGAAAATAACATAAAATCAAGCGATACTCGTGTTTATTCAAGATGGAAAGATGATTATTCACAGGCAAGAACTTCATTATCAATTTTTGATTTAATCAATTCACATAACATTAGAGCAAGAAATATTGCCGATGCTGTAGATGTTGATAATATGGAACTCGCTAAAGAACATTCGAGAAACCAAGCACCTATTGAAGCAATAAATGAATTATTAGCAATATCAAATATTCCAATAACAATCACTCTCGGAAAAGACGAGCAACTTTTTGCTTCAAAAAATGGTAGTGAACCATATAGCATCGCAGAATTATCTGATGGCGAAAGAAATGCACTTTTAATTGGAGCAGATGTTCTGACTACAGAACCAAATTCATTAATTATTCTTGATGAGCCAGAAAGGCATTTACATAGGTCGATTATTTCGCCATTATTAACATCTTTGTTTAGGAAAAGAGAAGATTGTGTCTTTGTAATTTCTACTCACGACATTCATTTACCAATTGATTATCAAGAATCGAGTACACTTTTAATTCGTAGTTGTCAATGGCAAGGAAAGAATATAAAAGATTGGGATGCTGATTTTATAACCGCTGATTTGTCTATTCCAATCTCTATTAAAACAGATATTCTCGGTTCCAAAAGAGATTTGCTATTTGTAGAAGGACAATCAACAAGTTTAGATAGACAAATCTATCAGCTTATTTATCCAAATGTTTCTGTCATTCCACAAGGAAATTGTAGAGAAGTAGAAAAAGCAGTTAATGGAATAATAAAAACAGAAAATATTCACTGGATTAATGCATATGGCTTAATAGATACAGACGATAGAACACCTGAACAAATTCAGGCTTTGTTAGAAAAAGGAGTTGCAGCTATTCCATTTTACTCGGTAGAAGCATTATACTATCATTTATATATTATTGAAAAAGTTTCCCAAAGAATCTCAGAATTAACTGGTCAAGATGCGGAAACATTAAATCATAATGCAACAGAAAATATTATTCCTGATATTTCACAACACAAAGAGAGGCTTTGTTCTAAACTTTGTGAAAAGAAACTTCGTAATGAAATAATGTTGTCAATGCCTAAACATAGAGACATTCAACAAAGAGGGCAGTTTAATGTAACATTTGATTTAAACCAAGTTCTACAAGATGAAGAAAATCATTTCGACAGCCTAGTTGCAAATAACAACCAATTGGAATTACTAACTCGCTATCCGATTAGGGAGACACAAGTTTTGAATAGAATAACAACTGGCTTAGGACTTAATAAAGAACAGTATGAAAATATAGTTAGAAAACTAATTCTTGACTCTACTGAAATAAGAGATTTTTATAGAACTTTATTACAACCTTTGACAGAACTTATTGAATAAAAACTGCGCCCAACATTGTATAAAAATAATAGCGGTTTAATCGCTAAAACGAAAGTTAAGTTTACAAATCACACTAAAGTGGTAAACCGAAAAGTAAGTGCATAAAAACCGCTACTATTCTTATACGTTACCGTTAGGTGCATAGAACGAAACAATGGCTAGAATACCAATAGAAATAATTAGAATAGGAAAAGAGTATCATTCTGAAATCGACTCTGCCGTAAAAATTGCTAATGATAATCAAGATGAATTTATCTACAGTTATCTAAAACCTGAACAAGAACGGAAATTCTCAACCCTAAATTTTTCAAAGGGTAAAGTACAAGAGTTAATTCCTATACTCCGACAGTTGAGAAAAGAATTAAAAGGCTTTCATCCATACACAATATTTGTTGTTGATGGAGAACTTGAGGATGAGGAATATTCTAATCTTTTTGGAAGTGGAAAATCTGAAGAAGGGCTATTCATATTTACTTGGAATAATGTACCTAATTTAATAATTCCGAAAGATAAAATGACTTCTTATTTTTTATTCTTTTTTGCTCGATATGCATTGAACTCTATTTTACCTCAACATTATAATCACTATGATACACGAGGCTGTGTCTTCGATTTCAAAGAATCTAAGCTAGATTTAGCAAAAAGTATGAAGTCAGGAGCAATGTGTGACGAGTGCCGAATGGAAATGCTGAATAAGGGTTATTCAATGAACGAGGAACAGTTCAACTCTCTTAACAGGCTATTTGAACAATCAGGACTCCTTTTGAATAAAGAAGGTAACTCAAAGAATGAAGTTGAAGTAAAAAAGAAAATATTCATTGGTTCTTCATCAGAAGGACTTGAAATCGCTAGAAAAATCCAAACGGAACTTTATTACGAATTCGACATAGAAATATGGAACCAAGGTACTTTTGACCAATTAGGGAAATCCTTTTTAGAATGCCTTGAATCTGCGGCTAATAAATTTGATTTTGGCATATTTATATTCTCTCCTGACGATACAATTTATTCAAGAGGTGAACAAAAATTAATTTCTAGGGACAATGTAATATTCGAGCTTGGATTATTCACAGGAAAACTATCGAGATTCAAGTCTTTTATTGTGTATCCAACAGATGTTAACATACATATATTGAGTGATTTTGACGGAATTACAAAAGCAGGTTATAAATCCAAGTCAGAAAACTTAAAAGCAGCTTTAGGGCCTGTTTGTGAAAGAATAAGAGAATCAATAAAATACGCCACCTAACACGGTGTATAAAACATAGCTAATAAATGCTAAATGCAAGGTTAGTCTTTACTTGCAAAGACTGCCAAATTTTTAATTTGACTTTAAAAAAAAGAAAAGTTAAAACAAAATATAAAAATTCGGCTCTGTGTTAATCCGAAAAGTTGGTGTCTTTTTGCACACTGTGTTCCATACACAAATACGTTAATAGAAAATAAAATAAACTATGAAATCATTTGGACAAATATCTTGGTTAGACTTTCCTAGAATCTATTACCAAACAATTAAAGAAGAAATTTTATCAAAAGGAAAAGACTATATACTTAAGGTGGATGAAAATGAATTCACAAACTATCTAATTGAAAAATATAAGATTGAACCATTAAAAATTTTAAGGAAATCTAAAAAAGTTTCAGAACCAAGGAAATCTAAAGAAAGAAGAAATGACATGTTTGGTAGAGAATACATGAGTGACGCCTACCAATTTACAGTTACTTATCATTTTGAAGGTCATGCCGGATTATTTAAGGTTCAACCAAATCCTTATACTTATTCTTCATATGATATTAATGTTAATCTAAGAAATCAAACAGTTTCCTATTCTTTTAAGATTTACAAACAAGATGCCACTGAATTTAATCAAACAGAATCAAGGTGTTATTCTGATGCTTTTGCCAATTTAAGTAACATAAATAAAAATGTTGCTGAATTTAATACATCATATGAACAAACAGTTCGCTCTATGTTTGGACAAGAAAAGGCCAGTTTAAAAAAAGAAAATGATTTTTTTGCAGCAATCAACGTAAAAGTTGACCCATCTACTGAGTCCGTTTTTTCTGCTCCTACCATTAAGAAAAAAATTATTACACAGCCCAAGATAGAGAAAAACAAAGAATTCAATTCTGTACCGACAATGAGTCAAGAAATGTACGATGACGTTTTAAAAGTTATTTATGATTCAGGAAAAAGTATGGAAAAGAAACCTGCTTTATATAAAGGTAAAGATGAAGAAGGTTTACGAGACCAATTTTTGTTTGTAACTGAAACAAGATATACCGGTACAACAGCAACTGGAGAAACCTTTAATAGAGGTGGTAAAGCAGATATTATATTGAAATATGCCAATGATGGGACAAATTTATTTATTGCCGAATGTAAGGTTTGGCATGGCGCATCAGAATACTTAAAAGCAATATCTCAATTGTTTGATAGATATCTAACATGGAGAGATTCAAAAGTAGCAGTAATGCTTTTCGTTGAAAATAAAGATTTTACTAGTGTTTTAAAAACCATCAAAGAGGTAACTCCTAATCACGATTATTTTGTAAAATATAAAGGAGATAGAGGTGAGTCATCATTTAGTTACGAATTCCATCTTAAGCAAGATAAAGACAAAATTGCTCAAGTTGAAATAATGGCTTTCCACTTTGATAAAAAATAAAACTACTGGTAACACTGTATATAGCAAATAGGGCGTTCAGTAGCTTACGAAAGCTCAGTGCTATTTACAAACACCTCCAAATTTTTAATTTGGCTTTTAAAATGAATAAGATAAAAACAAAATACAACGCTTTGGCTCAGTACAAACTTGAAAGCTTATCGCTTTCTATAGCCCTACTTGCCATATACTAAACGTTATGCAACATTTCCAGAAAAAAGAGAATTATGAAACAAAAATTTATAATACTACTATTTTTACTAATTAGCAGTTTTTCATTTGGACAAAATCTCGAAGATCTAGATAGTTATACAGTCAATGAGTTTTATAAAAAAGTTGAGTTGGACAGAGGGACTCTTGATGAAGATGGAAGGGAAATAGATTACATCTATGTAAAAACTGAATTAGATAGTGGCGACTATAAAATCGACTTAACAGATGGCGACGGAGATTTATACGAAGTTAAAGGTACCAATATATTTATAAAATTTAATGGTTATTTTGGATATGCTGGCTACTCTACAGAATGCATTCTAAAAGTAGAATACTACTCATCAACAGTTTACAAATTAGAATAAAATTAGAATGAAAAAACTTATAACTTATATAATTATATTTTATAGTATGTATTCATATTCTCAAGATATACAATTCATATCACTTGAAGATACCTTTAAGCATCCACTAGAAATTTCATCAGCTACAATCTATAAAAAGAATTTAATAATTGCTTCTGAAAAATGTGGCAAATTATTTACCATTAATCCATATTCTGGAAAGACTATTAAAGTCGAAGATATACCAAAAATCAAGAATCGAGAAATTGAAGGGTTAAGTATTTTTGAAGATTATTACTTTTTTACTGATGAAAAAGGAAACAGGAGTAAAATTATAATAGTCAATAAAAAAACAGGAAATAGACTAAAGATAAAATACACAACTAAATTCAAATTTCCTAAAACTCTTAATAACAATAATGGTTTAGAAGGTATTGAAATAGACGTGAAGACGAAGATTATTTTTGTCGTTACTGAAGGAAAACACATGAACTTCAGTCAACTTTTTAGAATAAAAATAAAACATATAGAAAATGATATAGCTCATTTAGAATTATTAGATATTTCTAAAATAAAAAAACATCCTGATTATAGATACACTGGTTTAACTTTCAATAACCTCGGTGATCTTTTATTACTAAAATCTAAATATGAAGAATATTTCGTTGATCAAATAAAAAAAAGTCAATTATATCAAACTAGTAAATCTACTATTACTCCTGAACAATTATCAATAAAAATTTCTGATTCTGTAAATAGTAAATCAGAAGAATTTGGAACGAATTTAGAAGGTATAGCATACTTAGATAAATATTTAGTTTTCGTAAGTGATAATAAAAATTCTGAGTATTGTAATATTAATGGGAAAAAAGTGAAGAAAACAATACTCATGAAGAAAAAACTTTAGTTAAAAGATTATTCCTCCATACAACACTTCTTATACTTCAATCCACTATTACAAGGACAAGGATCGTTTCTGGAAATATCTATGCGTTTTAAATAGAGATTTTTATCGTCCATGTCTTGTTTAAACATCTTTTCTAATAGTGCATACAATTCTGGGTGCTTTTTAGCTAATAGTTTCGGGCGCTCAAAGAAATACTCGCTTGCCACAGAGAAAAACTCAGCATTATTCGTTCCTCCATAAGGATTTATATCAGACTCTTGCTCATAAATTTCGTTCATTTTTTCACGCATTAAATCCAACCAAGGAATTGTATACTGTTTGTCTAATAGCACCTTAGGAATACCATCTATTTCTCCATCTAACTTGTCTATTAGATGCACAAACTCATGAATAGCTGTGTTCTTTTTATCAGAATCGTTTGCAAACCCCAAATGCAATGCAGGTTTCGATAAAATCATCTTCCCTTCCATATAACCTGTACCTACCATTCCAAGAATTCGTCTATCGTCTCCACTAGTTTCAAAATCTTCGTTAAACATTTTGGGATATAAAATGATTTCAGAAATATTCGGATAGCGCCAATTCGGAAAGTTAAAAATAGGGATCACCGCACTAGCACCAATCAATAGTTTGTCAGTAATGTCTACAGTGGTATCTACACCAATAATATCGCAGTTTAAAATAAACTCATGCACTTTATATTCGAATAGCTCTTTTTCTTCTTCAGTTAACGCATTGTAAAAAGCTACTTTTTCAGAAAGAATACTTTTCCATTTTTGTGGAAAATTCGTTGTAGGCACCTTCCATATAGCTGTTGATTTTTTTGAACTGGCATAAATAGCAATGGCAATCAACACTAGTAATAGTAAAAAACTTAATATCATATTTCAAATAGCAATTGTAAACTCATTTAATAAAAATCAATGCTTTGTATAAGTAGCTATCCACTACTCCAACAACAAATCAACGCCAAAAATAAAATTTTTAAAATAGTTATTGTCAGTTAAATTTTATTTCTACATTTGCAAACCGATTAATCAGTCTGTTTTTGTAACTAAATGATTTTATGGATAAAAGAGATCAAATACTGGTGGTAGCCACTGCATTGTTTTCTGAACGTGGATTTGAAAAAACATCAATTGCCGCTATACGAGAGAAAGCTAATGTGTCTAACGGACTCATTTTTCATCATTTTAAGAATAAGAATGAGCTGTTGAGAGAAATATTTAAGAAAACAACCAATATAATTGTTGATATAAACAATAGTAATCAAGAAGAAATATCTCCAAAGGAAAGATTAATTGCATTAATTAACGATGCTTTTAAACAAATGAAGGAGGATAAATTATTCTTTCAACTGTATTTAAATGTAATGTTACAACCTAGCACTAGAGCTATTTTACAGGACTTGATAAAAGAAAAGTATACTTTTTTACTAGAGAGTGCTCAAAAACTTCTTAGTGCATATACAGGTAAAGAATGTATAATAGATAGTTATTTATTTGTTTCCGATTTAGATGGAATAGCCATTAACTACATCTACTCTTTTGAAAATTATCCACTGGATTTGGTAAAGGAGAAATTTATTAAAAGATATACTGTTGATTTAGAATACAGCGATTAACAAGTTTAACAATACAAAGCCGAAAGTGATGAAGCAATAACTATAATGTTGAGGATCGGCTTTTGTACCAGCAAAGGATTACTGGTACCACAATACATACAAAAATGTCACGAAATAAAATCGTAAGAGATAACCCACAAGAATCATTTATTTGTGCCTCATGTAGAAAAGGAGTTACTCCATTAGAATTAGGAGGAAAACACAGAAATCATTGTCCGCATTGTTTAAGTAGTTTACATGTAGACATTACACCTGGAGACAGGCGTTCTAGCTGTAGAGGAATTATGGAGCCAATTAGTATTTACGTACAAAAGAATAAAGAATGGTCTATTATTCATAAATGTACCAAATGTAACGCCATTAGAATGAACAGAATTGCAGCAGATGATAATGAATTATTATTACTTACCATGTCTGCAACACCACTTATGTCGTTACCATTTCCATCGAGCACCATTATTACTACTATGCATAAGCTAAGTCTTGAGAAAGGAGGAGAAAATGTGTACTAATACAACAATTGGTAGCGTTATTGAAAAACAGTATAATAACTACAAAGTACAATTAGAAAATGGCATTTATAATGCCAAATTAAAAGGTACTTTATTGCATACAGTTACTAATGAAAGTACATTTCCTTGCGTAGGCGATGTTGTTGAAGTTTCAGCTCATGATGAAATTCTTGTTATTGAGCATATTCTTAAAAGACGTACACAAATAAGCCGAAAATTACCAGGAAAAGCTACAAAAGAGCAAGTAATTGCCTCTAATATAGATTATGTAGCTATTGTATTAGGTTTAGATGGTGGAAGAAATTATTCTGATAGATTATTAGAAAGATTAATGACTGTTGCTTGGAACAGCGGTGCAACTCCGCTAGTTATTTTAAATAAAGCAGATCTTAACGACGAAGCTGAATATGTAAAACTACAAGCAGAAACCATTGCTCCTGGCGTAACTATTATTGTTTCTAGTGTAACAAATGGTACAGGTATTGTCACTATCCTTTCCTATCTTACTGAAGGTAAAATAGGTATTTTTATTGGGCCTTCTGGTGTAGGAAAATCCACGCTTACGAATGCTTTATTAAAAAAAGAAGTTCAAAAAACCAGAGCGATTAAATTAAAGGATAAAAGAGGACGACATACAACTTCTTCTTCTTATATGTTTGAATTACAAAGTGGTGGTTATATTATTGACTCTCCAGGCATAAGAGAAGTTCAGGCTTGGGCAGAGGAAGAAGATCTAGATAATGTATTTACCGAAATAGCAACTATTGCAGAAAACTGTAAGTATCGTAATTGTCAGCATCAAGGAGAACCTGGTTGCGCTGTTCAAATAGAATTAGAAAAGGGTTATATAACACCCGAGCGATATGATAGCTTTTTACATTTGAAAAAAGAACTAGCATATTTAGACAGACGAAAATCTGAAAAGAACGAATATACTGAGAAGCAACACGGTAAAAAGTTTAGTAAGATGGTAAAACAAGAAATGAATAAGAAAAAAGCGCTATCTAATAGTTTAAACTCATAGCCATAAAAAAGAGGATACTGTATTTGGTATCCTCTTTTAATTTTTGAATATAATTTGAATAAAATTATAGTATAAATTGTTATTTACAATAATGTTTCTAAATAATGTTCTTCAATTTGATACGCATTCTTTAAATCTGTTATCTTTTGATCTATTGCTTCGGCATCCTTCTTTTTATTCGATTTACTTCCCACCAACATTACATTTTTACGAGTATGCTCGTTACTTATAAACTCGAATACCTTTGTATTGTAGTTGTTTTTTTCTAAGATTAAAGCTCGAATAGTATCTGTTATCATTTCAAACTGGCGTTCTTTAAAAATACCATATTTTAACAACGGACTCTCCTGCGCTACTCCTTTTACTTGTTGACGAATTTGTTTATGGCAACAAGGCGCACAAATAATTAATTCAGAATTTGCAGCTAGGCCTTTGTAAATAGCATCGTCTGTAGCAGTATCGCAAGCATGCAAAGCAATTAAAATATCAATCTTACTATTATCATACTCTTGAATTCGCTGTGCAATAAATTGTAAGTTTGAAAAATTACTCTTTGCAGCGATATCGTTGCATAATTGTACCAATTCTTCTCGCAACTCTATTCCTGTAACCGTAACATTGTATTGTTTGATATTTACCAAATAATCGTACAATGCAAAAGTTAAATAACCTTTACCAGATCCCATATCTACAATATGTAATTGCTTATCCGTAGGAACCGAAACTAACAAACTCTCAATAATCTCTAAATACTTATTAATTTGGCGGTATTTGTCGGCCATTTTAGGAATTACCTTATGGTTTTGATCTGTAATTTGTAATAACTGAAGATATTTACTCTCTAACAACACACGTTTTTCTTTTGGCTTGTCGTGTACCTCTGGCAATTTATTCTTAAAACTTGCTGCTTGTGTTCTATAACTAACTTTTTTCTTTTTAGAAACCAACACCTGTACATCTTTTTCTAAAGTAAAAAGCGTAGCTGCTCTAAATTTTTCTAATAACAACTCTTCTAATACTTCTTTAGCTTCTTCTACATCGTAATTCTTTGTTTGATCGTTCGTGCTATATCTATACGTAAACTGTAATTTTTGTTCTTCTTTAATCGTTACCAAACGCACATAAACATTTGGTAAATTAAAGCTTTTACTTACAGGTTTACTCAAAGTAAGTTTTACAAAATTGTCGTCTTTAATCGCTTGTTCTAAAGCAGTAAAAAGTTGTTCAAATTCATTCATTTTGCAAAGATATTAAATAAAAGTATCGATCTTTACAAAACTAATATTTCAGCATTTTATATTGCTACATTCATAATCTAGTTCTTATGTTTGTATAGCATTATTCAGCTAAAAAACTGAGCTAATTTTCGCAATAAACCATTCTTGGCATACTGTTTGAAAAAGCATATGAAACAAATTAAAATAACCTTATGAAATTAAAAACTACCCTACTACTCTTTTTATGTTCATTTGTATTGACTTATGGTCAAAAATCGAAATACAACGAGTTTAAAAATGAAATGCAAGGAAAATCTCTTTCTGAAGACGTTTCTATGAACAGAACTATTTCCTTTCTATCTAATAACGATATTTATACAGCGGAATTGATTGATGTTTGTCGTTTTTTTAGACGAGAAAAAGTAAAATACAGAATTTGTTTAGAAGCCTATCCTCATATTATAGATAAAAGAAATTTCTTTAAAGTATACGATATTTTCAACTCTTTTTCTTTTGCTATTAAATTATACAATAGTACTGAAGGAAGAAATCGTGATACTCCAACGCAACAAGTTGTTACCTATCCAGATATCAGAAATTATAATGGTTTAGTTTTAAATACGTGTGCGAGTCCTATGCCTCCATTTCGTTTTCAGGAACTAACACGTCGATTAAATAACAATGGGTATGTAAACTTATTTAACTTAAAGCAGTTAGTTGCTGAAGGTTGTTTTAGTACAAAACAAATTATGAAACTTACAGAAAGACTACGTTCTGTAAGAGATCGTTTTGATTTTTTAACCTTTGCTTTTCCTACTACTTATGATATTGAAAATTACCATTATGCAGAGCAGTTATTAGACGATATTATATACAAAGAAAGGTTACAAGCTTTTATTCAATCTAATCTTGCTTTGGTTACAGGAGATAACTGTGCTCCTTTACCACCAAACGAGTTTAAATATGTTATGCAAACGATTAAGGATGCTAGTTTTTCAAGTGAGAAGATAAAAATCGCCAAAAAACAAATTGAAAGAAATTGTTTAAGTTTAAATCAATTAGAAAAAATTGTAAAGCTATTTTCTTTTGATAGAGATAAGCTGGCTATTTTAAAGTATAGTTATCAATACTCAAACAATAAAAGAGAGTTCTATAAATTGAGAGATGTATTAGGTTTTACCAAGTATAAGAAAGAATTTGATCAATTTTTATTAGATCAGTAGTAATTCAAAAACACAATGAAAAAACCACCTAAATTTTAGGTGGTTTTTTAATATGAAGGGGCTTTTAGAAAAGAGGGAACAATTTCAATTTCATTAAGGTAATAATACAGTATCTATAGCATGAATAACTCCATTTGTTCCTTGCACATCGTTAGTTGCTGGGCCAATTAATATATTCACCGTTTGCATACTAGAAGTTTGAATTTGTGCTCCAGAAGTTAAATCAATGGTAACAGTACCGCCAAGTGTGGTTACATCTCCATTCATTAATTGATCTGCTTGTACATTAGCTCCACTAATCACATGGTATTTTAAAACTGCATCTAACGTTGCAATTGGAATATCTGCTAAACTATTCCAGGCTGCATTTGAATCTAATAATGCTTGAAATGCTGCATTTGTAGGTGCAAAAATGGTAAATGGTCCGTCTCCACTTAAGATAGAAACAAAATCTGTTGTATGTCTAGCATCTGTTAAAGCTGTTACTAGTGTAGAAAAACCTGCATTATTTAATGCTAAGGTTACCACATTTGGCGGTAGCATTACTTTATCAATAATGTGTACAACTCCATTACTAGCATCTACATTTGTTGTTACTGGTGTTGCATCTCCGTTAAACTCGACTCCTCCTGTAACTTCAATTTGCAATGATAAAGGCTCACTATTTGGACCTGTAGCTAATGTATTCACATAAGTATCAGACAAATCATTCGATAATACTTTTCCGTTAATTACATGAAATAATAATACTGATGTTAAGGTATCTACTGGAATATCTTCTAAAGAGTTCCATGCTGGATTCGAATCTAACAATGCTTGAAAAGCAGCATTTGTAGGTGCAAAAACAGTAAATGGACCATCAGTTTGCAGTGCTCCAACTAAATTAGCTCTTTGCAATGCTGCAACTAAAATGCTTAAATCAGAAGTAGCAATTGCCACATCTGTAATATCTTTTGGTAATGCATCAGCTAAAAAAACTTCATCTACAATATGCACAACACCATTAAATGCAGCTACATCTGGAGTTGTTACAGATACCGATTGCCCCGAACCTGTTTCTATTTTAACTCCGTTTGATAAATCTACAGTAATATTTCCTCCACTTAATGTAGTTAATACTTGGTTATCTGTTAAATCTATTGAAAAGGCACTTGCTGGAACTACATGATATTGCAATACACTTTTTAATACATCTACAGGAATATCATCTAATGTTGTCCATGCAGCTTTAGCATTTAACAATGCTTGAAATGCTGCATTTGTAGGTGCAAAAACAGTAAATGGACCATCTCCTTGTAAAGCAGTTACTAAATCTGCTCTTTGTAAAGCTGCTACCAAGCTACTTAAATCTGGTGTAGCAATGGCTAAACTAGGTATATCGTCTACTGCAGTTTTTGGTAATAATACTTCATCTATAATATGAATAACTCCGTTGGTTACATCTAAATCTGGTCCAACTACAGAAACTGTTTGACCTGCAGTCGTTTTTAATTGTACACCATCTCTTAAATCTACTGTAAGCATCCCTCCACTCAAAGTAGTTAACTCTTGTCCTTCAGTTAAATCTGAAGACAATGCTTTAGCCGATACTACATGATACATTAAAATATTTTTAAGTACGTTTACTGGAATATCTGATAAAGAATTCCAATTTGGATTTGAATCTAGTACAGCCTGAAAAGCAGTATTTGTTGGTGCAAATACTGTAAATGGTCCTTCCCCCTCAAGAGCAGTAATTAAATCTGCTCTTTGTAAAGCGCTAACTAAAGAAGTTAAATTGTTAGTACCTGCAACTCTATCCGTTAAACTAGAGTTTGTAATTGGAACATCAGTTGTGTCATTATCATCACAAGAAATGAAAGTTACAGAGATCAAGAATAAACTTAAAGCAAAAATGGTTTTAAATTTTCTAAGTAACATTTTTAGGTAGTTTTAGATTAGTGCCTACTTATTATTTAAAGTCATTGTTCAGCTAATTTTGACTTTTGTTTATTTTTTTCTAGAATTTAATAAACAAAATGAATTCATCCCTAAAAAAATATTTACCCTTTGAGTAAATATTCACTCAAATATAAAACATTTTTGTTTAACATTTTTAAATAAAAAATAAACAAAAATTTAAAAACCCTATAAAATAAGGGATTGCTAATTTTTTTTAACAGAACTTTAAGACAAAAGCAATATTTAAAAAACTGATTATAAAGCTATTGATTACTAAAAAGCATCGTACTTAGAATACAAAACCTAGAATTGTTTAACCCTTTAAGGCCTATTAATAAACCAATGTCTTAAAACATTCGCTTCAATTTTGCTATAGTTACTAATGGCAGATTTCTTTAAATGTAGAAAAAGAATTTTTAGTTATTGGAATCTATAATCAATTTATAGATCATTGCTAATAACAAAAAAACACCACTGCATAGTGGTGTTTTTTTATATCTATTATTAAAACTAAGTCCTTACTTTACAAAGTTTATCTTACGTAAACGTAAACTTTCCGGAGTTACTTCTAAGTATTCATCATCTTTAATGTATTCCATACATTCTTCTAAAGACATATCAATTTTTGGAGCGATTTTTACTCCGTCATCAGAACCAGAAGCACGAACGTTGGTTAACTTCTTACCTTTAATTAAGTTTACAGCTAAATCGTCTTGCTTTGCATTCTCTCCAACTACTTGTCCTTTATAGATTTCTTGGTTTGGATCGATAAAGAATTTACCTCTATCTTGTAAGCGATCAATAGCATATGCAGTAGCTTTTCCTGCTTCAGAAGAGATAATAGCTCCATTAACTAAGTCAGAAAATACTCCTTTATAAGCATCATAACCTCTTAAACGGTGGTTAATAATTGCTTCACCTTGCGTAGCTGTTAATAATTTATTACGTAAACCTATTAAACCACGAGAAGGAATGTCAAACTCTAAATGTTGTAAATCCCCTTTTGGTTCCATTACTAATAAATCTCCTTTACGCATTGTAACTAAGTTAATTGCTTTAGAAGCTAATTCTTCTGGTACATCAATTACCAATGTTTCGTAAGGCTCACACTTAACACCATCAACCTCTTTTAAAATTACTTGCGGGCGTCCTACTTGTAATTCATATCCTTCTCTACGCATTGTTTCAATTAATACCGATAAGTGTAAAATTCCACGACCAAATACGTTGAATTTGTCCTCAGTATCAGTATCCTCAACACGTAATGCTAAGTTTTTCTCTGTTTCTTTATATAAACGATCACGTAAGTGACGAGAAGTTACATACTTTCCTTCTTTACCATAGAAAGGTGAATTGTTAATCGTAAATAACATACTCATCGTAGGTTTATCTACCTCAATTCTATCTAAAGCTTCTGGGTTCTCTAAATCTGCAATCGTATCTCCAATTTCAAAATCATCAATTCCAGTTACAGCACAAATATCTCCACTACGAACTTTGTTCGTTTCTGCTTTCCCCATTCCTTCGAATACATGTAATTCTTTGATACGAACTTTCTTTGTAGTTCCATCTGCCTTACATAACATGTAATCTTTATTTTTTTCTAAATCTCCTCTATATACACGTCCAATAGCAATTCTTCCTTTAAATGAAGAATAATCTAACGATGTAATTTGCATTTGTGGCGATCCTTCTCTATATGGAGCTTCTGGAATAGTTTCTAATACTGCATCTAACAATGGAATAATGTTATCAGTTGGCTCTTGCCAATCTTCACTCATCCATCCATTTTTTGCAGAACCGTAAATAGTTTTGAACTCTAATTGTTCTTCAGTAGCATCTAAAGCAAACATTAAATCGAATACCTTTTCATGTACTAAATCTGGTGTACAGTTTTCTTTATCTACTTTATTTACAACTACTATAGGAGTTAAACCTAATTCTAAGGCCTTACCTAATACAAAACGAGTTTGTGGCATTGGTCCTTCAAATGCATCTACTAATAATAATACACCATCTGCCATTTTTAATACACGCTCTACTTCTCCTCCAAAATCGGCGTGCCCTGGAGTATCAATTACATTAACTTTTACTCCTTTATAATTTACTGATACATTTTTAGATAAAATAGTAATCCCTCTTTCTCTTTCAAGATCGTTGTTATCTAATAATAAATCAGTTCTTTCTTTACGTTCGTCTAAAATTTTAGCTTGATCAATAATCTTATCTACTAAAGTAGTTTTCCCATGATCTACGTGTGCTATAATAGCAATGTTTCTTATTGACTGCATTTTGCTAGTTTAAATTTGCCGCAAAAGTAGTATTTCACTTTGAATTGCACTAATAATGAAGCACATATTTATAGGAATATATTAGCATCTAAAAATTAGAAACAAGATCATGATGTTTAAAGATATGAGAACAGAGATAGTCTGGTTACCAATCGATTACAATTTAACTTTTTAATAATTCAAATATAAGGCTAGTAAAAACATGGTTTTATTATTTAATAGAATCTAAACTAATCAAGTTTGTAATGAACTGAAAACAAAAGTTTTTATTCTTTTTTCTAAAAGTGAAACAACCTTTTCTCCAAAACCCAAGGTTATTACGAGGTAAATTATTTCCGATAAATTATCTATTTTTTAGCGTATAAAGTTTGTTGTGAATAGAAAAAATATGTACGTTTGGTAAAATAATTAACTAATAAGACAAATGGAAATAACAGCCAATAACCCAAATAGAAAATCGTGGTTAAAAGTTGACGAAAATTCAGATTTTCCTATCCAAAATATACCTTTCGGAGTTTTTTTAACACGTGATGATATTATTACCATTGGAACTAGAATTGGTGATTTTGCCATCGATTTAGGAGCTTTACACCAATTAGGGTACTTTGAAGGAATTCCATTAACCGATGATATTTTCTTACAAGATACTTTAAACGATTTTATTGCCGATGGAAGAAAGACATGGCGTTTAGTACGTAATAGAATTGCAGATATTTTTGATGTAAAGAATGGGAAATTACGTGACAACGTAGACCATAAAGACAAAGTAATTTTTAGAATTGATGAAATTGAGATGTTATTACCTGTAAGAGTTGGTGATTATACTGATTTTTATGCAAGTAAAGAGCACGCTATCAATGTTGGAAGTCTTTTTAGAGATCCTAAAAATGCATTAATGCCTAACTGGTTACATGTTCCTATTGGATATCATGGAAGAAGTTCTTCTATTGTACCTTCTGGAACTCCAATCTGTAGACCAGTAGGGCAATCAAGACCAACAGAAGAAGGTGGATCGCCAAATTTTGGTCCTTCAAAATTATTAGATTTTGAATTAGAAATGGCTTTTATTACCACTGTTTCTAACGACTTAGGAGATCGTATTTCTATTAATGAAGCTGAAGATTATATCTTTGGATTGGTATTATTTAATGACTGGTCTGCAAGAGATATTCAAGCTTGGGAATACCAACCTTTAGGACCTTTCTTAGGTAAAAACTTTGCGTCTACTATTTCTCCATGGATTGTTACTTTAGATGCTTTAGAACCTTTTAGAGTAGATAACCCAAAACAAGAACCTACACCATTACCATACTTACAACATGATGGTAAACACAGTTTCGATATTAATTTACAAATGGCTATTCAGCCAGAAGATAAAAAGGAAACTGTAGTTTGTAATTCTAATTTTAAGTATATGTACTGGACTATGGCACAACAATTAGCACACCATACTGTGAATGGTTGTCCTGTAGAAGCTGGAGATATGATGGGAAGTGGTACAATTTCTGGTCCAACTCAAGATAGTTTTGGTTCAATGCTAGAATTAACTTGGAGAGGACAAAATCCTATTAAAATGAATGACGGTAGTGAGCGTAAGTTTATCAACGATCACGATACTGTAATCATGAGAGGATATGCCAAAAATGATACTGTAAGAATTGGTTTCGGTGAATGTACTGGTAAAATTATGCCTGCAAAGCCTTTATAGAAAACTCATTCGTATTAAAATAATAAAAAACGTCTTTTAAATATTTAAAAGACGTTTTTTAGTTTAAAATTGTATCATTAAAAATCTAAGCATATACAAGGAAATGGTTCCGGATCTGGAATTTCTGAACATGGATACGTACAGATTTTTCCTCCATTGATAGTTTTTTGTGCTTCTTTTTTAATTTCTTGAACATTTTCAAATTTTAAAATATTCTCTAACATTTTAATATGGATTTATGGTTAATTTAATCCCAATTTAGATAAAATATTCAAGGTTTAAAAATATAATGGATAATTATTCCTCTGGTGGTGGATGACCAAAAACTTGCTCATATACTTCATCAAAGTTATTTCGTAAATATGAGTTTAATTTTTTCCTATAATCATCTTGCAACCAATCGATAAAATTGTGAGTAGATTTACAAATACATTTAGAATATCTATGGATTCTATCATCAATATCTCCACCTAATTTTTTTGCTAATAACAACGCATCAAAAACATCTTCACTATTTTCAATACACATCTTAGCATGATGTTCTATCGATTTTTCTAATACTTTTTTAGAACTCTGCCCAGATTGAATTGTATTTACATATACTTTCTTTACATCAAAATATAAATCTTCCTCTTTTGTATTTGAAAATTCTTTCTTTACTTCTTCAGGAAGTTCATACCTAAACGTACTTTCAATATCCTCATCTGTTAACAGATTATCCAAATAGAAGTTAGGTGCTCTAAACATCTTTTGCCAATCTAAATCTGCTCCCCAAGGTCCGAATCTATGAAAGTTGTTTCCTAAATCGATTACATTAAACGTAGATTTCCCTGGAATAATTCGAGAACCACGTCCAATCATCTGATAATATAATGTAAGTGATTTTGTTGCTCTGTTTAAAATGATTGATTGTACCGAAGGCTCATCAAATCCGGTTGTTAAAATACTTACCGAAGTAATAATGGCATTTGGTGTTTCATTAAACCACTTTAAAATTTTATCACGCTCTTTCTTTGTATTTGTATTATCTAAGTGTGCAATAGGAAGTCCTGCTCTTTTAAAAGTATCATATACATACAAAGAAGTATTAATACCATTATTAAAGATTAATGTTTTTGTTCCTTTTGCTCTTTCTTCATACGCCTGTAATAGCTTTGAAAGCATATTGGTATTTGTATACAAATCTTCAGAAGACTTTACTGTATAATCTCCATTTGCTCCCACTTCTAAAGAAGTTAACCCTACGTTGTATGAATAGATATTTGCTTTTGCTAAATATTCATTTTGTATTAATGTAGCGATACTTTCTCCTGCTATTAATTCATCATAATTATCTTTCATTGGCATTTTAATATTAGAACTTAGTGGCGTTGCCGTAACTCCTAAAATGAAAGACTTATTAAAGAATTTAAATAACTTAGTAAAAGAATTGTAATGTGCCTCATCAATAATCACTAATCCAACATCAGAAATATCTAGAATATCATCATTCAATCGGTTATTTAAAGTTTCTACCATTGCCACAAAACAATCGTAATCACCCTGATCATCTAAGCTTGCTTTACTATCAATAATCTTATTTTCAACACCAAACTCACCTAGCATTCTAGCTGTTTGCTTACAAAGCTCAATTCGGTGTGTCATTATCACTACCTTTTTTTGGTAATGCTTTAAGTATTGACGTGTTATTTCAGAGAAAATAACCGTTTTACCACCTCCTGTTGGAAGCTGATATAATAAATGATAATTCTCAGGGGCGTTTTCGAAGCTTTTAAATATATTGAATAATGCCTCTTTCTGATAATCATATAAGCTTTTACCTACCTTATTCTTAATCTCAGTATTACTCAAAAGTTGATTTTTTTAGAAAGCTCAAAAATACAACCTATTTGTAAAAACTAAACCTTTATTTTACAATTTTTTCAAGATCAATTTGTGTAATATCGTAATGTGATGCATTTAAGATGGTTACTCCATCTTTAATTAATAATAACTGTGGAGATTGGTGCATTACCTGAAATGCATACCCTACTTCATTCGATACTTCTCTATAGTTTAGTAAATCGATATAATACATATCTATTTTATCTGCTAAAGATTCAGGAAAAGCTGCATTAAAATTATTTATTACTGTTTTACTAATAATACAACGTGTAGAATGCTTAAAGATTCCCACTAATTTTGATTTCGATGCTTTTTTTACTTCTTCTATTTGCGCTACCGATGTTAAAGGGATCCAGTTTATATTAGATTGCATACGTTTTTTGTTTTGTTTTTCTGATTTTTTAAAAAGGTTTCCAAAAATTCCCATTCTATAATTTTTTTCTTCGCCTTTTATCGTCGTTTGTTTTACGTTTTTCTTTCACTTAAGACAAAATGTCTTCTGTTTTTATCTAGAAAACGACATTTTGTCTTTATTTTATACCTCTTTTTAAATGGTATTACTTTTGACTAAGTACAAATAAAAAAATAAAAATGAACTTTAACAACTATACTATAAAATCGCAAGAAACTATACAACTTGCACAGCAAATCGCACAAGAATACGGTCATAATCAAATTGAGAATGAGCATATTTTTAAAGCGATATTTCAAGTAGACGAGAACGTACTTCCTTTTATATTAAAGAAGTTGAATGTAAATATAGATTTAGTAAAACAAGTATTAGATCAACAATTAAATAGCTTTTCTAAAGTTACTGGTGCCGATATTATGTTATCGCGTACAGCTGGAAAAACCTTAAATGAAGCTTCTATCATTGCAAAAAAGATGAACGATGAATATGTTTCTATTGAACATCTCATTTTAGCCATTTTTAAATCTAAAAGTCAAATAGCACAACTATTAAAAGACCAAGGAATTAATGAAAAGAACTTAACAGCAGCCATTGAAGAACTTAGAAAAGGAAATAGAGTTACTTCTCAAAGTGCAGAAGAATCGTATAACTCTTTAAATAAGTATGCAAAAAATTTAAACCAATTAGCGCAAGACGGAAAATTAGACCCTGTAATTGGTAGAGATGAAGAAATTAGACGTTTATTACAAATTTTATCGAGACGTACTAAGAACAACCCAATTTTAGTAGGAGAACCAGGAACAGGTAAAACCGCTATTGCAGAAGGTTTAGCACATCGAATTATTCGTGGTGATGTTCCAGAAAATCTAAAGGATAAGCAAATTTATTCTTTAGATATGGGAGCTTTAATTGCTGGAGCAAAATTTAAAGGAGAATTTGAAGAGCGTTTAAAATCTGTAGTAAAAGAGGTTACTTCTTCTGAAGGTGATATTGTATTATTTATAGACGAAATTCACACATTAGTTGGTGCTGGTGGTGGCCAAGGAGCTATGGATGCTGCTAATATTTTAAAACCTGCTTTAGCTCGTGGAGAGTTACGTGCCATTGGTGCAACTACTCTAGATGAATATCAAAAATACTTTGAGAAAGACAAAGCTTTAGAGCGTCGTTTCCAAAAGGTATTAGTAGATGAACCAGATACAGAAAGTGCAATTTCAATTTTACGTGGTATTAAAGAGAAGTACGAAACACATCATAAAGTACGTATAAAAGACGAAGCAATTATTGGTGCTGTAGAGCTTTCACAACGTTATATTACGAGTCGTTTTTTACCAGATAAAGCAATTGATTTAATGGATGAAGCTGCTGCTAAATTACGTATGGAAATCAATTCTAAACCAGAAGAATTAGATGTATTAGATCGTAAAATAATGCAACTTGAGATTGAAATTGAAGCGATTAAGCGTGAAAATGACGATTCTAAGTTAAAATCATTAAATGCAGATCTTGCTAATTTGAAAGATGAGCGTAACGAAATCAATGCAAAATGGCAATCTGAAAAGACGGTTGTAGATAGCATTCAATCGTTAAAAACATCTATTGAAGATTATAAATTAGAAGCTGATAAAGCGGAACGTAATGGTGACTATGGAACAGTAGCAGAGTTACGATATGGTAAAATTAAAGAAGCTCAGGAAGAACTAGAAATACAACAAAAAGTACTTGCTGAACAACAAGAAAACTCTTTAATTAAAGAAGAAGTAACTTATGATGATATTGCTGAAGTTGTTGCAAAATGGACAGGTATTCCAGTAACAAAGATGCTTCAATCTGAGCGTGAGAAGCTTTTAAATTTAGAAGATGAATTACATAAAAGAGTAATTGGTCAAAACGAAGCAATTGAAGCAATTTCAGATGCTGTTCGTAGATCGAGAGCAGGATTACAAAATCCTAACAAACCAATTGGTTCGTTCTTATTCCTAGGAACAACAGGAGTTGGTAAAACAGAATTAGCAAAAGCTTTGGCGGATTATTTATTCGATGACGAAAGTGCTATTACGCGTATAGATATGAGTGAATATCAAGAAAAACACGCCGTAAGTAGATTAGTTGGAGCGCCTCCAGGATATGTAGGATACGATGAAGGAGGTCAACTTACAGAAGCTGTGCGTAGAAAGCCATATTCTGTAGTGCTTTTAGATGAGATTGAAAAAGCGCATCCAGATACGTTTAACATCTTATTACAAGTATTAGACGAAGGTAGATTAACAGACAATAAAGGTCGTGTTGCTGATTTTAAGAACACTATTGTAATTATGACCTCTAATATGGGAAGTCATATTATTCAAGAGAAATTTGAAAATTTAAAAGGCGATGTAGATACGACTATGGAATTGGCTAAAGGCGAAGTTTTAGGTCTATTAAAACAAACAGTACGACCAGAATTCTTGAATAGAATTGATGATATTATCATGTTTACACCGTTGTCTGAAAGTGATATCAAAAGTATTGTTGAGTTACAATTAAATTCTGTTAAGAAAATTGTAGCAGAACAAAATATTACACTTGATGCTACAGAACAAGCAATTGCTTACCTAGCTAAAAAAGGGTATCAACCAGAATTTGGAGCTAGACCAGTTAAAAGAGTCATTCAAAAAGAGGTATTGAATCTACTTTCTAAAGAAATTCTTGCTGGTAAAGTACAGAGTGATAGTTTAATTCTATTAGATGAATTTGATAATCATTTGGTATTTAGAAATCCAGCAAACGAAGAGGAAGAATAAATAAATTTAAACATAAACTAAAAAGAGGCTAAAACCAATGTGATTTAGCCTCTTTTGTATGTTAATCTTGTGTGTAATAATTAAAATCTTTTAAAACTGTTGCTATAAAATCAATATCTGATTGTTTTTCAGATTTCGAAATTCCAGTTACTTCCTCAATTTTCTTTCTCAACTTAATTAATGTGCTATAATCCTTTTGATTTCTGGCTCTTGTATAAGTATCTTTAATAATTCGAGCATCGTTATCTGATAGCTTAATCACTTTCGCGTAGGTCGGTTTATAATCTTCTTTGATATTCTCTAAAATTGTTTTCGAAAAGCTTGCTTCATCTTTTAAAGAAACTACTACAGTTTGTGCAGCAATATCCCCTACTCTTTGATTTTTCTTCGTCAGAACAATCATAAAAAAACCAATTAATTTCCCAATAAGGAAAATCATATAAATCAAAGCAAAACTTTCATTCGTAAGTCCCATAGAAGCAACATAGACATAAATTAAAATGAATAAATTAAAATCTACAATTCTTAGAAACCAACGAATAATATAATCTGTGATAGAAGGCTTAAAACCTTCAATATTAATGACTCTAATTTTCAATATCTTTTTCCCTAAAGTTTGCCCATTCATTAAAATATCAGAATACAAAGAATAAAAAGTAACAGGTAGGAAAAGTAAGACATCTATTGCTTTTATAGACCAATAATCATTTCCTGTTGCATCTTCTATTAAAGAGAAGTTGAATAGTCTTATAATTAGCATTATATATGCTAATTTAATTACATTATCAATCACAAAAGCTAACAATCTTTGACCTACGTTTGCCATCTCAAAATTTATGTTAACATTTTGTGTTGTATTTACTTGTAACGTTTTCATACAATTTTTACATTTGTCTCTATGAGAGAGATCGCTTTTATAAAGCAAAATAAAGAAAAATGGCTTGAATTTGAGGAAGTAATTTCAAATAAAATAGAAAAAACTCCAGACGAAATAGCAGATTTGCATATTAAAATCATGAATGATTTATCGTATGCTCAATCATTTTACCCCAAAAGTAATGTTGTTCCTTATTTAAATAAACTAGCTAAAAAAAGTTATGCTAAAATTTATCATACTAAAAAACAGGATAAGAACACATTTTTAGCTTTTTTCCTTGAAACAGTTCCCTTATTAGCTTATAAGCACAGAAAATATATTTACATCTCTTTTATCTTTTTCTTTATATGTTTTTTTATTGGTTTGCTATCTACGTTTAACGATGAGAATTTTGCACGTCAGATATTAGGCAATAATTATGTTGACGAAACCTTAGAAAATATAGAAAGTGGTGATGCTTTAGCTATTTATAAAAACGGAAGTAATTGGGGAAGTTTTATTGGAATTTTCAATAACAATCTTAGAGTTGGTTTAAATATGTTTTTATCGGGACTTTTCTTAGGTATTGGTTCTGGTTATTATATTATTCACAATGGCATTATGGTAGCTGTTTTTCAAGCTTTCTTTTATCAGAATAACAGTTTTTTAGATAGTTTAAAAGGTATTTGGATTCATGGTACTTACGAAATTTTTGCCATGATTATAGAAGCTGCTTGTGGATATATTATTGGTGCAAGCATTCTATTTCCTGGAGCCTTAAAAAGGTTAGAATCCTTTAAAAAAGGATTGCGAGAAGCCTTTTTTATTTTCTTAAGCACCATTCCTTTTACATTTGTAGCAGCTTTTTTAGAAGGTTATGTTACTCGTTTTTACAATCAAGTACCAGCAATAGTTTGTATTTTCATTATTTTAATTAGCCTACTTTCTATATCTTATTATTACTTAATATTTCCTTATAAAGTAGCCGCAAAACACGCTTTAGAACAATGAAAAAGATACTACTAATTTACTTTTTGTTTTGCTGTACTTTCCTTGTTTTCTCTCAAGAAGAAGAAGTTATTGAAGAAAATAGTTATGAATATGTAGAGTATGGTATCGACTACATTCAAAAAAGAGAGATTAAAGAGAATTTATCAGAAAAATATAGCGGTAAAGACTTTCAATATCAAGAATACGAAGCTCCTGAACCTGTTAAAAAACCAAGCCAATCTAATATTAATTTAACAAAAGGAATACTCAACTTTTTTGCTACTGTTTTTCCTTACTTACTTGCCATACTTGTAATTTTTATTATTGTAAAAAGTGTTCTTGCTGGAGATACTTCTTTATGGAATTTTAAAAAGAAAAAAATTGTACAACGAAGTGTAAATCTTACTCAAGAAGAAACTACTATTGATAGCGATGATTATGAGCAGTTATTAAAAATTGCCAAGCAACAAGGAAATTTCAGAAAAGCTACACGATTTTACTATTTGTTGTTATTGAAAAAAATGACTGAAAAAGAATTAATTAAGTATGATAATGATAAAACCAATTCTGAATATATATTCGATCTGAAAAAAGTAGAACTCCGTAAGCCGTTCTCCTATTTGCTATATCTATACGACTATGTTTGGTATGGTGAATTTGCAGTAGATGCTACAAGCTTTCAAGCTATTGAAGACAAATATCAATCCTTTTTAAAACAATTGTAATTGATGAAATTGAAAAAAAACACATTCATTCTTTTCATGCTCCTTTCTATTGTTTTAGTAGGTTGTAGCAAAACAGATTGGAGAGAAAATTTTAGAGAACGTTCTACAGATCCATTTGGCACCTATATTCTTACTGAAGAAGCTAAACTAATGTTTCATAATGATGATTTTATCATTTTAAAACAACATGTTTACGATTATTTTATAGACATCTATTATGATTACGAGCCTAACTTTGCGAATTATGTGTGTGTAAAACCTTCGGCATATAGATTAAATGAAGAAACAACAAATAAAATATTAGAATTTGTAGGCGCTGGAAATGATGCTTTCTTTTCTCTTAATCATTTTAATGATTACCTTAGTGAAGCCCTTAAATTTGAAACAGAAAATTTAGATAACGAAGTGTACACTATTGAAGCTTTAAGAGCTCTTAATGGTACTTTATATCTCAAAAACAAAAAATTCAAAGACACCGCTTTTACCTTTGATAGAAACATTAGAAAAAACTATTTTTCTAAAATAGATTCGTCACACACTACTGTTCTTGGTACGCAAGAAATAAATGGGAATCAACAACCTAATTTCATCAAAATTAAATATCAAAAGGGAAATATTTTTCTACATACGCAACCTATTGCTTTTACCAATTTCTTTTTATTAAATGGTAAAGAAGATTATGCAGCGAATGTCTTTTCTTATTTACCTAACAGGACTATCATTTGGGACCCACAAATAAGATCTAGTAAATTTCAAAACGAAAAAGACACTACTTCTGCTTTGAACTTTTTTATGAAACATCCTTCTTTAAGGTGGTCACTATATATTGCTTTTATTGGCTTATTACTATTTTTATTTACAAATTATAGAAGAAAACAACGTGCAATACCGGAAGTAAAAAAGCTAAAAAACTCTACACAAGACTTTACGCATACTATAGCTAACCTTTATTTAAAGGAAGAAAATCATAAGAATATAGTAAGTAAAAAGATAACTTATTTCTTAGAGCAAATGCGCTCTAAGTACCATTTAGAAACACATAATTTAAACAGTGACTTTATAGAGAAACTAGCCGCAAAATCTGGTAACTCTCTACATACCACAAAATATTTAATAAATACAATTGTAGCTTTAAACAAAAGGTCTGAATGTACACAAGACGAACTTGTACGATTAAATACACTCATTGAGAACTTTTTACAAAATAAATAATTATGGAAGAAACATTAGATACAAACGATAATTTAGAATTTGAAAACAGAATAGATTTATCTGAATTACAAGAGAGTGTATATAAAATTAAAACACAACTTAACAAAGTAATTGTAGGTCAAAAAGAAATGATTGACTTATTAATCGTTGCTATTCTTTCTGATGGACATGCTTTAATTGAAGGAGTTCCTGGTGTTGCCAAAACAATGACTACAAAATTACTATCTAGAGCAATGGACATTGATTTCAGTAGAATTCAATTTACGCCAGATTTAATGCCATCGGATATTTTAGGAACTTCTGTTTTTAACGTAAAAACTACCGAATTTGAGTTTAAAAAAGGACCTGTTTTTTCGAATATGGTTTTAATTGATGAAATAAACCGTGCTCCTGCTAAAACACAAGCTGCTTTGTTTGAAGTAATGGAAGAACAGCAAATTACAATAGATGGTTCACGTTATGAAATGAACGCTCCTTTTATTGTATTGGCTACTCAAAACCCAATAGAACAAGAAGGAACGTATCGTTTACCAGAAGCTCAATTAGATCGTTTTTTATTTAAAATTAACGTAAACTATCCTTCTGCTGCACAAGAACTTGAAATTATCACCAGGGAGCAAGCTTTAGAAAAAGACCTAAAACTAGATAAGATTGAAACTGTTATTACTGGTTCTGAAATTTTAAAATACAGAAACTTAATTACACAAATTAAAGTAGAAAAGAACTTATTAGAATATATTGCTAATATCGTAGTAAATACGCGCACAAATTCTTTTCTATTCTTAGGAGCTTCACCTAGGGCAAGTATTGCTATTTTAAAAGCATCTAAAACATTTGCTGCTATTAATGGACGTGATTTTGTAACTCCAGAAGATATTAAAAATGCGACCATTCCTGTATTAGAACATCGTGTAATTGTAACTCCAGAAAGAGAAATGGAAGGAATTACTAGTCGACAAATTATAGAACAAATTATAGAAGCAGTAGAAATTCCTAGATAATATAATTCGCTAAACTAAATGAAGAAGATTGTTAACTTTTTGTTTTTAAACAACCGTTTTTTCTATGGTCTAACCATAGTAGCTGCATTGTTTGTAGTCGGTTTTTTTATTCCTTCATTTTTTTCCATAGCTAAAGTTTTATTATTTACTCTTGTTGCGATTACTGTTATTGATTTGTTTTTTCTTTTTATAGTAAAAGACGCTTTTCACGTAGAAAGAATACTTCCTGAGAAATTATCTAACGGTGATGAAAATACGATTGTTTTACAGGTACAAAATAATTATAACATTACAACGAATGTTACTTTATTAGAAGAACTTCCTTATCAACTACAAGAACGAAATTTTAATATTACTTCTCAATTTTCACCAAAAGAAAAACGAGAAATCACCTATAAAGTAACTCCATTTGTTCGAGGCGATTATGATTTTGGAAATACTAACGCTTATGTTTCCACTCCCCTACAGTTAGCTAAAAGAAAATACATTTTAAGTAAACAAAAAACTATAAAATGTTATCCCTCTTTTTTAAAGTTAAAAGAGCTTAATATTAAAGCAATTTCTAATAATTTAACGAGTTATGGAAGTAAGAAAATAAGACGCATTGGTAACTCTTTAGAATTTGAGCAAATTAAAGAATACATTATTGGAGACGATATTAGAACTTTAAACTGGAAGGCTACTGCTAAGAGAAACCAGTTAATGGTAAATCAATATGTTGAAGAAAAATCCCAGCCCGTGTATGCTATTATAGATAAAGGACGACAAATGCAAATGCACTTTGAAAACCTCACATTATTAGATTATGCCATTAATGCTACATTAGCTGTAAGTAGTGCTATTCTTAAAAAACAAGATAAAGCTGGAATGTTTTCTTTTTCTAAAAAGATTGATAATATTATTGTTGCAGAACAACGAAACTCTCAAATGAGTTTAATTTCTGAAGCTTTATACAACATTAAAACCGACTTTTTAGAATCTGACTACAGTTTATTGTATGCTGCTGTAAAACGTAAAATACCAAGTAGAAGTTTGTTAATTCTATATACAAACTTTGAAACATTAGACGCATTAAAGCGTGAACTCCCCTATTTAAGAGCGATTGCTAAAAACCATTTACTCTTAGTCGTTTTCTTTCAAAATACAGAATTAAACAAAATTGTAAATGAAAAAGCTACAACCGTACACGATGTATACGATAAAGTTATTGCTGAAAAATTCATGTACGAAAAGAAACAAATCGCAAATGAATTAAGGAAGTACGGAATTCAATCTGTACTCACTAAACCTCAAAATCTTACGGGAGATACTATTAACAAATATTTAGAGCTGAAATTGCGCGGAATGTTTTAGAAAAAAGTAAATCAATTATTAACTATATAAATTTTAATCATTATGAATTGGTATGTAAAAGTCCTAAAAGAATATGCAACTTTTGAAGGTAGAGCACGAAGAGAAGAATATTGGATGTTCATCTTATTCCAAATTATTTTCCTTATAGCTGCATCTATTTTAGATGTGATTATAGGTACTCCAGGAGTTTTCTATTTTATTTATTTCGTGGCAACAATAATTCCTTCATTAGCTGTAGCAGTAAGAAGATTACACGATGTTGGTAGAAGTGGTTGGTACTATTTTATAGGTGCTATTCCGTTAGTTGGACCAATACTTTTATTAGTTTGGTTTTGTACTGATAGCGATTATGGTCCGAATAAATGGGGAGAAAATCCAAAAGGGCTTGGAAACAAATCAGAAATAGAGTCTATTGGAACTGAGTAAAAAAAGTAATACATATTATAAAAACGGCATTCTAAATTGCATGTGCCGTTTTATTTTTTTACTTTGTAACTCACTAACTAATAACTTTATAAAACTTCAAAAAACTATGAGTAACTTAAAACTTAAGCTTAGAAAAATTGATCCAGTAAAAGCTGGAATTGTTTATGGATCATTACTAGCTTTACTTGGTCTGGTTGTAGCTGGATTTGCCTTTTTATTTGGAAGTCTAATTGGTGCAGCTTCTGGAGAGTTAGGTATTTTCGGAGCTATAGCTGGAGGTGGTATTTTTGCCATTATTTTAATACCTGTAATGTATTTTATTATCGGATTTATTGCTGGTATTATTGGTACAATGCTATTAAACTTCATACTTAAAAAAACAGATGGTTTAATTATTGACTTTGATAAGATTGGAGAAACTGAAGATCTTACAAGGATTGGAAGTGATCAATAATTAACACACACATATTTTAAAAAATCGTTTAGTTATTTCTAAGCGATTTTTTGTTTTTGTAAGTTATTAGTGCTATTTCGTACTTATATTGCATGGTGTTTACACTGTTTAATTTATTTTAAATCAATCATGAAAACTCTTTACTACCTTTTTATTGCTTTATTATTCCTTTCTTGTAAAACCAAACCTATACCTCAAAAACTCACCAAAGGAAATTATAGAGGTATTTTACACATAGAAGACGAGCAAGTAATTCCTTTTACTTTTGAAGTTTTAAATGAAGGGTATCTAAAAATTTTCAATGCAGAAGAAGTTATTGATGTACATGAAATAACTTATGAAAATGATTCTATTAAAATACAGCTACCTTATTTCGAAGGCTATATTTCAGCTAAACTAAAACCCAATAAAGAGCTTAAAGGATATTTTATAAAACCTAGTTTAGATAGAGTTGTTCCTTTTTCTGCGAGTCCAAATCAACCTCGATTTACCACTACTACAAAGCCCACACAATCTGTAACAGGAAATTGGGAAACTGTATTTAGTCCTGATACTGAAAACGATCGTTATATAGCGAAAGGAATCTTTTCTCAAGAAAACAATAAAGTCACAGGAACTTTTAGAACTACCACAGGAGATTATCGTTATTTAGAAGGTGTTATAAATGGAAACCGTTTAGAGCTTTCAACTTTTGATGGTGCACATGCTTTTCTCTTTACAGCAACTGTTGCAGACTCTACAATGCAAGGAACATTTTACTCTGGAAATCACTGGAAAGAACCTTTTACAGCTAAATTGAATAATAATTACGAATTACCTAATGCTGAAGAATTAACGCATCTTAAAGAAGGATACGACACTTTTGAATTTTCATTTCCTAATGAAAAAGGACAACTTGTTTCTTTAAAAGATAAAGCATTCAAAGATAAAGTTACCGTAGTTCAAATTATGGGAACTTGGTGTCCTAATTGTTTAGATGAAAGTAAGTTTTACTCTGAGTTTTATAAACAGTATAAATCAAAAGATCTTGCTTTTGTTGGACTAGCTTTTGAAGTTGCTAAAACACAGAATGAAGCTTTCGAACTTATTAATAGATTAAAAAAACAAATAGGAATCACCTATCCTATTTTGTTAGCGCAATACGGATCTGCAGATAAAATTTCTGCTCAAGAAAAACTACCAATGTTAAATCATGTATTATCCTACCCTACTACGGTCATTCTTGATAAGAAAGGAAATGTTAGAAAGATTCACACAGGTTTTAACGGACCCGCTACTGGACAGAAATACATTGATTTTAAAAATGAATTTGAAGAGTTTATCAATGAATTGTTAGCAGAAAAGGAATAATTAAAAAGTCTTTTTACGAACTCATTTACTATATAATGCTCTTTCACATTTGGTTTAAAATTCCCAAATGTCTAATAAGTTAGATTATTTCATATTATTTAGTAATTTTAAATCTGAAACTATAATAATGTTCATTTAAATTAATAGAAATGGTACTTTCTCCTTCAGCAAATAAACACTACGCTCAAATCAATTCAAATACTAAGCTTGGTGATTTGCGGAAAATGGCAAAAGAAATCAAGAAAGATCATGAAATAGCAATGGAATTATGGTCTACAGGTGAATTTCTACCTAGACAATTGGCCATTTTAATTATGGATAAAAAATTGCTTTCTCAAGCAATTATAAATGAGCTAGATAACGATATTCAAAATCATAAATATGATGAACGTACCCATTTAATAGATTGGTTAATGGCAAATCAGTTGTCAAAAGATAAAACGCTTGTCAACCTAATGCTATCATGGAAAGACAGTTCTTCTACATTACAAAGAAGAGTATTTTGGTATTACCAAGCAAGATTAAGATGGACAGGGAATACAGACCATACCAATACAGAAGAATTGTTATCTACTATAGAAAAGAATATGATACATGAGCAACCCGAAGTACAATGGGCTATGAATTTTACCGCAGGACAAATAGGCAAATTTCAAGAAGAATACCGAGCAAAATGTATTGCCATTGGAGAAAAAGCAGGACTTTACAAAGATGAAGTTGCTGTGAAAGGCTGTACACCAAACTATTTACCTAAATTCATTTCTATTGAGGTGGCTAAATTGAATAAAAACAATAAATAAAAATACTTTGTATAGAATTCTTACTTTTTTTCTTTGTCTTTTTATAATTACTTCTTGTAATAAAGAACAAAGTATAAACACTGATATTCCAGAAGATGAGAATTCAGACTTTATTGCGGCTGTAGATATTTCTAGTTATCCTGAAATAGCAAACTTAAATCCTACATTTAAAGATTTGAATGGTACTCCTAAAAACTTTCTTGACATTTTAAAGGAAAATGGTGTAAATACAGTTAGGTTACGACTTTGGGTTCATCCAAATAATAATCATTCTGGATTTGATGAAGTAAAAACCTTTTCAGAAACACTTACAAATCATGGATTTAAAACTTGGTTAAGCCTTCACTATTCAAATACATGGGCAGATCCTAGCCAACAAGAAACACCAACACAATGGCAAGGTATTCCTTTTAATGCACTAAAAGATAGCGTTTATGCCTACACCAAAAAGGTAGTTACAACGTTACAGCCAGATTATATTCAAATTGGAAACGAAATAAATACTGGTTTTTTACATCCTTACGGACATATAACCAACAATCATTCTCAATTCATTTCCTTATTACAATCTGGGGTTTCTGCTGTTAAAGAACATTCTCCTAAAACTAAAACGATTATGCATTTTGCTGGTATCGAAAATGCTGATTGGTTTTTCAATCAAGTAAGTTCAATTGATTACGATATTATTGGTTTCTCTTATTATCCTATTTGGCATGGTAAATCTTTAAGCAATTTAAAAAATACCATGCAACAACTCAGTAGTAGATACAATAAGGAGATAGTCATTGCTGAAACTGCGTATCCTTTTACACTAGAATGGAACGATTGGACAAACAATATTGTTGGTTTGGAAGATCAATTAATATTACATCTATTTCCAGCATCTCCTGCGGGACAATCTTTATTTATTAAAGAAATTAAAAAGCTAAATAAAGAGGTTAATAATGGAATTGGCTTTTGTTATTGGGGCGCTGAATTAATTTCTTGGAAAGGTCCACAAGCTACAGATGCTTCACCATGGGAAAATCAAGCGTTATTTGACTTTGAGAACAAGGCATTACCTGTATTAAGAGAATTTAATGCTGATTAACTCATACTGAACAACATGAAATCGATAAAGTATATCTTTATTGGAATTATTTCCTTTATTATTGGTATTACAATTGCTGTTCTATCCTACTCTTTTTTTAGAACACAAATTCAAAATATTTTCCTTTGGTCTACTTCAAATCAAATTAGGTTTATAGGTAAAAACTTTTACTTCTTTGCTAGTAATTTTTATTATATAAGTTTTGGTATTACATTTTTATATTTTTCAATAAATACTATTCATCAAGAGATAAAAATTATATTGAAAAATATAATTTTAAGAACTCTCATATTTATAGTTTTTATAATTTTAATTTCTTCTTTATACGCAAACCTAAAAGTTATTGAATGTACTGCTTGCGAGAATGGAATAAGAAGTATTCATTGGAATGAAATTAATTATGATTTTATTTTAGGAATCAGTATTTTATCCTCTAACATTATATCTATAATAGACTTCATTAAGAGTAGAAAAAAGACAAACCAACATGAAAGAAATCACAATACGTCAAGCGAATGCACATGAAATTGAATGGATTAATTCAAAGTATGAGGATGTAGGTTTTGTGGCTTCAAATTTTGATAACGAATTTATCATTATTGCTAGTATTGAAAATCAACCTGCAGGACTTGGACGTTTGGTTATCATTGATGAACAAAATATAGAGCTTGGCGGAATTTATGTCTTTCCTAATCATAGAGGTTTAGGAATTGCTGATAAAATCGTGAGCTATTTATGCGAACACAATCCTTTTAAAAACACAACTATTTGGTGTTTACCTTTTGAAAATTTACAAAACTTCTATTATAAGTTTGGTTTTAAAAACTCAAATCAACGTATGGCTCCTTTAAAAGTAGCAGAAAAGCATCAATGGTGTAATGCTAATGAAGCTTATCAAAAAGAAGTATTACTCTTGTCAAAAAACTCATAATAAAACATTTAACATCTACTACAAACCAAATTAATAGATTGCTACTTCCCTAGTATTCTAAAATTTTCTTTCAGAATTCTTAAACGCAACAATGTTGCATTTAAAAATATCTCTTATATTTACAGAAACAAGAGAACTCACAATTGAATTCTTATTAAACCAAATAAGTATGTTACAGAGAAAATTTGATCAGGCCGTAAAAGAATATTATCCAAATGCAATGGATGCCAAAGACACATCTATTCATTACTTGGGAAAAATGCAAAACGAACACAAAATTAATGTGTCCAAAGTATTAATGGCAACATCTGTATGTTCAGATGACATTAATGTTCCTTCTACTACTTTTTTCAATGTATTATTTGGTCCTTTTATTATGGGAGGTTTAGGTGGCGTTCCTTTTGCTGGGCAAACTGGAATGACAGCTTTTGCACATCATATTCCTGATGAAGGTAGTGCCTTTATTTTTTATGGACCGCACATTGGTTTAACTCTAGATGGTGACTTAGGTAAAATGTATAGACCTCGCCAAGAAGAAACTGGAAATTCTTGTGGTGCTCTTATGCTTGCTTTGAGTAGAATTCAAGATGAAAATTATACACCTGTTTTAAATGAAGATGATTATCAGCAAATGAAGCTTGAAGAGAGTTTGTTACCATATCGCAACGAAATCTTAAAAAGCGATAATCAGCAAAAAGCTATTACAGATGCTACTTATAAAATTATTGATAAAAAGATTCATGAATACATTAAGACTTGTAAAAATGAATTTAGTGTAGATAAAGTAGTTTTATTAGGTGGTGTAATTATTAATACAGATTATGGATTAGACGATTACTTTGACGCTAGAAATTTTGAAGTAGTTGATCTTAAAAGCTTATAATCTAAGAAATAACCTATAGAATAATCCCCTTTTCTCAACAGAAATTTATGCAGAAGCATTTATACTTTGTATGTCCAACAGATCATATAGAAACTGTTATTAATAGTACTTTTCAAGAAGAAAATTACTATTGGACAACTCTTGGTAATTCTGTATCATTTACTAGAGATACGATACGAGAAATGTATGCATTAATTGTTACGAAGAATATTACAGAAATTACATTCGTTTTATCAGATGACAATAAAATTGTTAAAGATGCATTGCAAAAACAACAATTTTCAGAAATAAGAGGATTAGATAATTTCTACGATAAAATTTCGCATCAAAGGCAATTTGCAACATTACTCTGGCAAACAGATGATCCCAGATTTCCTGTAATATCTAGATATCTGCTCGCCAAAATACAGGATTTGCAATTAAGTATGGACTCAGAATTTAGTAGTCATGTTAAAATAGGAGCAAAAATTTATAACCGTAACGAGCAAATTTTTAAAAAAATATATGCTCCCCTATTTCATTTGGAGTCATTTAATTTAAACTAAATCAATTTTTAATACAAAAAAACATTTAGTTAAAAGCATAAAATACAATTTTTAAGAAAATTTTAACTAAATTTATAACATCAACAATTAATAATTAAAAAATGAAAAAACTCATATTTTTATTCGCTATAATCGGACTATTAGCTTCATGTAAAAAAGAAAGTCAAAGTCAGAAATACAAAGAAATTTATAACAAATGGAGTAGTGAAATGGATTCTATTAATAATGGGCACGATGAAGCCTTGTCTATTATGGATGGATTTGGTCAAAAGATAGACAATCATAAAAAGAGCATTCGAGAGTTTGGAGCTTATATTGATAGTACTAAATTAGTAATCGCTAGTCTTAAAGGAAAGAGCAAGCAAAAAGAAGTAACTGAGTTAGAAGGAAAAATTCTAGAAGTATGCAATAAGAATATGAAGAAACATGAACACTTTGGTGTATTCTTAAACAATTTATCTGCACTTCAAGGAGTTTTTGAAAACAAGCCTTTTGTGATTACTGCATTACCTGAAGAAGCTGCTATTAAGAAATTTTCTTCTTTAGATGAAGCAGTTACATTTTGGACTGGTGAAATGGCTGCCATAAATGAAGGTCATGATAAAGCTCTTGGAATTATTAAAGAATTAAAAGGACATATTCATCACCATCAAAAAGAAATTGCTGGATTTACTCAAAAGATAGAAGAGTTAAAAGGAAAAGCAGATATTGCTGCTAAAGATAAAAAAGATGAAGAGTTAAAAGCTATTGAAGCCGATTTAGAAAATAATTATGCTTTAAATAGTAAGAAACACGCACACTTTTTAGGTTTTCTTGAAAACTTAAAAGCTGTTCAACAGCAATTTGAAAACTAATCAAACTTTAATTATAATTACTCACACACCCATACTCCGTTGGTTTTATACTAGTGGAGTATTTTTTTGTAATACTTTATAATGTGAACAAAATAGGAGTTTGGGAAAGAATAAAAAACTATTTATAACAATGCATAGCCGCAATTACGACGGATTCGACTATGTCCAAACACACTCAGAATTGCTAACGTCAGTGCTAAACCTAAAAACTAACGCATATTAACCCATAACTGACGGTTATACGAAATCGTTGCATGCCATTAAAACAAAAATGAAATAATAGTTGAAAAAGAGAGCGAGGAAGAGTTGATTGAATGTCTAGATTTTAAAAAAGCTAAAGACATTGATTCTAATCAATATGATTTGATTGAAAAAGCTCTTTTGGAAAGTGGCATAATCAACACGAAGACATAGTAAATACCATTTATTTAGGAGGTCTCAAGGATGATCGATTTGTAGAACCAATTCTCTATATCGCTTTGAACAAAGAAACTTTCAGACCATACGAGGATGAATTAGAATCGACTTTAAGAAAATGCGTACAAACAGTAAAAACGATTGACTCGGAGAAATCAACTGCTGCGCTAAAAAGATTGAAAGAGCTGAACAACGAAAATGTGGAATACGCACTGGATATGTATAAATAGAAAAAACGGTATACAACAATGGTTAAAATGCTTGTCCAGCCAACATAACCGTTGCACGGCATTTTAGCCGGGACGTTAGTAACAATTAATAAAATACGAGAAAAGAGAACAAATTATCTATTGGAATATGATCCTATGAGGTTGAAATAGTTTTGATTCTATTAAAAATTCGTTAGCTTTATAAACTTATATTTAAATATAAAAACACCAACCAATACACATACCTTGTCCAACATGTGAAAAAGATTGATAATTTGAGAAAATATATAAAATATCTGATTTCCTTCCTTATAATTTTCGGTCTAACCGTTAACGATGGGGATATGTTTTCGCAAACTAATTCTTCAAAATACTATCAAGTTTTACAAATAAGTACCAGAAAAGAATTTAGACATAAATATTCGAAATTATATGTTTACGGCAGTCAAATTCTTACAGAAAGAATATTTGTTCCGCTGATTTCTTATCTCAAACATAGAGATATTTATGGTGTTAAAGTTATAAGCGTTTTAAAACTACAAATTGAACGATATCAAAAAATAAGTTCAATATTAGCACGACAGACTTTCTTGAATAAAAAATTCGTATCAAGTAATAAATACCCAAGTTTATACATAGCATAGAGCAGATTAATTTTCTATCTAAATTTGCACTTTGATACATAAAATGATAAAACAAATGTTTAATAATTTATCATTACTAAAATGTATAAACAAAAAATAAATCCCATTTGGAGAATTCCAAATATTCTAAAAAGATAGCTTATTTTAATCATTACTCCTGTTATGCTTGAAGTGTCCAATGTATTTTACAACGGCAATAAATGGAAATCAAAATCATATCGAACAAGAACAAAAAAATTAAATAATAACAGCTACATACATTGTATATCAACGTATAAGAATTAGCGATAAATAAAATAAACAAATGGAAATTGAAAACATTACACAAATACTAATTTTAACCCACGTTGGATTTGGCGGTATCGCCTTAATTTCAGGAGCAATTTCAATGATTGCAAAAAAGGGGAATTGGTATCACAAGAAATCAGGTAAAGTATTTTATTATGCATTGCTTACATCCGCATTAATTTCTCTTGTGGTATCTTTAATACCCAACCACCAAAGTCCATTTTTCTTCTGCCTTGGACTATTCAGTTTATATTTTATTATTGGAGGTTATAGAAGTCTAACTTTTAAGATAAAAAATGCATCACTTTGGTTAGATAAAATTATTGCTTGTTTAATAATACTCGTAGGACTTACGATGATGATTTACCCGATTCTATTAAATGGCAAAATTAACATTGTTTTATTCTATTTTGGAGCGGTGAGTATAGTATTTGGTGTCATTGATCTTTTGCTTTTTCAAAATTCAAATAAAACCAAGAGGAACTGGCTTAATATACATTTAACCAAAATGATAGGCGCCTATTTAGTTGCAGCTACAGCTTTTGTAGTTAATCAATCGTTTCTTGGTATTTGGAGTTGGTTTTTGCCAACAATTATCGGAAATATTTATTTATTCTATTGGTTAATTAAATTAAATAGAAAAAAAACTGCAGATAACAACGTATAAAATTAATTGCTAGTTTTTAGCTCACTTAGGTGATTAGGTAGGAATACGAAACAATACACTTTTTAATGAAAGATTACTTCAGTCGTTGGCTTCGACGGAGCTCAGCCTCCTTCTTCATAAAGCCATAATTTTTCTATAGTTTACAACACGTTCAGAAGACAATTCTGCTACATCTTTATTACTTTATGTATAGGAATAGGTAATGCTACACCTTCGGTAAGGAAACGTTTGTGTACAGCTTCTTTTAGCGCACATTTTCCTTTAAATTCTTGGAAAGGTTCGTTCATCCAAACATAGGCTCTCATATGAATATATCCTTCATGAATGTCTATTACACGAACGTCTATAGAAGTACTATCGGCATCCATAACCATTGGTAGTTTGATAGCTTCTTCCTGAATAATTTTTCTTGCTAAATCTATATCTGCTTTTAATCCAACTTTAAAATTATTGAAGCTCAATACATGTGAATCTTGTATGGTATGATTTAGTACAGAATCTGTACTAATTACAGAGTTAGGAATAATTAAGCGTTTGTTTTCAAAGTTATTAATTACTGTATGACGTAATGTAATATCTTCAACAATTCCTACTCTTGCATCGTCTAATTTTATATAATCCCCTACTCTAAAAGGTTTGAAAATAACAATAAAAGCTCCTGCAATTAAATTGGAAAGTGCCGCTTGTGCAGCAAAACCTATAATAGCTGCAATAATACCGGCTCCTGAGAAAATAATGGTAGCTTTACTTCGTAATGTAGGAATGGTAACTACAATATAGATCATTGCAAAAAAGCCTACAAAGAAGTTTACAGAGTTTCTTAAAAACTGAATGCTAGTTCTACCAAAACGATCGGATGTTCTCGATTTAATAATTAGGAGAATGATATATCTAATTGCTCTAGAAATCATCCACGAAATGAGTAAAACAAGTACAACATAAGCTATGATTCCAGGAAGACTTTCTAAATCAATCAGATATTTTATGAATTCATTCACGCACTTAATTTTTGTTTTTCTAATGCATTTTCTCTTAAGTATAAATACAACGGAAACGTAAATGCTACAGCTATGATAAAGGTTAAGGGAATTAATACCCACCAATATTTTATTTTTAGCTTAATAGCATCTGGTATATAGAACACAAAAAAGACGATAACCACTACTAGTAAATCTGCACTTAAAGATTTTCCTGCAAAATTAGATTTCGCTTCAGCAAAGAAATTTACAAACGAGGGCTCCTCTGCTACTTGAAAATACTGAATGTTGTAATACCAAGTATAACAGAGTCCAAATATTGCTAAGAATAAAAATAAATGCTTTCTTTTCATTTAAAATAGTTCTGTTTGATTCTCGTCTTCTGCCCCTTCTTTTTTCTTTTTAATTGCTGCTGCTAATGCTTTTTTAGCTTTGTCTTCTTTAAAATCGTTATCAAATGTATCTTCATTTACCAATTCCTCATCATTCACCTCTATATTTTCTACTTTCTCTTGCTCTGGTTCTTCATAAGGCAACGATTCTAACATATTTACTGTTCTAATCTTAGCTAAGGTTAACTGGTTCCCTGCTGCTTTTATTCCTTTAACAGCGATAAATTCTTCAAAATTCACCTCCATTCTTGGCAAACTTCTCTTAGAGAAAACCACTTCAACTACAGGTCTATAATCCGTTGCTACAATTTGTAATTGCGATTTTTCATGATCTGAAATAAATACCTCTTCCTTATCTGGAGTTTCCAATAAGAATCGTTTTACAAAATAACGTTCCTTATGTCCATCGAAATAAATAACAGAAATTGGTTTGTTAGGTTTCCATTTTTCTAAAACGATCATATCGTTATCGAAATGCATGGTTAAATCTGGCGTTACCGCTTTTATTTTTGCTGATTGTGTAACAATTAAGATTTTATCTTCTGCTCTGAACTCTCCTAACAACTCCCCTCTTTCATCTACATTTAATCTTCTAACAGTATCGTCGAACCATATTTTACGTGGTTTTAATGTGGATACTCCAGCTTCTTTAAATTCAACTTTCTTAACTGGGTGTTTAGATACTACATTTCCTCTTACACCTCTTCCTTTAATGGCTAAATCTGCAAAGTCTAAATCCCATTTTAATTTTTTAATGCTTCCTACAGCACGTAACAAAATAGTTACTACTTCTGCTTCTCCATTAGGATTTGCAGAGAAATACAAGATTTTAGATCCTTTATTTCCATTGGTCAAATCGTATTCTTTATCTCTAGTTACTGAAGTTACATTAAAACGCTTCATATAACTAGGTCCGCGTGTTCCGTCTTTATAAATTAGGTTGTAAACAGTACGTTTGTCTTTTTTCTTGAAGATTGCTAAATGAATAATTCCTTTGCCCACAAAAGTTTTAGTTCCAACTTTGGTAACTAACATTTTTCCGTCTTCCTTAAAAACAATAACATCATCTATATCTGCACACTCTGCAACAAACTCATCTTTCTTTAAAGAAGTTCCTATAAATCCTTCTTCTCTGTTTACATAAAGTTTTGCATTACGCATTACTACTTTTGTCGCAACAATGTCGTCAAAGATTCTAATTTCAGTTTTACGCTCTTTTCCTTTACCGTATTTTGTTTTTAAATCTTTGAAGTAATCAATAGCAAACTCAATTAGATTATCTAAATGATGTTTTACTTCAGCTATTTTCTCTTCTAAACTCTCTATAAATTGCTTTGCTTTGTCTATATCGAACTTAGAAATCTTTTTAATTCTAATTTCGGTAAGTCGAATAATATCTTCTGTGGTAACATCGCGTTTTAGATGTTTAGTATGAGGTGCTAATCCTTTATCGATAGCTTCTATTACTCCTTCCCATGTTTCCTGCTCTTCAATATCTCGGTAGATTCTATTTTCAATAAAAATTCGTTCTAATGAAGAGAAATGCCATTGTTCTTCTAGTTCATTTAACTGAATTTCTAATTCTCTTTTCAGTAATTCTACCGTAAAGTCTGTCGATTTCTTTAATACTTCAGAAACACCAATAAAAATAGGTTTGTTATCTTCAATAATACAACACAACGGTGATATTGAACTTTCACAATTGGTAAATGCATATAAAGCATCTATGGTTTTATCTGGCGATATGTTTGGAGGAAGATGCACCAAGATTTCTACATTTGCTGCTGTATTATCTTCAATCTTCTTAATTTTTATCTTCCCTTTATCATTTGCCTTTAAAATACTATCTATTAAAGACGATGTTGTGGTACTGAATGGAATTTCAGTAATAACTAATGTTTTCTTATCTAATTGTGAAATTTTAGCTCTTACACGTACTTTACCTCCTCTTTTACCATCGCTATAATTTGTAAAATCGGCAATTCCACCCGTTAAGAAGTCTGGCACTATTGAAAAACTTCTACCACGTAAGTATTTAATAGAAGCATCTATTAATTCATTAAAGTTATGTGGCAAAATTTTGGTAGACAATCCTACTGCAATTCCTTCTGCTCCTTGTGCTAATAGTAATGGAAACTTTACAGGAAGGTTTACAGGCTCATTTTTACGACCATCGTATGATAATTGCCATTCGGTAGTTTTTGCATTGAAAACAACATCTAAAGCGAATTTAGACAGACGTGCTTCAATATAACGGGAAGCTGCAGCTCTATCTCCAGTTAAGATATTTCCCCAGTTTCCTTGCATGTCTATTAACAACTCCTTCTGCCCCATTTGTACCATGGCATCTGCAATAGAAGCGTCTCCGTGTGGATGATACTGCATGGTATGTCCTACAATGTTTGCTACTTTATTGTAACGTCCATCATCTAGGTCTTTCATAGAGTGCATTATTCTACGTTGTACAGGTTTAAACCCATCTTCTATAGAAGGAACTGCACGCTCCAGAATTACATACGATGCATAATCTAAAAACCAGTCTTTATACATTCCCGTTACCTTGGTAATGGTTTCTGTATTTTCAGCTTGATTTTCGTTTGTTAACTCTTCTTCGTGTTCGTAATTGTTGTTTTCTTCGCTCATATAATAACGTTTCTACGTTTTTTGAGTTTATTGTTGTTTCTAAATTTGTGCCCTAATATAATTAATCTCCTCCACATCCTCCACAAGAACTGCAAGAACTACAGCTACTGCAACTACTACATGAGCTACAACTGCTACATGAACTACAGGATGAATCTGACCAACTAGACTTTTTAGGTCTTTGATAACCACTTACAATGATTAATGTAGATAAAGCTCCTACTAATTGGATGTATTCATTATGTATTAAATGATCTAAATATGAATCTGATGCTAGTTTTGTTTTTGCAGCAGATAAAAATTGTTTTCTAAATATTCTTTGATAAACATCTGACAAGTAAAAATAACTAACGACAAGAGAGATAATTATTAATACCAATAGTATGGTTACTGGTTTTTCTCTTTGAACTCCTAATAATAATCTAGAGAACAAAAATGAATAGTATATAAAGAGTATTACTGAAATTAATATTTTATACTCAACTACTTGTTTTGAGTTATATACCTTATCTAAAATATGATTCGCTAATGATGACAATCTTGTCATTAGTGGTTTCTTCGTAATTTCATTAATAGTACTCCTTAGATCATTTTCAGGTGTATTTTCAATGTAATTTAAAACAGCATTTTCAATAACGTTGTCCGATTTTTTACTTTCTTTTATGGTTAATGTTTTCGTACTTTCTTTTGAAACATCAATGTGTTCTTTCTCAAATAAATCGTTAATTTTATATAAGACTTGTTTATCGAGTTTTCCTTCAGCAACTTGAAAAGATTCAGAAGGATGTAATTTCATCATATAAGGGTTCTTCTGTATCAAACTTTCAAATGCAGTCTTAAAACTAACGTTAATTAATAATTCAAAAACTCCTATCATCGCTAAAAGCCCTGCAATAACTATGAATATAAAATTAGGGTTGTTTATTGTTAGTAATAAAGGTTTCCAAGCGAAAAACATAGGAACAGCCAATACCACTCCTAGTAAAATTAATTGACTATTATCTAGGTTTATTGCTCTTGAAGCTTGCTCAATTTGAATTGTGTCTTCAAAAGTTCTTACTGTCCAAATTGTTTTATTTTGCTCTCCAAAATATCTTTGATAGGATTCTTTTGTAAAATTAACGGCATTTCGTAATGTTTCTCGTTCTCCTGCTTTTCCTGTTGAAGGAATATGTTTTACATTTTTTCCTAATGCATCACAGAATTTTTGATAGGAGTCTGAAAATGTTAAGTGCAAGTGCCAAACCACATCTATTATGTGTGATGGTGATACCATTTGTTTGGAAATTGCTGCTAAAAACATAAATTTTTTATATTCTAAAATAGCGTCTTCTGTAAACGCTATAGACCAATTATTTTCATATGAGAGTTTTATTGAAAATCCATATTCTTCATCTGGTTTTTCTAACTCAAACGCTTTTATCTTTTTCCAAAGCAATAATTCTTCTTTATTCATTTAATTGTTTATTATATCTTTTTCAAATCAATTTGTAATCAATACTCCTGTAATATCTGAGGCATTTATAAAACCAACATATCTAGAATCATGAGAATTATCTCTATTATCTCCTAAAACAAAGACTTTTCCTTTAGGAACTGTAATTGGTCCAAAATGATCTTTATTCCAGCTCTTATGAAATACTTCGTATATATAAGGTTCTACCTGCGTTGGTTCTATTATTACTCTTTTCTCTTCTAATCCGTGTTTTCTTGCTTTAACTTTAGTCATAGGAATATAAATAAACCCATCTTTTAATCTAGCATATTCTATAGCTGCATCTGAAAAAGTTATAGCGTCAAATTCTTGTTTAGTCAACTTATAATAATGCCATAGATTCAAAAGCATGTCTATATTTTTATTATTTACATATGCGTTGCCATCTTTTATTTGTACCACATCTCCTTCTTGTCCAATTAATCTATGTACTCTTATTTGTTTTCCAAATTGTTCATCTTCGAATTTATAACAAACAAAATCTGCGATTTCAGGGACAATTACATTGGAGGCAAAAAAACGACTGTTAAACGGAAGGGTTGGTTCATTTGCAAATGAACTACTTTGGTATAATCTAAAAATATGAAACCAAGAGAGTAATTGGTACACAGCAAGCAATACCCCTAGTACAATTAAAATCTTATGAATTCTTTTTTTCACCAATCTTAACTACTTCCTTTTTACTATTTTTTTAAGCTTTTCTTTACTAATTGCATCGCTATTAACATCATTATCATAGCTAAAATTCCAAAGTAAGGTGAAATATTATTGTTAAATGATAGATTTGAATAATCTATTTGGGTAATCCACACAATTAAAATGATAGTAAAAATTATGGATAAGACGTTTAAAATTTTGGTAACGTTTTTCATATTACTCCTCTGTTGTAACTAAATCCTGTTCTACTTTTAAGTTCTCGATAATAAATTTTTGTCGATCTGGTGTATTTTTCCCCATGTAGAATTGTAACATTTGATCTATAGACATTTCTTTATCTAACATTACAGGATCTAAACGCATGTCTTCTCCAATAAAATGCACAAATTCATTAGGAGAAATTTCCCCAAGTCCCTTAAATCGTGTGATTTCTGGTTTTCCTCTTAGCTTTTTAATGGCGATTTGTTTTTCTTCTTCAGAATAACAATAATGCGTTTCTTTTTTATTTCGTACTCTAAATAGCGGTGTTTCTAAAATATATAAATGTCCTTCTTTAATTACTTCTGGGAAAAACTGTAAGAAAAACGTAATTAATAACAAACGAATGTGCATTCCATCAACATCGGCATCGGTAGCGATTACAATATTGTTATAACGTAAACCTTCTAATCCATCTTCTATATTTAAAGCTGCTTGTAATAGGTTAAACTCTTCGTTTTCGTATACAATCTTCTTTGTTAATCCGTACGAGTTTAACGGTTTTCCTTTTAAACTAAATACCGCTTGTGTATTTACATTTCTAGATTTGGTAATAGAACCCGATGCAGAGTCTCCCTCGGTAATAAATAAAGTTGTATTTAAATAATCTTCTTTTTTAGTATCTCCAAAGTGAATACGACAATCACGCAACTTCTTATTATGCAGGTTTGCTTTCTTAGCACGATCTCTGGCTAATTTTCGGATACCCGATAATTCTTTTCGTTCTTTCTCTGCCTGTAGAATCTTCTTTTGAAGTGTTTCGGCTATTACAGGATTTTTATGTAAGAAATTATCTAATTTGTTTTTTATAAAATCGTTAATATACGTACGAACCGTAGGCAATCCTCCTCCCATTTCTGTAGACCCTAATTTTGTTTTGGTCTGACTTTCAAAAACAGGTTCCATTACTTTAATAGAAATTGCGGCTATAATCGATTTACGTACATCTGAAGCATCAAAATTCTTTCCGTAAAACTCACGTATCGTTTTTACTACAGATTCTCTAAATGCTGCTTGGTGCGTTCCTCCTTGTGTTGTGTTTTGTCCGTTTACAAATGAGTGATATTCTTCTGAATATTGCGTTTTACTATGCGTCATAGCAATTTCAATATCATCGCCTCTTAAATGGATAATTGGATACAACATATCATCTTGATTATTGTTGTCTTCCAGTAAATCTTTTAATCCATTTTCAGAGTAAAACTTCTCTCCATTAAAAACTATTGTTAAACCTGGGTTTAGGTATACATAGTTTTTTAATAAACGAATGATATATTCTGGACGATACTTGTAATTTTTAAATATTGTATCGTCTGCAATAAAGGTTACTTTGGTACCTCTTCTTCTAGAAGTTTCCTCTAAGGTTTCCTGATTGGTAAGATTTCCTTTTTCAAACTCTGCTGAAGCAGATTTACCATCACGGGTAGATTCAACTCTAAAATAGGTTGATAATGCATTTACAGCTTTGGTACCAACTCCGTTTAATCCAACCGATTTTTTAAAGGCTCTACTATCGTATTTACCTCCTGTGTTCATTTTAGAAACTACGTCTACTACTTTTCCTAATGGAATACCACGACCGTAGTCTCTAACAATTACTTTATTTCCTTGTATAGAAACTTCAATAGTTTTACCGGTCCCCATTACAAATTCATCAATGGAGTTATCGAGCACCTCTTTAACTAGAATATATATTCCGTCATCAGGAGAAGTTCCATCTCCTAATTTACCGATATACATTCCAGGTCGCATACGGATATGCTCCTTCCAGTCGAGTGATCGTATATTATCTTCGGTATATTGTGTTTCTTGCGCCATAAAATCTCAGTAAAAATGAAGTATGCGCTAAAATAAGATTTACACTTAGAAAAACAAAAAACTCTGCTGATATTAGTTATTAACAGCGTTTTTTATTTTGAGTTAATTAACTCACTATATCCCCCTTAACTAGTTTTAATAAATTTTCCGTTATAAGTACCTAGCGAATTTTTTACAACGTTGATATATATATACCTTATGTAACCATCAATTGTTTTATATATAGTATCATCTAAATCGTAAATTTTAACAATTGTGTTTTTGAGAATTTACCACGCTGTAATCATCTTCTTCATCGATACATTTATATGAAAAAAATATGTATTCATTTTTAAACTCTGTACTCTAACTTTCTATTTTATTTTACTTTATATATTCTCGCAAATACTCACTTTCTTTTAAGAATTTATCATAGTCTTCAATATTTAAAATATGATTCACAGCCAGTTTTTTATTTACTGCTTTTTCAAAATAGGATTTCACAATTTCATAACCAATCCAATATCCTAAATCATTAGGTCTATTGTCTTTTCCGCTTGTTCCGTATAACCAATCTTCCATATCTTTTTCATGCATTCTTTCTACAAATTCTTTGCATAACTCCTCTTTATGCTTGTTTCCGTATTTATTTGCTTGTTGGTTTCCTTTTATTCCAGAAACTAATTCAGCTACAAAGTCTGCTGCTCCTTCTAGTATTGCTTGCTGTAATAAATTTGTTTCTCCCTCTGGTGATTTTTGCTGAAAATGAATAGACTCATGTATAATTAACCCTGGAAGCTCCTCTAGATTTGTTATTTTTTCTGTTCCTATCAACAATCCGTTTTGAGATATTGTACCTCCACTATTAAAACGTCCTACAACGAAATAAACTGGTGGATAAACTGCATATGGATACCAATATTCTAAAGCATAAAAATATGGTTTCATCTTTTTCTCTAACTTTTTAATCTTTTCTTCTATTCCTCTTATTTTTTCATAATCTTTTCTTCTATTCGTCACCATTTTTAATAAAGCATCTGCACTAATTATTCTGTTAGGAATAAATCCTTGAAGTCCAATTGTTCCATTTTTTATATACCTTTTAAAAGGGTTTTCGCTGGAACTTTCTATTTCATCAAATGCTTTCCAAAAGTTTTGAATATCTGAAGTTTCAAATATGATTTCTTGAGGATCTTTAGGAAAAATTTTCTCTTGCCCTATCATTTTTGTAAAGCTCAAAACTATTAGTATTGATATAATTATTCTATTCATAGTATTTTCATTTTTTTGATTCAGAGATCTCTTTTTTGTGAGGCTTCAGAAAAAATGAAAAACACTGCTTATCTTATTAAAAGCAGTGTTTTCTATTTAAGATTAAGTTTATTCTTTGCTGATTTTTAACATTCCAAATCTGAAGAATCGCCAGCAATACTCCAGCCTTTATCATTTATTAACTTATTTCTATAGCTTGAAAAACTTTGACAAAACTTTAATCCACGTGCAGATGTTAGTGATAAATTATTTGGCGTGTTTGGGTTTTCTGCCCATCCTTTTAAGGTTTCACCATAATTGACTGAAGACATTCCACTATCTGCTAACATAAACGTTACATTATTAGACGATGTTCCTTTTATTGACACTAAAGACCAGTCTCCTAAATTTTGATTAAAGTTTGTAGCATAATTAAACATGGCATCCATAGAAGTTACCTTACTTGTATCCCATGCTGAAATATCTTGGTTAAAAGAAGATGCCCATCTAAACATACTTGCCATTGTAGTTACCTTACTTGTATTCCATCCTGAAATATCTTGATTAAAAGAAGTCGCATTTAGAAACATTTGAGACATATTGGTTACATTGCTTACATCCCAATTGGAAATATCATTATTAAAATTAGTAGCGTTTACAAATGCTCTTTCCATAGATTGTACATTAGTTAAGTTTGGAGCATCTGTTGCATTTATTTCTAAGTTTTCTGCACCATAAAACATTCCATAAAAACTAGCCCATTCTATAGCTCCCCACTGCTCTACTGACATTAATTGACCATTGTTTGTATTGCTACGTACTCCTCTTGCAAATTGAGGTCTTGTTTTATATAAATATAAATGTGGAAAATCTCCAATTATTTTTACAGTATAAACTCCAGGGTTTGCGTAGGTATGAAAGCTATCTCCTGTTACATTTCTTTCTATTATTCCATCTCCCCAATCTATATGATAATCGTAATTTAATGCATTATGTATAGGAATATCAATTCTTAAATCAGCAGTTGTTACTTCCCAAGTTGTAATAAAAGTATCTGCTTCTACTCCTATAGTATCGTTTACATCTGTTACATTTATAGTAATTGTATTACTTGCTGTTAAACTACCGTCTGAAACCTCTACAGTAATAGTATGGCTTGTAGTCGTTTCATAATCTAAGCTTTTACCGCTAGCTAAACTTAGTTTACCATCATTTGAAATTTCAAATAAATCATTATCATTAGTTGTAATAGAAAAACTTAAAGTGTTTCCTTCCGCATCTGTAGCAATTACTGTTCCTATTTCGGTAGTATCATTAATATCTTCAGCTACTGAAAAGGTTTGTACATTAATTACTGGCGCTGTGTTTTCATCTATATCTGTTACATTTATTGTGATTGTAGCAGCAGCTTTATCTGTACCATCTGAAACTTCTATAGATAACTCATGCTTTTGCGTAGTTTCATAATCTAAGCTGCTATTTTGCTTTAAACTTAGTGCTCCACTAGGCGTAATTTCAAATAAATTACTTACATCGGTTTGAATGCTAAATGTTAATGAATTTTCGTCAGCATCTGTTGCTATAACAGTACCTATTATAGCAGTATTTGTTATATTCTCTGCTACCGAAAAACTTTGCGCATCGATTACTGGAGGTGTATTTACTACTTCATCTTTGGAACAAGAAGTAAAAACTACCAATAAAATTAAGGTGATTAAAAAAAGACTTTTTTTCATTTTAATATTTTTAAAAACTTACGTTGACAAACGTAAAGTAGTCTTCTCCTTTCTACCTTTTTTTATTTCCGAATACTTGCTTTTTGTTTCCGTATAAAAAACGCTGTTATAAAAACAGCGTCTAGTAAAAATATTGAATTGAAACTATTTAATTCATTCACCACTTGTGTTTTCTTCCCAAAAAAGTAGATAATCCCCAAAATAAACCGAAGAGAAAAAAATAAAGAAGAAACATCCATACAGTTATATTTCTTTCATCTAAATAATCAAATATTGTCATGATTACAGCAAATACAGTTCCTGCTACAATACTTCCAAAGATAATTGATGCTGGTTGTATGTCTTCTTTCATAAATTAAGTTGTTTTGATTTTTTGCTTTTATATCTAAAATTGGTAGCCTATACGTAGATGTATATTTGGATCTATACTTCTAAAAACACCATTAGGAATAACATGACGATATCCAATACCAATACCAGCTTCATAATTAAAATTCTTCCCTAAATTTCTTCGAATTCCCCATGTTGGAATAATAGAAATTTGTTCATTAACTCTTACACTTTTGTTATTTGATATGACAAACCAATCTGGGTGATAACTTGTTTGCAGTGTAAAGAAGTTTGCACTATTTCTACTTATATCTTTTGATTTAGAAGCTCTTTTATTTAAATTATAATACCATCTTGGTTCTAAAGTTAATACAGGTACCATTGCAAAGCTACTTTTTGGAGTATAATTACCACTCCAACCTCCTGCATCCATTCCTAATTCGATTCTTAATGCAACTTCATTTGATAATTTCATTTCTCTATGTGCCCATGCTCCTAAAAATCCTACTTGGATTCCGTTTATTGATTTTTCTACACTTGCATCTTGAGCATATCCTATGCATGTTAATGCACAAAGAGTTAGACTCAGTAAAATTCTTATCATTTAATTTATTTTTTAATTTGGAGTAAACATATAGCACTACAAAGGCTATTTATTTCTTTTATTTCCGAAAGCTTTATTTTAGTTTCCACACATAAAAAACTCTGCAGAAATAAATTCCACAGAGTTTTTCTTATTTATAGAGTCTTTTTTATGCTTCTGATTCTATTAATGTTATTGTAACTGTCGCTGATGCTTTTGCTGTACCATCAGTTACCTCCACTTCTAATGTATGCGTTCCTAGTTCTGTAGGTGCTTCTCCATTCTTTGTAATAACACCGTTATTTGATATTACGAACTGATTATTACTATTTTGTAATATTGAAAATGTTAATGTATCGTTATCTGGGTCTGAAGCAACTACATTAAATGTTAATGCACCAGACACCGAACCTGAAAAAGTTTGATTTTCTATTACTGGAGGATTATTTACAGGCTCTTCATTATCTTTTGAACATGCTATAAACTGTAGTGCTAAAATTAATACTAGAAAGGGAATTACTTTTTTCATCTTTTATAATTTTAATGTTTTCTTAGTGCAAACATATATTCCCATTTGTATCAACTATTTGTTGTACTGCTAAATATCTCGTTTTAACTTCTTAATGTTATTTTTGAACTTCTAAACGGTTATTAGTTTTTTTTAGGTTTTTAATTTCTATAATCTTTCTTAATTCTATTCTACATAGAATTCGCCCGTATTTTTCTGCTCTTTTTTTTGTGGTAATTTTTATCTCTGCTTTACACTTAGATAATCCTCCACAGTTTTTCATATAATGGTATCTATTACTTTTTACACTTTTACAGATAAATACTTTTTTTTCTTTTATTCCTTTAAAGCAAAGGAAGGCAGATAAAATACCAATAGGCAGTAGTAATTTTTTTTTCATCTTGGTTAGCTTTAATTGGAAAATTCGTTTAGTTTATCTATCGCAGTAATTCTAACTTGCATTTGATGCTTTATAATTCTTTCATAATCATTTTCTGAATCTGCTAACTTTGAAATTAACACAAATAATTCTATTATTAAAAAGAACAGTAACCATAGTGCCCAAACTACCATAGAAACTGGTGAAGACAATAAAATTCTAAACATTACTTTTAACTCATCTAGAAAACCTTTACTATTTAATATTTCTCCTTCGGTTTTTTCTCTTACATCTATTATTTGATGGGAAAGCTGAGATTTCTCCTTTCTTAAATTATCAATCTGTTTATCTACATCTTCTATTAATTTTGCTTTTGGATTTAACACGGAAACTGTTGTGTAAATCTTTTTGACTATAACAGTATCTCTACCTTCAATAGTTTTACTAGGTGTTTTTTGGCTTTCATATTTTGGCAAACGTATTGTTGGCTTTTCAGTTACTTCATCAATAAGCATTTCTCTCTCTTTTTGTTTATTTATAATTAAAGAATCTATGTCTTTCATTTGAAAGTTAATTTCATTAATTTTTTGAGGCAAAATTTTACCTACTTCTTCATTAACACTCATCAATTTTTCTTTATGAATATCTTCTTTAAATATAATTTGATCTACTATTACAGACCCTAATAAAGCCATTACGAAGCCTAATACAATTCTAAATATTGTTGCGCTTTTATTTTTACTCCCTAAAATAATTTGTCTTTCTATTTGAATTATAATAATCATTAATACAATCCCAGTTATTACACAACCTACAAAAGGTAATCGTAAATATTCTCTAGAAAACAAAAAGCCAATTAACAACCACAGAATCATAATGATTAGAAGAGCTGCCGTATATTTTTTTACTGATTTTTTGCTTGCTTCACTACACGACATTAACAAATTATAGTTATATCCAGTAAGGAAACAACCGAATTGAAGCCACCTATTTTTTCTTTTAAACATTTTTCTCTAGAATTTGATCCGACATTGCAGCTAAACCTCTCATAAAACCTCTTTTATAGGATAATGAAATTCGTTCTATCAACCCAGCTTCATTTAAAAAATCCTCTTCAATAGACTTAACTTCTTCAATAGAATCTTGGGTTTTTACTAATGTAGTTTCTAGAAGTTTTACAGTATCTATTAATCCTGCATTATTTCTTGATTGAATATGAAATTCAATATCTTTAATATAATCTTCGTATGTTTTATACGCTCTTTTTATTAAAATTTGAAAATCATGCTTTAGTAATTTTATATTGTCACTACTATAAGAATGATCTGGATTTATTAGTGCATCATCATATCCTTTTTCTTCAAAATCTTTAGTAGCAAAAGCATAAATTTTATCTAAATTATATTCCTTATTTTCAAAAATACCTTGTTCTTCTATTTTATTTTCTTCAATAAATAATTCTTTAGATACTTCTATTGTTTTTGTTTCAGGAACATTTTCTGATTCTTGTACTTCTTTTTTCCTTTTGAATAAGTTTAATAGTTTCATTTTATTATAAATATTTAATAGGTACTTTAAATTTATTATGTCCTTTTTGATGACATGTTTTGCATAAGGTTATCATTAACCTATTTGGGTATTCCCAAGGTTTTCTAAATTTTCTTAGTATTAATGAAAAATGGTATTGTCTATGATGAATTTGCAATGATTCTGTTGCATTACATACTCTGCATTTATAATTATCTCTTTCTAAAATCTCTTTACGTTTTGCTATCCATTCCTTACTGAATAACAAACCATTATAACTACCATGAGCTTTTTTAATTAACTGTTTGTGTCTTAAGCTCTTCATAATATTCTAATGTTTCTAAAATGGTAGTATCGAAGTTATAAATGTCATCTACAGATTCTATTATTTCTCTAGTTTCCTTCTTATTTTGATCAAATAATCCAATGTATTTATTCTTTCCATTCAGATGAAGTCTACATAATGGTTTTCTATTATTGTCATCTAATAAAATACCAAAGTATGACTGTGTATCTCTAAAGGCTATCCTTTCTTTCGTTATCTGTTTTCTTAAAATAGCAACTACAATTCTGTAACCTTCCATCTCTTCTTCTGTTGTAATAATTTTACTCTCTTCCTTTAATTCTTGGTGCTCTTCTATTTGCTTCTCCTCTTCTTTATGTAAAGCATTTTGAAGTATATCATTAACTTTCTCGCTAATTGATTGGTTTATGGACTTTGCTACTAAACCTTTAAATTGATCTAATACTTTTTCTGTTTGCCTACCTGAATATACTTTTGTAGAGAAAAACTTTATAAAATCATTTTCTGGTTCTAATAGCTGTTGATGAAAGATTTTCTTTATCTCTTTAGAGTATTTTAAAGAACTCGCATTATCTACAATTTTATCGATATCAAATTTAGATTTATGGAATTTTAATACCTCACTAATGATAGGGTCTTTAAGTTTTGTTATATTAAATTCCAAAAAAGGTTTTTCGTCCATTTTGTTGGTAGCATCTAAATCTGTGAAGAACTTATATTCGATACCATTTGTTAGTAATGCAAATTTTGATTTAGAGCTATGAAAATACCTAAAAAGCTGAGAATTATGTGTGTTTAAATCTTCTTTCCAATGTTTACATTCTATAATAAGAATTGGAACTGTATTTTCTATTATTGCATAATCTACTTTCTCTCCTTTTTTTAATCCGATATCAGCAGTAAACTCAGGTACTACTTCGGTAGGATTAAAAATATCGTAGCCTAAAAGACTTATAAATGGTAATATAAAAGCTGTTTTAGTAGCTTCCTCAGTTTCTATCTGATCTTTTAATTTGTTAATCTTAGTAGATAATTCCTTCAATTTATTTGTTATTTCCATTCTCTAAATTATTGATTAGTTAAACTTATTTACCTCAAATCTAACTTCCTTATAAAACAAAAGCTTACGGGTTTCCGTAAGCTTTGTTTTTTTCTGAATCTGGTTGTTATGAAAGTATATTGGTTTGTTTTACAAGGGGCTGAAGCCCCTTGGTTTTTTACTTATTTTCAGATTGAAATTACAATTCTATCATAATTCAATTATTGTATTCTAAATGTCCGTATATACATCTCTGAAATGTACAAACCCAATTGTTTTTGTTCTTTTTACTTTTACTCTCAACCACTCACCATGTACCGATAACAACATTAATTCTTCATACTTTTTCAGTTTTTGAATCACATAATACGATTCGCCTGCACCGCTTCTTAAAGGAGTTTTAGCCTCTTTTATTCGTAATAGTTTTTTAAAACTATATTTTTCTGTAGGTTCTTCATTTAATACTTTTAACATATAGTTTTTACGCTGCTCTTTATCTTCTTTTACTTCATATTTAGTTCTTTTTAGAACTTTCTTTTTAGGTATCGAGATTGTTCTTTTTCTTTCACATACTCCACAAGATCCTCCACTATTACAATGTTTACATCTACTACAGTTTTTACAGGCTCTACAATAAGGCGAGCCCGTGCATCTAGCTTCTGGTATAGAAGCACAAGCTATTATTTCTGTGTGTTTCTTTCTTTTGGGCAATTCTTCTGTTTCATTATTTAATAACAATACCGTTCCTAAAACTATTGCTAAAGCAATACTAGCTTGATAGATTTTTTTAATTAGTTCTTTCATTTTGTTCGGGGAGTTTTAGCTTTATAAATTAATACTTCTTCAAAACTAATTTTATAGAACTAGAATACTTTACGGACATCCGTAAGGTATTCTAGTTATTTTATAATTTTTAGGAAACTTTATTTTTTGCTCTTAAACATACTTATAACAATAAAAATAATAGCAAAAAAACTTAAACATCCCATCGCTTCTTTTTTTGAAAACGAGTTTTGGTAGTTTACTCCTTTAATTCCTGTTCTAATTGAATAGCCTTTTGGATTTATTGATCCTTTCTTTGTTCTTATACTAGGTGAAATTCCAGATCTGCTTATATTCAATCCTAGTCCTTTTCCTAGTTTTATTCTTCTGTAAAATTTGAATCCCATACTATTTAATCTTCTATTTTAAATCCACAATTTGGACAGCTTTTACAGCTTCTTTTTTCTTCTTTTACTTTATCTATTAAAGCAGAACTTATGATTCCTGTTGGTAGTGCTACAAAGCCAATACCGATAACTCCTATTAAAGCACTTAAAAACTTTCCTAATGGAGTGATTGGATAAGTGTCTGCTCCTACTGTAGTTAATGTTCCTAAAGACCACCAAAATGATTCTATGATACTTGAAAACTTATCTGGTTGTGCATCGTTTTCTGCATAAAAAATAAGTGTAGATGAAAGCATAATTAAAATAAACGCTATAAAAGCAGTAATTAGTAATTCTGGTTTTGTTTCTTTTAAAATTAGGTTGATAGTTTTAAAGGATTTCGAATATCTTCCTAACTTAAAAATTCGAACCAATCGAAGTAATCTTAAAACGCGTAACATTCGTAAATCGAAAGGAAAAATAAGAGGTAAGTAAAAAGGTAATATCGATAGTATATCTAAAAGTCCATAGCCTGAAAAGATATAAGAAGCCCAGCCTTTTTTATTGGTTCGTTCTGCTATTACAATACGTGCAAAAAATTCTATAGTAAAAACTGTAATTGAAAAGTGTTCAATGATTTGGAAATATACTTCATAATGTATTCTTATATCTTTAAAAGATTCTAGAATTAAACTACATACATTAATTATGATTAATCCGTAGATAAATCGTTCTAAATAAAGGTTTATATCTAATAATTTCCTATGATTAATTTTCTTTTCAAGTATCACGATTTCGAGGTTTTGGTATTTTGTTTCCCTCAAAGCTAATTGCTATATAAAACAAAACCTTACGGAATTCCGTAAGGCTGTGTATTTGATAAATTGACCTATTAATTAATATGTTTTTGAGTTAGGTGTTTTTACAGTTTTTATAAAAATACATATAGTAACTTAATAGGTTTTTACTATGCTACCATTAACAACTTTTATAATATACTGTTTTAAAGAAAGTTTCTAGGATGAAAAAATAATAATTAATTCCTCTTTCTTTTCCTTGATGAAAATACTTCGATAAACTCAGTACAGGAAAACAAAAATCAAGACTTCGAATCAAAATTTAAGAAAATACTACGGAAGCTTCCTTTGATAAAAAGAACTCGCTGGTGATCAAACAGCTTTTTATCTTTCAACCAACACGACTTCCTTGATTTTCAAAATTTTGATTCAGAGATCACTTTTTTAAGGATGCTATTAATAGAACCTTCTTGTACTTAAACAAACTAACCTTGAATATGTCTATTTCCTATGCTACATAATAAAACTGATCTAAGGTTTCGGTTTGTTTAATTATGCTGTAAAATCAATTACAGAAGCGTTTGGAGCGTTATTCATAACAGATTGTATTCCATTATCTCTTCCAGAAGTACTCGCATACATTTGACTGGTTCCAATTATTTGTCCGTTTGTAGCTTTTAAATTGAAATAGTATTTACCATTACTAGCTGTTTTCTTTTCATAGTTTTCTTCATCAGATGCATTTGTTTTTACAGAATCGATTCCGTTTTTACAACCTTGCTTAGTTGCATAACCTTGACTTGTTAAAATAATTTCTCCATTTCCTGCTTTTAAGTTAAACATAAAATCACCATTGCTTCTTTCGGTAATTTCAAATTTCGGGTTTCCCATGGTTTTATTTTTAAAATTGATACTACTTCAAAACTAGCTTCTTAAAAGTGTAAAAAACTACGGGTTTCCGTAGTTTACTGCATAAAGTATCAAGTGCCCTTAATAAGATACTGAAACAAGTTCAGTATCACGTGGTTTAGCTAATAACTAACAAAATTCTACTAAAAGTATTTTGATGTATTATTTTGATTGTGATCATTTTAACAACAAATCGAATGATACATATTATAATAAGCTTCTGAAGTACAACAGAATCATCAGCCGTTCAGCTGCAAGCTTCTGAGATAAAACAGAACCATCAGCCGTACGTCAGGAAGCCTCTGAAATGAAACAGAACCGTCAGCCGTACGTCAGGAAGCCTCTGAAATGAAACAGAACCGTCAGCCGCTCAGCTGCAAGCTTCTGAAATAAAAAATATGTTACGTGAAAGATTCTTCACTTTGCCTTCGAGTCTCCTCAGGCATCGTTCAGAATATATGTATTTTAAGAGGTTAGTTCTTTTTGTTTTAAATCAGTCCAAAATCTTTGGTAATGGCTATAAGCTGTGTAGGGTTGTTTGCATTGAAATTTTCTTTCAATAGTTTTAAGCGTTTTTCTACAGAGCTAATGCTTGCTGGTTTTATTGCTTCTTTTTTTAAAGCTTCACTAATTTCTTTTTGATCTAATCCTTCTGCGAGTTGTTGTAATATAAAAACGTCGTACGAGGTTACTTCAAAAGGTTCTTTGGTTCGCAATGCATGTGATAATTGTGGAGAGATAAAGAAATTTCCGTATGTGATTTCTTTAATGGCTTTTTTTAAGTCTTTTAATGCATTCGTAGATTTCCACACATAACCATTCAAGTCTAAATCATTACATAATTGTTTTACACGATAGGCTCGATCTTCTATTGAAAACATAATCGTTTTTAAATCAGGTTGTAGTTCTTTTATCGCTGTTATGAGATCTTCTCCTGTATGTAATCGTTGTTGATGCGGATTATCTACAAATGATAAATCGCTAATTACTAAATCAAAAGGTTCATTTATTTGTAATGCCTTTTTGAACTTTAAAAAAGCTTCATCGCAATATTGTGCATAATCTAGTTTGGTGTTTTCTAAACTTTCTTCTAGAGCTTTTACTACTCCATTAGACTCATGGTCTTTATCTTCTGCTATTAATATTTTTTTGAACATAACTACTTTTTAAATTGGAATTTCACGAGAAAACCTTGTTGTTTTTCTGAATCAAATGTAATGCTCCCCCCTATGGATTTTATACGGGTTTCCATATTTTGCAACCCGCTTTTTAATTTTATAGTTGTAGTTCCCTGTCCGTTGTCTTTGTATTGTACTTTAATTCTGTTTTTCTCTACTGTAAAACTAATTACTACGATGGTTGCTTTGCTATGCTTGTCCATATTGATTAGTAATTCCTGTAACACTCTATACAATACAATTTGTTTTTCTTCTGCTATGTTCTCAATGCCTACTTCTGTTACTCCTTTGCTTATGACTTTACAGTTATCTGTTGAAAAATCGATAAATAATTGTTGCAAAAACTCTTGAAACTTTGCTCCCGTAACTACTGGACTGTTTTCGTGTGAAATATCCCTAGTTTGGATATAAATATTTTCCAAATCGGAAAGTAGTGCTGATTGAGAATAGCTTTCTCCGTTTTGCAATTTATTCATGGTTAAGTATACATCGTTGGCTAATTCATCGTGGATTCTTTTTGCCAAACGTGTTTCTGTTTTATATACTTCTACTATTTTTTCTTTTTTTGTTTTTTGCCTTCTGTAGAAAATATAAATTATGAAAGTTATTGATGAAATAACTATAAGAAAAAAAAGTTGTTGTTTTTTTCCTTTCTCTTCTTCAAATTTCAAATCACTCTTAATCCTTTCATTCTTCTCTTTCTCTACTTTTAATTCGATTTCTTTTACTCTATATATGGCAGCTGTCGTTTTATTTTGAGAAATTTTCTTTTCTTTTTCTAACTTTTTATTAATTGTAATATATTCTTTAATATATTTTCCTTTATTAGGTACATTAAAATGTAATAGTTTAATTAGAGCTTCAGCTATAGCTTTTTTATTATGTGTCTTCCTTGCTGTTTTTAGCATTTCAAAAGCATATGCTTTTGCTTTCTGTTCATCTTTAAATTTAAAAAAATCAACTAAATGGGAATAGCTTACAACTATACTTTGATAATCGTTCTCTTCTTTTTTAATTCTTAATTGATCTAAAAAGTCTTTTTCTACTACTAATTCTTTATTTAAAAATTTAATGAAATAATAATTATCTAAAATTCTAGCTCTTGATATTTTATTTAAACTTTTAAAATATGAACCTTTTATTATATCTTCTAAAATTATTAAGGATTTATTATAGCTCCTTAATTCTTTATAACAATTTGCTAGATTACCTTTATACCTATACTTTTCCTCTTCTTTTTCTGTTAATTTTAAAGCCTTTTTATAATAACCAATAGCTTCTTCATAATCGTATCTCTTTTTATGATTGATCCCTAAACAATTATATATGGAAGCTTTAATTTTACTATCACCGCTTTTCAAATAACTTAATGCTGATAATGCTGTTGAATCACTTTTATAATATAATTCAAAATCTGATTCAATTTTAGCTAGATATAATAAGTTTTTACTAATATTAGTAGAATCGTTAGATACTAAATAATTTTCTAATGATTTTTCATAATAAAAATATGCACTATCCTTTTTCTTATTTTTTTTATAATAGAAGCCTAATCGTTTATAATCATTACCTAATGTCTCATAATCAGATTTCTCTGCAAAATTTAAGAGCTTTTTTGACAGTTTTATCGCTTTATTGTAATTTTTGCTTGATTTTGCTTTTTTAACTTCTTCTAATATTTTATCTCTTACAGGGTTTGTTTGGCCTATTGAGAAAAAAGTATTAAATAAAAAGATAAAATAGAGGGACAAATATTTACTTTTCATTCTTCTAATATAAAAAAAGGAAGCCATTTAAGCTTCCTTTTCATATTTACTCTCCATCTGGATCTTCGTCTGGATCTTGTTCATCTTCACCAGTTGTACTCGTATCATTATCTTGTTCTACATTCTCGGTCTGTTGTGATGTATTTGAAGTTGGTAATTTTGGTGTGTATAACCCGTTCCCTAATAGTATTGCTATGATTATTAAAATTTTTTCCATGATCTATTCTTTTAAAATTTGAGCATTGATTTTCCTTTCCAAGCAGGAATGCTCGGTTCCAAGTTGTGCCTGGAAAAGCCTTAAAAATTTTAAAAGAGTCGCGCGCCTCTTTCGCGGGAAGTGAGGTGTCTAATCAGCTTCTTTTAAAAGCTTCCCTTCTTAGAAAGTCCACTGATTTAGATCTCTTATAATGTGATTAAATCGTTTAATGTATTTATGGTTCCCCGATCAATCACACTGCAAACATATAGCTGAATTCCAACTATGTATAGAAAATCAATAGAAAAGAAATAGAAAATACTTTTCCATTTTTACGGATATCCTTTTCCATAATTTTTCCATTGATTTTATTTTTGGAAAAACCAATTTTCTACCCAATATGTTAAAAGAATTACTACAGGAATTATATGTAAAACTTGAGCAAGAAGAAGAGAATGAAAGAAAAAGCAAGACAGGGAATTTTGACTTCTTTGAAGAGCATGTTTTAACTCGTTCTCAATTTGAAAAATATAAAAGAAAGGGAGTTGCTGTTACTTCTAAGACTATGAAAAACTATTATGAAAAGTATACTTTAGAATGGTCAAATGATGCAGGAGAACCTAAAATAGGTCTCCTAAACTTAATTTCTGAATACTTAGGTTTTGATGATTTTAAAGATTTTAAAAAACAAAATGAAGTAATAAAAGATTCTGCACAACAGGACAACGATGACCAAATTGACGAAATAGAAGAAAATAATACGGAAGAAATCGTAAAAGAACCAGACATTCAAATTACAACAAAAGTCAAGAGTTGGAAAAAAACAGTATTAGTGAGTATTAGCATACTTTCTTCATTATACATTGCTATTATTATAAATAAAGATGTTTTATTTAATTCTAATGAATGTATTGTTTGGAAAGATGATCATTATGAGAAGTCTTCTTGTTTTATTTGGGGAGCTGTTGATAATAGCAAGCATTTAATCAATATTGATCTTTTTAGAAAAGTTAAGTTAGACAGTGTTGCTAACTTTTTTACAAATGGAAAAGCCAATTTTTGGTATGGAAAAAATTTGGAAAGAGAAATAGAATATTTTACACATAGAGGTGTCCATCCAGAAACCGGAGAAGAATTAAAACCTATTACAAGAGGTCTTTTAGCTAAAGAAGGTTTGTTGAATGAATAGTAATTTTGATTTTTACCTTAAAAAATCATACAGAAATAGCTTATCATAAAAAAGGTCATCCATTTAAATGGATGACCTTTTTAAAATCTATTATTGTTTATTTAAATTAGATGATTATGATTGATATACTTTCTATTCAATAATAATTTTTTGTGTCATTACTTTATCTCCAGTTATTATCTTAGCTATATATAGTCCTGCAGATAAAAAGTTAACATTTATAATACCAGTATCTTCTGTTGTAGTTTCATGAAATAATTGACCATCTAATCCCATAATATATAATCTGTACTTGCCTTTTATGTTTGTGCGTAGTCCTATTTGTCCTTTACTTGGGTTAGGATAAATGAAATTTTTCTCATTTAAGATTACCATATCATTCTTTTCTTGTTCTTCTTCCACTACTTCTTCATCTTCAATTTCTTTAGCTGTTACTTCTCTAGCTAGTGGTAATGCGTTATTTAAAGGACATGCGACTAATGATTTATCTATAAATGCTGTTACTCGTGCTTTTGGTCTTATAGTTACACCTGGTGTAAAATCAATATACTCTCCTGCTTTAAAGTTTACACTTGCATTTGGATTAAAAACTACTGCACCTGTTTCGTCTGTAATCCAATCGTTACCATCGTTATGGACAGGCATATCTCCTGAGATTCTAATTCTAGATGCCGACGCAAAATAGGCTGTATTGTCGAATAAATTAGAGTGTGTAAAAGTTCTATTTTGAATTCTAACTTCATCTAACATCATTTCTTCAAACAAAATTTGCGTAAGCTCATCTTGATATCTTCCTACTAGCTGCCCGTTTGGAGCTTTAGCAACATCATTAATAGAAAAAGTGTGTTCTGCGTTGTAACTAGCTCTTGGGAAATTTTGATATACATCATCATCATAGTAAATACGATCGAAAGGTGAATTATTTTCAATAATTTTTTTCCAATTCGACTCGGTTTGTGATTGTGCAAAGGCTAAAGAATATTTATTAGGTTGAATACCAAATGAACTTAATGTTGGAATAAAAGAGTGGTAACCACTATTTCCTGAATGTCTACCAAATCCTTCATTTTGTATACCCTTTTGTGAGCCTAGGGTTCCACCATTAAGATGTGAATACGGAATAAATGTACCTGTAAACTCTCTTTTAATATCAAAACCTCCTAGTCTACCTGGTAAAATAATGTCTTTTCTAAACTGTCTCCATACCATATTTGCTCTAAATCTATATACTTGACCATGACCATTAGGTTCTGCATTTATATTAGATTCTATATGCAATCTAATTCGTCTTCGTATCAACTTATCTTCATATAAATATTGATCTACTGACCAAATTGAATTACCAGGAACAATATCTGATAAACCATACTGTAAACTACCATTAGTTAAAGCAATATTTGTACTTTTTTGCGGATAATAAGCGTCGTGCATTTTTGCTTGTAAATCTCTAAACCATTGATGAGGTTTATCTCCTTTATAATACAATAGCATTTGTTTTGCTGCTGGGTTGTTTAATCTTCTAGATCTAGAAGATATCATAGCTTTTGCCTGATTTATTTGACCTTTGTTTTTATTTTTGTTTAATATTCCTTGATTTAGAACATTTGACAAATCATCTATTAAAAACTGTAGCCCTACAGGAACATTAGCACCTTTATGAGGGGAATCTACACTTAAAAACAACTTTGTTAAATGTTGTTTACGTGCTGGGTCCTCATCAGGATCGAAATTATGTTCCATTTCTGTTAATGCCATTCTAGCAACCAATCCTCCCATACTTACACCAACCACTACATTTTCGAAATTTGCTTCTTTTTTTCTGTTAATGTCTCTAATTACAGCTTGTAATAAAGCCGCATTGTTCTCTATAAAATCTGCCCCATCTCCAAAGTTTACATAAACAACTTCAATACCTTTGGAATTTAATAACTGTCTGGTAGTTCCAAAAACAGTTTCAAAATCTTGTAAGTTGAATTCGTTATTTGCATCTATACCTTCAACAATAATTACATATCGGTCTCCTTTTTCCTTTCCTGGTTCTTCATCACAACCCCAAAAGGTGTAATACTCTCCTCTAGCCCAAGTTTCGTTATTCCAATTAGGATCATCGTTTCGAACTCTTATTTCTGAAACAGATGTTGTTACCTGAGCTGATAAATGATTTAACATTCCTAGATAAATCATTGCTATGATTATCAAATAATTCTTCATGATATTTATTTTTAAATTGAAACATCAATGAGATTATTTCGATGATTTTAATGTTGTTAATTCTTTCTGTAATGCTTGTATTTGCTTGTTGGCTTTTATCATATATAACGTAAGCTCTTCTACTTTACGAAGTAATACATCATCCATTTTTCCTACTAGATAACCGTCTTTTTTAAAGTCTGCTGCAGAAGGTACTTCTGGTAAATGCTTTTTAGCTGTAATAAAAGCTTCTACTTCTTCTAAACTACGTAACTTATAATCGTTTTCAAAAACATAATCTGACTGTGGTACATCTCCTAATACTTTTAAACCTTCTACCACAGCATTTCCATTTACTTGAAGTTTATAATGTGCTAGTTCTGGGCGAATATCTCCTTCTCTCATATTTACTAACACATTTCCTTTCTGTGTTAAAACCATTGTTTGCCAAGAAGATACACTTGCATACCCATTAAGTCCTTTAAAAATTAAGCTTCCTCTATAATCTATGTCTGACTGAAAATTATCTCCATCTTTATAAGAAATGAATGAGAGTTTATGCGAATCTCCAGTATTTCTTCCTAAGACAATTTTATCGTTGAAAAAAGCTTTACCATTTGTCCAAGTTCTACCATTTACAGCTAACATTATGTTATTGGTATAAAAACTTGGAGTTTCCCAATAAGGTCTATTCCCTATTGCTACTCTACTATTTAAATAAGTTCCTCCTGTAAAATCACTTGCACCATTACTACCTGAAGCGTTTACATAAAGAATATCTTCATCTGGTTTAAAATATCCTAAAGCTCTATTAGGTGTATTATTTTCGTTATTGGTAGCTATTTCTATTTGCGTACCTCCTAAACGAATTCTGTTTTGTACGTATAAATTTCCTTTCCAAGGAGCACTATCTACAACATTTACATTTGGGCCTAAATCTTGAGCTTCTTCATATTGAGCGTTTACACTAATTGCACATAAAAGTAGGTTTAAAATAACTAATTTTGTTTTCATTTTATTTAATTTTGAGGTTAAAAATTGTTTATTATGAAAACAAATCTATTTACAAAAAGTGCTTAAAACACTATCAAAATAGGGCTTTTGAGTATTCGTAGAGGGCTTTTGAGTATTCGTAAATTCTTTTTTAATTTAACTACACATTCTCTCATATACTTCTGTCTTTTTTCTATAAGATACTGGTATTTCTTTCCCAGATTTCATAACTAAACCTGGTTTTGTTCCTTTTTTAAAAGATGTTACATAATTTCTATTTACTAAATGAGATTGATGTACTCTTATAAAAGAAGTATCGTGTATTAATTTTTGTTCTACAGACTTTAATGTCATAGACACGGTAATTTTTTTATCACTATTTAAAAAAATATGAGTGTAATTACTTTCGCTTTCGCAACGTTTTATTTGATTCAATTCTATTCGATATAATTTATCCATACATTGAATCATTACCTTTTCTTCTGAAACTTCATTATTTATCATTACTTCTTTTAATCTTTCAATGCTGTTCACTAATTCATCACTATCTATAGGTTTCATTAAATAATCGTGTACACCTTTTCGTATAGCTCTAATAGCATATTGACTGTAAGCAGTAGTAAAAATAATTTTTGTTTTTGTAGTATTTATTTGACTTAACAATTTAAATCCATTGCCATGTGGCATTTCAATATCTAAAAAGACTATTTTAGGTTGGTATAATTCTACTAATTCTTTGGCTTCTTTTATATTACTTCCTGCCCCTATTATTGTTATTTCTGGACAATACATATTTAATAAAATTGTAAGGGCTTCAATAGCAAAAGGCTCATCATCTACAATAATTGCGTTAATCTTGGTACTCATTGGTTAGTATTTTGTAGGGTAGGTAAAATTCTACGAGCGTTCCGTTGTATGGAGTATTGCCTTCTTTTACACTTTCTATATTAAAATAATATGGTTTCTTATAAAGTTTACAGTGTAAAGCCAAACGCTCTAGGGTAATTTTCATACCATAGGATTTATGGTTATTATTTTTTTCGGTTGCATCGTACCCCACTCCATTATCTTGGATAGCACAATACAATACTTCTCCTTTCTCCTTTAAAATCATTTTTACAAAACCTCCTCCTTCTTTATGCATTATTCCGTGCCAAATTGCATTTTCTAAAAAAGGTAATATTAGCATTGAAGGAATTAAAATTTGGTTCATTTTTAATCTTATTTGGTTCTGTATTTCATAATTCAGTTTTTCTCCAAAACGAAGTTTCTCTAATTCTAAATAGCTATTTATTGCATTTAGTTCTTGTTTAAGCATTACTTCCTTTTGCGTTGAACTATTAAGCGTAAAGCGAGTTAATGATGCAAATTTAGCTAAGTATTTATCTGCTTTTACTGTTTCTTTTTTTAACACATACAGCTGAATGGAGTTTAAAACATTAAAAATAAAATGTGGATTCATTTGTGCACTTAATGCTTGGCGCCTAAGCTCCATATTTGCTACATTCAACTCTTCTGTTCTACTCTTTACTTCTTCTTCTAATTGCTGATTTTGAGTTGCTAATACTTCTTGATACTTGCTTTGTACCGCAATTGCTTGCTGTCTTGTTTTTTCTTTTTCTAAGTTTATAGTATTTATTCTATCACCTAAAGCAAAAGAAAATAAAACTCCCTCAAACATTGCTCCCATAAGCGGTGATTGTTCTGAATAAATGTTATAAGGAAAAAAGTTTTTAATACATAGTAGGAAATAAATACCTGAGCTTACAAAAAAAAGCCACCCTGTAGAAAAAAAATAAGCATATCTTTTTCGTTTTACTACTAAATACAATGCTTCTATTAATAACCAAAGTGCACCTATTAAGGTAGTTAATAATGAAATTTTTCTTGACAGTTCATATTTATGAAACCACCCTAATAACATCGCTAACACACAAGCAACAATTAAAAAGAGCGTTCCTATATTCCAGATGGATACTCTTAATTCAATTTGTAAAAAACGATAAGCAAATGGTATAACTGCTAATACAATTAAAGGTGCAAATTGACTTATAATAAAATTAGGAAACCAGTCTATTCCTGGCCATAAATAATAGGTTGTATAACCGTGCCTATTTGCTTGTGTTATTATTAACACTACTATATACAATAGATACATTAAATAATTTATATCTTTTATAGATAGGTATACAAAAAGATTATACAGAAACAATGCAATCATTACTCCCATAAAGAGAAAGAAAAAATTATCGAATAATTTAAGTGATTTTTCTATTTGCATTCGTGTCCCTATTTTCATTGGTAAAATGATATTCTCTTGAGATTTCACAGCCAATAAATAATAAGATCTTTCTGAAGGTGGTAATTCTAAACTGAAGTGATAAAATTGATGTTCAATTTCTCTATTACTGAATAAATACTCTCTTTGCTCTTTTTTCCATGCAACTTTCCTGTTTCGTGTAATTTTATAAAGCTTTAAAGAGTCTAATAGAGGCATTCTTATTTGCAATGTTAAATCATTTTTAGAAGAACTATTTTGTACTTCAAAAAGTACCCATACTGTCTTATTTCTTATTCCAAAGTTTGGAATTGCACTATTAAGTAGTTTAAACGATGGTATTTGTGCTATTATGGTATCAATTGAATTCCAATTGTTTGTTTCTAAATATGAAATATTGTTATTTATAGCTACTTTTTTTCCTTGAAATATATTTAAATCATTAGCTTGAATAGAAATGATTGAAAAAAATATAACAATTACTACTGTATACTTATACATATTTTTTATGAATCATATTTTCAATATTGTATAAAGTAGATATACATCATTATAAAGTCTTTTATAATAATGCTACATATTGAAAGTGAATGTTAAAATCTAATTTTTAGAATCATGACAATATATTACTACTCTAAATTGTTATTTATTAGAATATTTATTTATGATTTTATATTCTTTTTGAAATAAAATAAACAATAGATTACGTAATATTAATTTATATGTACTCGATTTTTTATGAAGTATTTTTTGTTTTAGTAGTTACTGCTTTTTGTTTTTTACTACTAGAAATTAGGTTGGTATGTTTTGATAAATTCATGTTGCGGGGGTGGTTAATCTATTAAACCAAATATACTATTTATTTATAATACTATTCTTCTATAATCCCCTACAAATACTACAGAAATGAGATTATTTTTAACCAATAAAAAAGCCATCAATATGATTAATTGACAGCCTTTTAATTATTTTAATTGTATATATATCTACTATTCAGACCAATAGTTTAAAGTAACAATAATTTCTCCATTAGCATTTACTAATTCTTTTGAAATCGTTACTATTTTACTACTTGCTCCATCAAAATATCCGTCCATTGCTCCAAATAAATATTCTCCTTCTGGAATATTTGTAAACAAATCTACTTGTCTTCTATCTTGTGGATAATAATACGTATTCGTATCTAAATTTTGTGCAAAATAAGCAGGTAATGTATCTGCAGGAATATCATTTCCACCATCATCTACCAATTTCATTCTTATAGTAAACTCTTGAGGTAACGCTTTAATTTCTTCTGCTCGTTCTCTTGCAAGATCTGCTAAACGTACAATCGTTTCTATATCTTGGTTTAAGATTCTTATCAATCTTGTTGCTTCTGCTTGATTGTTTGCATTGATTGCTGCTACTAATGCTTGAGAGTTATTTTCTACAAAATCTCCTCTTCCTTCAATTCCACTAGCTGCGTTGTAAATATCGCTTACATCAAGGTCTGCTTCGCTTAATCTTTCGGCAACATAAGCATATTGATTTACTTCATCTGAATACTCTTCAATAGTTCCTAATTCTCTTCTAATTACAGCGAGGTAACCGTTTGTATTAGGTTGTTGTCCAAAAATAAATTCAACTGTAATGGTTCTTAAAGCTGAAGTTGCTTTTTCTGAACTGTTTTCTATTACATCTGTTGCGCTTATTACTAAATCTAAAGCTTCATTAGTAGTATTTTGTGCTACTACTTTAAAATTAGCCATAAACATGGTTGTTACCATGACGATCAGGCAAGTAATTTTTTTCATTTTAATGAGTGGTTTTATAATTTTTAAAGTATTAAAATTATCTCTTTTTTTTCTTTAGAAAAAGAAAAACCTGTTAGAATAAGGTTATCAAATTGTGAACTAGTTCCTAGGTTTTATAAGGGATATAGCAATTTACTAGCAATCAAAAGAATACGTATTTACGTCCTATTTTCATAAACTAAAAAAGCTCTGTTAATGATTCTATTAACAGAGCTTTTATGCTATAATTTTATATAGTTTTTATCGTCTACTATAATTTGGAGCTTCTTTGGTAATTGCTACGTCGTGTGGATGACTTTCGTTAATTCCACTTGCTGTAATACGAACAAACTTTCCTGCTGCTTTTAATGTTTCAACATCTTTTGCCCCACAATATCCCATTCCTGCTCTTAATCCTCCAACAAACTGGTGGATACTTTCTACCAATTCTCCTTTATATGGAACGCGACCTACAATTCCTTCTGGAACTAATTTTTTAATATCATCTTCTACGTCTTGGAAGTAACGGTCTTTAGATCCTTGTTTCATGGCTTCTACAGACCCCATTCCTCTATACGACTTGAATTTTCTTCCTTCGTAAATAATAGTTTCCCCCGGACTTTCTTTTGTTCCTGCTAATAAAGATCCTAACATTACACAATCGGCTCCTGCTGCAATTGCTTTTGGAATGTCTCCTGTATAACGGATTCCTCCATCTGCAATCACTGGAACTCCAGATCCTTTAATTGCTGCTGCAACTTCTAGTACTGCAGAAAACTGTGGAAATCCAACTCCAGCAACAACTCTTGTTGTACAAATAGAACCAGGTCCTATTCCTACTTTAACTGCATCTGCTCCAGCATCTACTAAATATTTCGCTGCTTCAGGCGTTGCAATATTTCCTACTACAACTTCTAAATTTGGGAATTTCGCTTTTACATCTTTTAAAACTGTTACCACACCTTTTGTATGTCCGTGTGCTGTATCAATAATTACAGCATCTACGCCAGCCTTTACTAATGCTTCTGCTCTTTCAACTGCATCGAATGTAACACCTAAAGCTGCCGCTACACGTAATCTTCCCAAGCTATCTTTATTCGCTATAGGCTTTTGAGTTGTTTTGGTAATATCTCTGAAAGTAATTAGTCCAACTAATTTATCGTCTTCATTAATTACTGGTAATTTCTCTATCTTATTATTTTGTAGAATGATTTCTGCTTCTTGTAATGATGTTCCTTCTGCAACTGTAATTAAGTTGTCTGAAGTCATTACCTCTGTTATAGAGCGTTCGTTATTTTTTTCAAAACGAAGGTCTCTATTTGTTACGATACCAATTAGTTTATTTTCATCATCAACTACAGGAATTCCTCCAATTTTATGCTCTTTCATTGCCTTTTTAGCATCTAAAACAATGGCATTTAATGGTAGTGTAATTGGGTCAATGATCATTCCACTTTCAGCTCTCTTTACTTTACGAACTTCTTGAGCTTGTTGCTCAATAGTCATATTTTTATGCAATACTCCTATTCCTCCTTCTCTTGCCATAGCAATAGCCATAGCACTTTCTGTTACTGTATCCATTGCTGCAGATACAATAGGTACGTTTATCGTAATATTTCTAGTAAATTTTGTTTGAATACTTACTTCTCTTGGAAGAATTTCGGAAAAAGCAGGAACTAATAGAACATCGTCGTATGTTAATCCTTCTCCTACAAATTTAGATTCGTGGGCGTTCATGTTGCAATCAATTGTTTTGTTCGTAATTAATTGCATGCAAATATACTGCTTTTATTATAATTTTAAGTTTATGTTAATGTTAATCATTTTTATAAAACAGTTGGTTACTCATTATCAATCGCTCATTCCTTTTCTTTCTGCGCTCATGGAAAAAAGTGTTTTTTAGAAAACCATTCTCTTTAATTTTAAAGTAGATAAGTAACTAACCACTATTTATTGCTATAATCAACCATTCTAAAATCTAACACAATACCATTATGGCCTCAATAGAAGAACCAAAAACATTACTTGAATCTGCATATTTAGCTAAAGGCACTATTGGACATATTGGTATGCCAGGCGCACCACTTGCTTATTTTTCTTTAGTGATTTCTCCAGAACAAGGAAAAGTTTCTGGGATTGTAGAAATTACACAGGTAATAGACAAACCTTCTATAAAAGTTAATGTTACTGGTAGTATTCGTACTACTGCTTATGGACATGTAACAAAAATTGTAACAATTCATGGCGAGTATATTGTTTCTGTTCCGCCTCCTGCAATTGGGAGTTATTTAGAAAAGTTTAGTGCTTATGTAGATATTAATGATGAATGGAATGGAACTGGAGGATTTTCTTATGGAAATCAAAAAATTGAAGAAGTACCTGTTACCTCAGTAAATGAAGCGTAGCAGTAAAAAATATTTTACTAGGGGATTATTGAGATTAAGGTGATACACGCTTCCTATTGAGAAGTAGTATCACCTTTTCTTTTTTATCTAAAAATAGTGTTGTCTCTTACAAAAGAATGCTTGTAACGTTCACTAAATGGGATTTTTTCTAAGTTATTTAGTATGATTAAATTGTCTTCTAGATAAATCTCTTTGATACTTTTCATATTTACCAAATAATTTCGATGTACTTGTCTAAAGTCATCGTTATTTAACATTTCCTTGAGTTTAACTAAAGATAATTTTACTAAATATCTACCTTCTCCACATTGTAGATTACAGTATTTCTCTTTTACATCTATATAGTTAATAGATGCTACATCTACTTTTACAACGCTTCGCTTGTGTTTAATAAACAAGTATTTTGGACTTAAAACACCACTTTCTTCATTAAAACTTATACTGTTATTTTGCTGATAACACGATTCTATAGCTAATTCTAATGAGTATAAAAGTTCTAGCTTATTATATGGTTTTAATAGATATACTAATGGGTTGGTTAATTTTGCTTCATCAAATATTGCTCTACTTTGCATACTTGTTAAAAACAAAAATGGTAGATTCAAACCTTCTTTATTAATACGTTGTGCGAAGGTAATTCCATCTGGTTTTCCATCAATCATGATGTCTAAAATGACTGCATCGAAAAACTTATTCTTAATTTCACTTTCAGCTTCTACGATATTTCTTACTCTTATTACTTCGTAATCGTTTTCGTTTAAAAAACGAACCATATCGTCTGCTTCTTTGTCTAAATCTTCTAGCAAAAGTATTCGGAGGTTCTTCATGTAGTAATGGTTTATCTTATAAAGATATGAAAAATGCTTTAAGTACGGTTATTTGTCTTGTTTTGTGCTATTATTGATTGCTTATTGGTAATTGAATAATCACGTTGGTTCCTTCGTTTACAACACTTTCAAAAGATAAAATACCTTGGTTCTTTTTAACTAAGGTTTGACAAAGGATTAATCCTAAACCAACACCTTCAGAGCGATTAATTTTATCAATACTCACTCCTTTTAAGGCATTTATTTTTTCTAAGCGTTCTTCTGTGATTCCAATTCCTGTATCTTGTATAGAGATGTATGCATAGTTTTCTGAATCTATTCCTGATGCAATGGTAATTTTACCTTTACCATTCATATACTTAACAGCATTATCTAAAATATTTCGAAGTACTATTTTAATTGATTCTCTATCTACAGATACTAAAGCATTTTCATGAAAATTTGTCGTTATAGAAACGTCATTTGCTTCTACTAAATTTTCATAACCATGTAGCACATGCTTAATAATTGGTTGCAATGGATATTCTTTTTGACTGAATACCATTTGATTACTTTGCTCTAATGACCAATGCAATACATTATTTAACAAATGACTCGTACTCTCTGTTACCGTAATGGCTGTGTTATTTGCTTCCTCAATCCCCTTTATATTATGATTAGCTATATGTTTTTTTAATTGTTGATGTTGGTGTTTAATCGTATTCATAGGTGAACGCAAATCGTGCGATACCACAGAAAACAAGTAATTTTTGGTCTTATTCGCTATGGCTAAATCTTCCTTTTGCTGTGTTATTAGCGCATTTTTCTTTTGCAGTTTCTTATAGAAAAATCCTAATAAACCTATAAATACCAATAAACCAGAAGCTCCAAAAAGTAATCCTTTTTGGACTACTCTTTGTCGCTTTAGTTTTTCTTCTTGAATTATTATTTCTTGTTGTTTCTGGGCTACTGCAAATTGTTTGTCTTTCTCTGTAAGTTCCCAAATTCTATCTCTATTCCAAATAGAATCTTTCCATTTAATAAACTCTCTATAATAAGTTACACTTTCTTTATAGCGTTTACGATTACGCTCTACAACAGCCATATTTTGGGCCGTATACTGTTTTAAATCTACATCTGAGCATGACTTTGCTAAATTATATGCTTCTTCAAACAAAGGAATAGCATCATCATCTAAATATTGGTTATAATAGATATTGGCTAAATTCATTTTAGCCTTTATCAAAGTAAGTGTATCATTTAACTCTATAAGTGCTAACCCTTTATTAAAGTATTCTTTTGCTTTATTATACTTTCTAGTGTGAATATAGCATAATGCAAAATTATGATATGCATTTTTTTTAGACTTTAAATCTGTATTAGAACTTAACTTTTCCCATTCTGAATAATATATAATAGCTTTATCAAACTGTTTCAAACTTAGATATACCCTACCTAACTTTGACTTTTTAAGACTTAAAAAATAGCGATCATCGGAGATACTCAAAAAACTATTTAAAGCTTTCTTATAAAGCTTTTTATTAGATGCGCTTACCCCTTGAATATAGTTTAATACATTTTGGTAAGTTTTACCTGAAATTTTATTAAGAGAGACTTTATTAGAATAAACATAACTAGAATCGAATTTGTGCTCTCTATAAAACTTAAGTGCTTTACAAAAAAAAGGATCTTTAGATACTAAACATATACTATCAGCTATCTCATAAAACTTATTTAAATCATCTTGAGGTTTACTTTGAGCTAAAATAAAATTAAAACAAAATAAAAAAAAGACACAAAATTTATACAAAGCCTATTGTTTATCTGTTTCAGGCATCGTTACAGTACCTCTATCTGTTTCTGGATCATCATCTTTGTCCTTAACTAAAATTGCATCTACAGGAAGTGTTTTAGGATTTAGTTGATAGTCGAATTGAATATAATACAAATCATATACTTGTGCTTCGTCATTACAATCGTATTCTACACAAAATTTTCTACAATCTACTAATTGTCTATTTTGGTTTCTATCTGTAACAGTAACTACTTCAACACCATAATATGTTAAGTATATTAGATTATTATCTAGAGATATGCTGTTTACGACATCATCTCCTAATTCTACTGGTTTTAAAACCTGATCTCCTGGTAAATAAGCCAATACAGTAACCGTATATGGGTTGTATGCTCCTGATTCTATATCAGATACATTTACTAAAGGTCCGCTAGGTTTGTTTGCTGCAGGAATATTAGTGTCGAATTTTTTAAAATCTCTTAGTGTTAAAGTAATTTGATTACCCATATTATTATAAATTTATTTAGTTAGACGAACTAAATTTACAATAAAATTTGAGAAAAAAACCTTTAAAAAGTTATTCAATATTTATTGTATTGATTATTTGTAAGGTATTTTCATCATTATATTACTACCTACACTAATTTTTGAAGATATATTGATTAAACCTCCTATTTTATTTGTTCTAGAGTCAATATTTTTAATTCCTATCCCTTTACTTCTTATCTCTTTAATATTAAACCCAATACCGTCATCTTTTACATTTATGATGAGATTATTGTTTTCCTTTATCACTTTAAATAATACATTTTTTGCTTTAGAATGTTTTACTATATTTTGAAAAACTTCTTGTAAAACTCTATATATATTAACTATTGCATCAGTTGAAAATTTAGACCAATTTACATCTTTAGCAACTTTCATTTCATATGCAAAATTTCCTAGCTTACTTTTTGATTCAATTAACTTTGTTAGTTCAGAAATAAAATCGTCTTTTATCATGATTTCATTACCTAACTTATGGGAAACCTGTCTTATTTCTTTCTCTACTTCATTCAATTCTTCTAAAAAGTTATGATATTTAATTTTCTCTTCGTTAGAAGCTGCATAGTTTATAAAACCTAAATTCATTCTAATTCCAAAAAGTTTACTTAAAATACCATCGTGTAATTCTTCCGAAATACGTTTTCTTTCTTCATTAACAGCTTTCAAATTCCCTATTTCAGCTTTTAATAATATTCTTCTTTTTCTATACTTCGATACTAAATACATTATTACTATAATTAGTCCTAAAATAAATAGTAAAAGAACAATTATTAGCTGCTGCTTTCTTAATTCTTTATTTTGAATTAAAATCTCTTGTTCCTTTATTTTGATAGCATTTTTTTTATCTATTTCAGCTAATTCCCATATTCTATCTCTATTATTTATAGAATCTTTAATTTTAATATACTGTTGGTAATGCTCTAAGCTTTTTTTGTAGTTCTTTCTATTTTTTTCAACAATAGCTAAATTATAAGTAGTTCTTCTTTTATGATCCAAACTTGAAATTTTCGTAGCCAAATCGTACGCTTCTTTAAATAAAGGGATTGCTACGCTATCTATATATTGTTCATAATAAATATTAGCTAAATCTGTTTTAAATCCAATAATACTAATTGTATCAGTTTTATTTATTAATTCGAATTCTTTGTCTAAAAATTCTCTTGCCTTTTGATATTCTTTGACTAATAAATAGGAAACTCCCAGATTGTGAAATACACTTTTTTTTATTTTAGTAGGTAAACTATCATTCAGCTTAATAAACTGCTTGTAAAATGAAATGGATTTACGATAATTTCCAGTTTGCAAATAAATTCTACCTAGTTTTTCATCTCTCAAACTTTTAAATATACCGCTATCAATAACAGATTCGATGCTTAACAAAGCTTTCTTATATAGTTTTTTTCTAATATAAGAAGTACCTTGGATATAGTTTAGTATATTTTTATGTTCAGTTTTCTTAGTCTTAGCACTTAATAAAGCCTTATTGCTATAAACTATACAGGAATCATACTTTTTTTGAGCAAAAAAATGAAAAGCCTTACAGAATGCATCTTCCTTTTTATTCTCACATAATTGAGATGCTTTATTATACAAAACTTTATATGCATTAGTAGCATCTTCAGTTTGTGAAAAGCTAATAAGATTGATTAACAAAAAAACTAAAAAAAATATGCTTTTTATTTTATTCATATACAATTTCTGAAGTTTACAATAATACTATATCAATAATTGACAAGAGTTGTTCTTACTAAAATAATCGTGTAATAATATAAAATCTAGTTAAAAAGTATAAAAGTAACTTTAAAAATTTTGACGCATATTGAATTTCAACACACTTTATCGTATTTACTTTTCCATGCATATTCACTGAAATTCTTTCCTATAGCTATGCCATAAAAAATAGCCAAACCAATAGCTCCTTTTGCATAAAACATGAATAAAACAATAAAATAAGTTATACTCGTAGCTTCTCTAAAAAAGAATTGATGTGTTAATGAAGCTAAGAATAAAGAAGTAAGAAATAATGTAATTAGTAGGTTTTCGACATTTTTAGCTGGCCAATATTTAATTTTCCTGAAGAAACTCATATCATTTCCCCATTTGTCTATAAGATAATAAAAGCCATTTCCCATAGGAGCAAATAATAACGGATCATCAGCTTTTTTCAGCTTGAATAATATTGAAGGAGCCGTAATTTTATAACCTTTAAGTTCTATTCCATGCTCTTTTTCTAATTGTCTGATTTTACTAATCGTTTCAATAGGATATTCTCCTTTAAACTGACTTGTATTTAAGAATTTTAGTCTATAGTTTATACAGATTTTTCGGATTTGAGCAATATGAAAAATACGATCAGTTTCTAATTTGTCAAAGTCAAAATTATTCTGTTCTTCATCTATACTGTTTTTTAGTTCAGTATAAATTTGATGATGCTTTGTAGTTACATCTTTTAATACAGAATCTACCCAAGAAAGTACCGTTTCTTTCTTTATTTCTTTTCTCCTAACTTTTAATAATTCCTTATGCAAATCTACTGGTTTCAACATAACTGCTCTCTTTTGTATAAAAATACGACAAAATTGTAGTTACAGAAAACCTTAGAAATTATCTCTTTTATTTGGATATATTTTAAATTAGAACTGAAATTGTATTGTTGAATACCAATTTCTAGGTGCAGATGGAATAATTCCTGGCCCAGGATATCCAGTAGCTCTTCGTGTAAAATAGCTATTATTTAAAGCGTTATTTACTCCTGCTTCTAACTTAATGTGTTTTGAAAATGTATACGAAAATGAAACATCTAAAATATCATAAGCTGGTATTGCACCATCTACTCTACTATTATTATTAGGGTTATAAGCTGAATTTGTAGCATCTGTAAATTGCTCTGATAAATAAGAATACTGTACAGATGTAATAAAATTCTTATAACCAAACGACACACCTGTCTTTAGATTTACTTCTGGAATAAATTCTACCTTATTTCCATTTACACTTGCATTAATACTACTTGTATATTCTGATGTTGTTAAAGCTAAGTTTGTAAAAACATCTAACTTTAAATCATTATACTCTTCAAAAAATGTGTCTTTAAGATTCCATTGTATTAAGGATTCTAAACCAAAAATTGACGCTTTTCCGATGTTACTTCTCACCCATTGCGCTCTATACGGTGGCTGTGTGCTAAAATATTGACCAATTCTATTATCGTATAACAATGAGAATACATTTACATCATACGATATAATCTTTTGTAAAGTTCCTCTAATTCCTAAATCCATCGTATATCCTGTTTCATCTTTAATATTAGGATCAACCGCAAAAGACGGATTTACTGTTCTTATATCTGAAAATGTAACTGATCTATAATTTTGTGAGAAATTAAAATAAGATTCGAAATAAGGCTTTGGTTTATAACTTACTCCTACTCCTAATAACAAGAAAGTTCTGTCTAATTGATTGTTATCTGGGATAAAAGTTACTGTTGGATTACTTCCTTGTAAGTTTGCTACATTTAAAAACGATCCTTTAGACTCCGTCTTTATATGCTCTAATCTAAAACCTGGAGTTATTGATAAATGTTCATTAACATTAAAGATATTTTCTCCAAAAAGAGCCAAGTTCATATTTGGATACTCAAATTTATTTTGGTTCGGATATCTAGGAAATTCATCTGTTTTAAAAGTAAAGTCAGCATCCGTTCCTTTACTTCCTGGTCCTTGTTGAGACCTATTATTAGCTCTGTAAAACTTTGCTCCTAGCAATAAAACTGCTGGTTGTTCTTTAATATTATACTTAGTAATAACTCTAGCTTCTGCTCCAAAATTTTTAAAATTCCCTACTAGTAAATCTCTTTCAAAGTCAAAATTTCCTAATCCATCAACTTCATCACTATTTACATCAAAAATATTTGCATTTTCATCTAATGGATTCGTTCTAAAACCAATTGCTTTTCTAGATGCATCTAATCCAAAAATACTCAAGGTTCCGTTTACATTATCAGAAAACTCATGATTCAGTTTTAAATTGAATAAATTCCAATCTACTGCAAACCAATTTCTTGTTCTATAGCTTTGTCTTGGATTTTCTAAAAATTGAACATCTGACAAACCTCCTGCTTGTTGTGCTAAATAATTTAGATGTGTATATTCTACTTCTAATTTTGTTTTCTCATTAAAATCATAACCTATATGTGCATATGCATTTTTAGAATCAAATCCTGAATTTGGCCTAAAACTGTTTCCTTGTTTATAGTTATAATATGCGTAATAGCTTAATTTGTTTGAAGTTCCGCTAATGCTTGTGAAATTAGTAAATAGATCAAAACTTCCCGCAGTACTTCTAGAAGTAACCTCAAATACCTTTTCTGGATTAGGCTTTTTCATTACAAAATTGATCAATCCTCCAAATTGTGTTCCATATTGTAATGACGCAGCTCCACGTATTACTTGAATTTGTTGAAGTGCTTCCGTTGGTGGTGTATAATAACTCTCTGGATATCCTAAAACATCTGCACTAATATCGTAATCGTTTTGACGAGTATTAAAGTTTGCTGTTCTATTTGGGTCTAACCCTCTACCTCCAATACTTAATTGCAAACCTCCATCGTTACTATCGTAAATATTTAATCCTGCTACTTTTGCATATACTTGACGCGCATTATTTGTAGCTTTATTTGCTAAATCTTGGTCTAAAAGAACTACTTCTGATTTTTTTCCTGCATAAATATGCGTTCCTTCTACAGGTTTTAAGGTTCTTAAACCAAAAGCTTGTTTTTTCTTATAAGTTAATACGACTTCTGATAATACATTACTCAATGGTTGCATTTTAACTACAAATTCTTCATTTCCTTGTAAAACAATATCTGTTTCATAAGTTTTGTAATCGTATTCAAAAAAGATGAGGTGGTACGTTTTATTTGCTTCTAAAGTACTTAAGCTTAATTTTCCTGATGCGTCTGTAGCTCCTAGAAGACTTCCTTGTTTTGTATAGACTTGTACTTCAGGAATTGGTTTATTTGTTTCAGCATTGATAACTTTTACACTATAGCTTTGAAAAGCATAAGCTGACATTGTAATGTAAAAAAATAATAAAAAATTATAGACCTTTAATTTCATCTTCAAATGGTAATATCCAATTTTTATGTTCAAAGTTGTCTTTTACTTTTAATAAATCGATAGTAGGATCTATAAAAGGTTTACTTAATCTTCCATTTAAAGAAATATACCCCTCTACAAAGATTCCTATATTTTCTGTTTTTAGCTCTTTTTTATAATGTTCCCCTAAAAAATGAGCATATTCTACAATAAAATCTGGTTGTGTAGACATCTGCTTTTGTTGAAAAGCATTTAAAAAATACTTATTGTCTACCGTAAAACTATTCCCAGTATCAAATTTCACCACTCTAAATGACGTGTATCCTGCTTTTTCTATTAACATTACCCTCCATGAAAAACGATATCCTTCTTCCGTCCAAAATAATTCTCCCGGATATAACAAATATCTAAAAGGTAGTATTAATTGTATCGCTAAAAATAAAGTGACAACAAAAAATGTTTTTTTTAAATTCTCGGGCAAATATACGTCTCTTATAACATTAACCTTTGATTTTATATTGAATATCTGGCTTATTTTCTCTAAAAACTTTTCATGAAGTTCGCTGCTAAAGAATATAAGTGTAGCAATAATCATTATAAAGGGAAACATTCCTATAGGAAATAAAATGCGAGTAAACACATGAAAAATGACTACCAATACAAATGCAAAAGGTCTTGTTTTACGCATTAATAATAAAAATGGTATGGTAAGATCATAAATAGCACCACTCCAACTCATTGCGTAATGAAACCAAGTATCATTCATAAACCTACCTACAAGTGGTAATTCTGTTTTAGATGATAACCATATTTTTAGTGGTTGTGCTCTTAGCAACCAGTCTGAATTCAATTTTGCTAAACCAGCATAAAAATATACAATTCCAAGTAGAAATTTAATTGAGTCTACTGTCCAAGCAGGTACATAATAATAAGCTTTGTTCTTTTTATAAGCATCTACAGAAAAGATTGCATTTAATGGTAGAAAACATAATAAAAAGCTCAGAATACTAATAAAATAGTAATGATTTAAGTACGTTGTTTTGTCTATTAATTCAATGTAGGTAAAGGATAAGAAAAATAGAATGATAGAAAGACGATACTTATACCCTACAATAATTCCAATGCAGGAAGTTATGGCAATCGCAAATAAAAGATAGGTATATTCTCCCCAACTAACGACCCAAGAAAATCCGTAATATTTAAAATGAAACTTTGGAGCTATATAAAATTTATATACCCAACCATTTGCTAAAAATCTAATCAGACTTATTAGCATTAAAATTCCAAATAATATACGAAAAGCGGCTAATGAAGCCGCTCTTGTTTTTTTAGTGATATATGAATTGATAACTTGATTAATCACCATCGCTATCTACAAAATCAATTGTTAGATTAAATGCATTGATTACATTTGACTTAACTGCAATTACATAATTTTGAATTGCATCGAAAACGGCGTCAAAATTAGCATTGTATGTTTGTGTTTGTTGATAGAAATTATCTGTAATATTGTTATTTGCAGCATCAATTGCACCAAATAATTGGTCTATATAAGTAGTTAATGGAATATCACTTCCGTTAACTAAAATTGTTGTTCCTAAAGAAGTTAAATACTCTTGTAAACCAATTGTATTAGAATTGTTAGTATAACTTCTTCCGTAATAAAAATCTTGAATTGCATCATACGCTTCTAAGTACAATGCTTTAGAGTTTTCTGGACTGTATACAGATTCTACGAAGTCTGGACTAGGATTTACAGAAATATTTGGAAAAATATCTCTGTTTCTTGTCCCTGAAGGTGTTGCTATTTTAGCTTCTCTAAAAGATTTTTCTGTATACTGAACAAAATCATTTACTTGTCTACTAAAATAAGAACTAATTGTATTGTCTACACTTGCAATATTACTTGCTTTATCAGCTTCAAAATCAGTTAATGCATTAGTAGTTAATGTAAGCATACGCTCTGCTAGCAACTTTAGATAGTCTTGGTATTTTGCTTCTCCATATAATGTAATAATTTCATTATCTGTAGCTGCAATACCATTAACTAAATAATCCATTGCTGGTAATCCTTGTGATGAATTTAAAACAGTTCTGTCTAAGTTTACTGGAGTTGTACTATTTATGTTATCTGTTATATTAGTTACATCAGTTGGATAACTATTCATATCTAATGCAAAACTAGATCCATAAAAGAACATCTCTACATGCTGCCATACTTTATAAGCTTCAAATAAATCAGTTCTTACCTGAGCCAATTTAGCTGCATCTGGTGCATCTGCAAAAGCAATTGTTGCTGTATTTAAAGTAGTTAGTTTAACTTTTAAATCATTCGTAGCAGGTAATAATAAATTATCTACCCAACTTGTCGTTAAACTTACTCTATTGAAATCATCTGATCCTCCTCCATCTGTTGAGCCATTATCACTCGAACAAGAGAAAAAATAAAAAAGTGTTAAAATTGGTACTATATATAGTATTTTTCTCATAATAAACCTTTGAATTAAAGTTTGATATATAAAACCAAACAAAGGGATACTCAACAGAGTCCCCTTTATTTTTATATTATATGTATTCCTTTTAATCTATACATTAATGGTATTAAGGATTTACGTCTTCTACAGTCCAAGCTGAACCTCCAACACTTTGTCCTGCGATAGTATCCGCCATATCTCTTAATTGTGCAGATGTAATACTCCACATTCCATTATCAGCATTTAATATATCTAAGAATCCTTTTACTTCTGTATCTGTAAAATATCTAGTTGTACCATCTGCTCCAACTATGTAACGTAAACTATTTACAAATCCATATCCTTCACATAAATCATGGAAAGCATCTTCTCTTTTTCCTGTACCACCAGCAACAGCATCTAAAATTTCTGCACCAGCAGTTAAATAATGTACAGCTCTAACAGCGATAACTAATCCTAATTTTTCACGTAAAATACGGATTTGAGCATCTCTTGCTGTATAATCTTTGTTTACAATTGCAATTCTACCTGTAACATATGCTGTAAAAATTTCGCTTTCAACACCTGTAAACTTTGGTAAAGCATCAACATTATCGATGTACTTGTAGATTAAGTTTTGTCCTGAAGTATTACCGAAAATATATCCGAAAGACTCATCCCAGTGGTGCTCCATAGTTGTATAATCTTTACCTTCTGCAACAGTACCTGCATCGTTTAATGCACGGTAATTTTTAGTTCCGTTTACATCATCTCCGTTTTCATTATCTAAACGGTTTAAGTAATGATTTACAGCTTGATCGTAAGCTAAAGCTCCAGCTAATGATTTTGTAAATAATTGATCTAATTCACGTCCTTTTGCATCTACATATCTATAACTAGTAGATCCTGTTTCCATAAATCTTCCTGCAGTTCCTGCAGTAGCTGCAGTAGTCCAGTTAGTTAATACAGTTTGATGTCCTGTAATAAAATCGTCGATGGCATCAACATTTGTTTTACCTTGACCGGTTGTATTTTTGTCTGAGCCAAATAAACCGATAGAAGATGATGTTTTAGGTCTTACAACTTTAGTCGTTCCATTTAAAGCTGCATCGCTAAAACCAGCACTTTGAAGTTCTCCTCCAACTTCTTGTCCTTCAAACATTAATTGAATGTCTGCTACACTAGTTTCAGATTTTAAACTTCCACCAATTACTTTAGCTTGTTTTAAACGCGTAGTTTGACCGCTATAGCTAACTGTAGAGTTTCCTTCTCTAGTAAATAATGATGAGTAATTACTGATGTAATTATTGTTATAATCTCCGTCACTGTCTCTAGTAAAGTCGTTCCCTGTAATTACTTCACTAACACTTGGTGTATTTACTACTGGACCAGTTGGTGTATTATCATCATCTGAACAAGATGCTAAGATAACTCCAAGAGCAAATAAACTTAAAACACTTTTTTTCATTTTATTTAGATTAACTTCAAATAATTTCCGCAAATGTATTAATCGAAATAGAATCTGCAAAGTTAATTTAGATTTATTTTAAATTAACTTTGTGCTTTTAAAAAATTAATAACTGCTTTGCGTACATCTGAAGCTTCTTCCGTAGCCTTCTTTGGCACATACACATCCAGTATTCCTGGATTTGAAGGTTTTAAAAAAGGGATGTCAAAACCTTTTAACAAATAATCTGAAGTAGCAACTGTATAGGGTTTATTTTCATCTATTACTTTATTATCAATAAGCCACTCTCCTTCTTTATTTTTAGAAATATTATATCGTTGCAAGTAAGCTCCAGTACCGGCTGCAGCTTCTCCAAAAGTTAGTACTTCTTTTAATAAACTTCCTTTTAATTTAACTTTTAAAACAGCACCTCCATAAGGCAACACTCTAAAGATATCAATAGCAGAAATATCTCCAGTTAAAACATCATCTATACGAATAGAGCCTCCATTTACAAAAGCAGCATCTACTTTATTATTGTATGCGTTGCTCATTGCTTCGGCCACAATTTCTCCCATATTTGTTTGTATAGAACGAATTGGTGTATCTCTAGCGTCTAAAGGTTCTATTGTTTTATATATTATTTCATTAGGATTTGGTATAATCTCTTTGATTTTATTAGCTAATATCTCTTGCCACTTATTTACTACCTCTCCTACTTCTGTATCAGCAGGAATTTCTTCATCAACTGTTTTTAACTGCGATTTTACTTTTAATTCCTTCGTAAATGGATCGTATTCAAACCTATGGATATATACTGTTTTAGCATTTGCATCTGCTTTTGCTATTATTGTATTTCCTATATTTTCATATGAATTAGTATGTTCATGTCCTCCCATTATTAAAGGCAGCTTAGGTAGCATTTTTGCTATATCTCTATCTTCTTCTATAGATACATGCGTTAAACCTAAAATAATATCTGTTTTACCTTCTAATTCTTTATAACTACGTTTCGCCTCTTCATACAAATCTGTATAGGTAACATAATCTTTAGGATTAGACGGAATACAAACACTTATGAATCCAACTTCTACCTTTTCTGATCCATTCGAAAATTCTTGGATGTATGTTTCTCTTACAGGTATTTTTTCACCATTTATTACTTTATGAAACAAGGTATTCTTTCCATCGACATTATGAAAAACATTTGCTGAAAGCCACTCAAAATCACTTTCATTCAATCTTTTCTGTAAGTTTGGATAGCTCAAATCAAATTCATGGTTTCCAAAAGCTACTAAATCGAAATTCATAGCATTCATTACTTCTACCATTTGTTTACCACGTATACGCTCTCCATTTACTTTTATGGTACCTAATAAAGATGGATTTAAGAAATCTCCAGCCAATACCAACATTGTATTAGGATTTTCTTTTTGCAATTGTTTATAAATCGATGCAACTCTAGCCATTCCACCAAATTTTCCTCCTTGGATTGGTGCAATTTCATATACATCATTTAATTGTAAAATGGTAAAGTAAATTTTATTTGGAGCCTTTTTAAATCCATATTCTTTTGCCTCCTGTTCCATAAGACCTTGGAACGATTGACAAGCATTTAAAAAAAGGGCAACAAAAAATAATAGTGATAGTTTTCTTAAGAAGGTCATAGCAAAGTGGCTAAATTCTTATTGATACTTGCGGATATTTTTTCTGATAACTTTTCTGTAGTATACCAATTCTTCAAATTGATAGAAGAAATTAATTTTTCTTTCCGCTACTGTTTGTGGATCATCTACTTTATCTCCCAATACAAAAGCAGTCCAGCTTTCTGCTATATCTTCTTCTGGACTCTCTGCAGCATAATCAGTTAAGAAATCAGTATAATTATCTTTATATAATCCGTATAATTTTTCTAGGCAAATTTTTTGTTCTGTGTAACAGAAGTTTTTCTGAATATTATCCCATTCTTTTAATAATGCTCCATCCCAAAATTCATCTACAAACTTATTGATGTAGCTATCTTGAATAGCAGTACCTTCAAGAGTAACATAAGGTTCTCCAGATTCTTGCTCCGTTTTTTTAACAGGCTTAATTTGAGTATGGTTTAAGGTAAGTAAGTGTCCGAATTCGTGCACTAATGTATAAATCGACTGGTAAATTCTAGTTTCGTCTTTACTAGTAAAATCAACATCTATAGGATCTAGAACAAGTTGCCATTCGTTATTTTTATCATTTAACGCTCCTAATGCACCTGTTTTTTCATCCTCACCGTCAGTCATTAAGACTAATTTTTTAATATAACGTTGTGTAATTCTTTTTGGGAACATGTTGTAGAAAATGTTCCAATTGTAGCGTGCAATATTAGTTTCATCATCATTATTTCCGATAAAAATTCCATTTTGTATATCCCAAGAGCCTAGAGTAACTCCTCCTTTATCCGGTGGGGATTGAGGCATTATCGTAACACTTAAAAGGAATAGTATTAAAAATTTTATCTTCATGTATTCACCTAATATTAAAAAACTTCTAGAGCTTTATTATATGCACTTTCAAAACTCATTGGTTTTATATTTGTTTCTACTTTGTTCGCAGTAAAATAAGACAACATCTTTTCGGTTGGCATATTTCCTGTTAACTCATCTTTTGCCATTGGGCATCCTCCATACCCTTTTATAGCACCGTCGAATCTTCTACACCCAGCTTTATACGCGCTATCAATCTTTTCAAACCATTTTGTTGGTGTTGTATGTAAATGAGCTCCGAATTCTATTTCTGGGTATTTAGGGATCAGTTTAGAAAACAAATAATCTATAACCTCTGGTGTTGAACTACCTACGGTGTCAGACAAAGATACAATTTTTACTCCGTAATTTGCAAGTTTTTCTGTCCAATTTGCAACAATGTCTACACTCCATGGATCTCCATAAGGATTACCAAATCCCATAGATAGGTATGCAACTACTTCTTTTTTATTTCTATGTGCAATATTCAAAATATCTTTCAAAATGTCAACTGATGCTGCAATTGTTTTGTGTGTATTTCTCATTTGGAAATTTTCTGAAATAGAAAATGGATATCCTAAATAATCTATTTCCTCAAAAGCACAAGCATCATTCGCTCCTCTTACATTAGCTACAATAGCTAATAGTTTACTTTGGGTAGTTGATAAATCTAAAGCCTTTAAAACTTTATCTGTATCTCTCATTTGCGGAATCGCTTTTGGCGATACAAAACTCCCAAAATCTATAGTATCGAAACCTACTTTTAATAATGCGTTAATATATTTTGCCTTTAGCTCTGTTGGAATAAAGTGACTTTTAATTCCCTGCATTGCATCTCTAGGGCATTCTATTATCTTTACTTGGTCAACCATTATGCCAAATATAGCAGATATTTTTATTATTTTTAAATTATATGAAGCTCACTTTGCTAATTTTTTCATCTTTTTTTAAAGAAAAAAAATAAAAGTGTAACATCTTATTTTCTCATATGTCTTTAGTATAGAAAAGTTTTTTTTGGACACACAGAACTTAAATACCAATCAACTAATTGAACGCTGTAAAAAGAATGATACAGCTGCGCAAATACAGCTATATAAACAGTATTACAGAGCCATGTACAATTCAGCTTTTAGAATTTTAAAAGACGAATTTGAAGCTGAAGATTTAATGCAAGAAGCTTTTTTAACGGCTTTTACAAAATTACACACTTTTAAAGGCGAAGTAGCTTTTGGCGCATGGTTGAAACGAATTGTAATTAATAAGAGTTTAACCCAACTTAAAAAGAATAATAGATATAACGAGGTTAAAATGGATGTTATTCCTAACGAAGATACAGAACCTGTTTCTATTAATTACGAATTATTAAATGTCAAAAGTATTTTAAGTTCTATTAATAGTTTAAAGGATAATTACAGAATTATTTTGAATTTGAATTTGATTGAAGGATATGACAATGAAGAAATCGCATCAATTTTAAATTATAGCAATGAAAATGTAAGAACTACTATATCTAGAGCCAAAAAAAAATTACAACAAATATTACTCAAGGAAAACCCTAAAATGAGCATGTATGGAAGATAAAATGAAGGAATTTTTTGAAACAAATGATTTTGATATTCATATCCCACATTCGGGGCATGAAGATCGATTCTTAAGAAAATTAAACAAGAGCAAAACAACAAAACGTATATCTTGGAAATGGTTATCTGTTGCGGCTTCTGTAGTATTAATGATTGGTTTTTATTTAGGTAGTAGTCATCAAAAAAATCAGGTAGAAATGACTGATGTTTCTCCTGAAATGAGTGAAACACAGCTGTTTTTTGTAAACACTATTAATCAAGAGTTAAGAGAAATAGAAAAGTATCGAAATGTGAATACTGAAAGTATTATTGAGGATGCTTTAGATCAAATAGAAGAACTAGAAGAGCAGTACAGTAACTTTAAAAAAGATTTAAACTTTATAGGTAATGAACGTCAAGTTATTCAAGGAATGATTGGAAATTACCAACAAAGATTATACATATTAGAAACTTTACTAGACCAATTAGAAACATTACGTAACCCCTCAAATCAAAATATAATATTCGATGAAACTATTTAAGAAAATAACGGTTCTATTACTCCTTGCACCTTTTATTTTAGCTGCTAATACTGTTAAAAAACACGAAAAATCTAAAACAATTAGTAGAAGCTTCAAAGTAAATTCAAATGCTACTGTTTATATAAAAAATAAATATGGAAATGTAAACGTAACCACTTGGGATAAAAATCAGGTAGAGATAGATGTAAAGATCACTGTAAAAGGTAAAGATGTTGATAAAGTAGCACAAAAATTAAACGCTATTAAAATTGAATTTGAATCTACTAGTAGTTTAGTTGAAGCCAGAACAATTATAGAAAGTGTACGCTCTGGATGGAGTTGGTGGGGTAGTAAAAACAACTTAAATTATCAGATTAATTACTTTGTTAAAATGCCCGTTACTAATAATGCAGATTTAAATAATAAATACGGTAATATTGAACTAGATATTTTAGAAGGTAAAGCAAATATTAACTGTGATTATGGTTCTATCGAAGTAGAGAAATTATTAAATGCTTCTAATGCCATTTCATTAGATTACTGTGGAAATTCTGAAATACGCTATATGAAATCAGGAACTATTAGTGCAGATTATTCTAAAATTACGGTAGATAAAGCAGAAAACTTAAAAGTTAATGCAGACTATACAGCAGTTAAGTTAGGAGAAATGGGAGATCTAAATTTTAATTGTGATTATGGCAGTATTGCTGTAAATGATGTTGTGAATGCGATCGGAAATTCAGATTATGCAGGTATGCGTTTTGGAACAATTCGTAAAAACTTAAAAGTTGGAACAGATTACGGAGGGCTCCGAATTAAAAATCTAGCAAAAGGGTTTGAAAGTGTATCTATTGATAGTAATTATGCTGGAGTTAAAATAGGTACATCATCTGATAATAGTTTTAGCTTTACTGTTAATTTGAGCTATGCAAGTTTTAACTATCCTAGCGATTATATAGAAATGTTTAAGTCTATTAAAAAGACAACTAGCAAATATTATGAAGGAAATTTTGGCAAAGGAAATTCAGATTCAAAAATATCGATACGTTCAGATTATGGTGGAGTTTCTTTAAAGTTAAATGACTAAAAATTAAGCTTACTCTTTCTTATCTGTCACCATAGATTTATATATTAAATAGCGTGCTATATAATACATGTAGTGATAAATAATAATGTAAGTAGTATGTGAATCAATATAGTAAGAAATAGCCATTAATACATCTGCAAACGGCATTAATGAAGTTCCTAAAAAGAAATATTTCGCTCTTTTATTATTCTTTTTAAGAAAATTTAAAAAGGTGAATAGTATTAGAAAAACAGAAATAACGCCCATTATAAAAGCAGAAATTCTAATATCTTTCATGTATTCATAAATCATTAAATACAGTATTAAAAACGCTAATAAAATAGGAATTGAATACAAAAATATTTTTTTGGGCGCATATGGAAATATTGATTTTCTAATAATAACGAGGTATAAAAATCTATTTACAATTAGAAAATACAATGCAGGATAATAGAATGTTTCAAAAATGAATAGTGAATCTGAAATAATGGAAAAGAGTAAAATAATTACATACCAATGATTCACTTTCGTAGTGGTTTCGAGATATAAGAATGATAATGAAAATAAGGCTATAATTTTTACAGCAAATTCTAGGTTAATATTCATTACCCACAATGGATAAGCTATAAAAACCGAAGACACTATATATAAGACTTTAAGAAGTACTGATATATTTTTATTTACACTCTCGGACGCCAACTATTACTTAATAATTAAATATACTTTAAAATTAAAATAAAAATAAAAAATGAGAAAACTATTATTAACTTTATTTATTTGCAGTAGTGTTACTGCTTTTTCACAAAGCTGGTGGAATTCGAAAAAAGTTCGTGGTAATGGAGATGTTACCACAGAGAAAAGGACGGTAGGATCTTTTGACGAAGTAAGTCTGGGAGGCTTTTTTGATGTTATATTAGTAAATGGAAATGAAGGAAAGATTACTCTTGAGGGAGAGGAAAACATTTTACCTTATATAATTACTGAAGTAAAAGGAGGTACACTTAGAATTAAAACTAAGAAAAATACAAATCTAAAAACAACTAGAAAGTTGACTGTTACTGTTCCTTTTGAACAAATTGAAGGAGTTTCTTTAGGCGGATCTGGAAATATCATTGCCAAAAAAACGATAAAAGGAAATAATGTTTCTTTCTCAATTGGAGGCTCTGGTAATATTAAAGCTGCTGTAGAAGCTCAAACTGTAAAAAGTTCTATTGGAGGTTCTGGTAGTATAAGATTAGAAGGAGATGCTGACAATTTAAAGTGTTCAATTGCTGGATCGGGAAACATTAAAGCATACGAATTAACTACCAATTCTCTAAAAGTTAGCGTAGCTGGATCTGGAGATGTACAAGCTACTGTAAAAGATAGAATTAAAGCTAGTATTGCAGGATCTGGTAGCGTGTATTACAAAGGAGATCCTCAACACATAGACACAAAGTCTGTAGGATCTGGAGATGTTGTTAAAAGAGATTAGAAATCAATTGTTCTAAACGTTAAATTGATTCTTGGACGGTGTACTTTTTTAGTTGGCGGCAATCTATGTAACCAATTTTTCTGAGTTTCACCTTTCATAACTAATAACGAACCATGAGGTAGTATTAATGATACTACTTCTTTGGTTCGTTTATTTTTAAAGGCAAATTTACGTTCTGCTCCAAAAGTTACTGAAGCAATTGCTCCGTTTTCTTTTAAATCTTTTTCTCCATCACTATGCCAAGCCATTCCTTCAGATCCATCGTGATATAAGTTTAATAGACAAGAATTATAGGTCTCATTCGTTTTTTCTTCTATAAAAGATTTAATTGAAAGTAATTCTTTTGTAAATGGTAAAGCAACCTTAGTAATATTAGAGTATGAATATTCGAAGCTTTGTATTGCGTACCAAGCAATTTTTCGCTTCGTAACAATATGTTTACCAAAGATAATTGCTTCATCATTTTTCCACTGAATGTCTTGTAACAAATAATCATACAATGCATCCGCTTCATTTCTAGCATACACACATCCGTAGTAATTTACAACACCTCCTTCAGGCAATAAATTCTCTAATTCACCAGGTTGAGAAAATAAATCCATTATCCTCTAAACTTATTTCTTCTAATAATGTTTTTTAGCTTTCGTTTTAAATCTGTACCCGTATCGTATACCATTTGTTCATTTGTTGGAAAACGTACAGATTCTAATCGAATTAAATCCAAGAATGTATCATCTAATGCACGCTTATCTCCATCATAATCTGCATAACTATGTTCAAAAACAAATTCGCTATCTATTGGAAACTGCTCTACTACTTGATGAGTTACATTGTCTATATATTTAACCACTCCTACTACTCTACTGCTTTTAAACTGAGTAAATCTATACAGCTTACAACGTACAGGAATAAACTTATCAACTTTTATTTTGTTACCTAAACTATCTTTTACAAAATTCCCCTGATCATCAGTTAAGTATTTATAACCGTCCTTAATTTTACGTTCTTTAATAATTTCTTTTTCTCTTATTTGCTCTGGAGAAACGGAAATTCTTCTAAAATTCAATTCTAAATCAAAATCATAAGAAATTCCTCTCGCTTTTTGCGCATGATAAACTGTCCAGAAATCATTTAACCCATAAGTATCTAAGGCTAATAAGTCTTGTTCTAATCTTCTTGGAATAATTTGATTTGTTTCATTATGTACTGCAACAAACACATAATCGGTACCTCTAGCATGTGCTTCTTCCATATAACGATCTATATCTTTATAGTTTGGATATAAATTAGATAACTGTCGAAATTTATCGTAAGCAATTCTGTAATTCATCTTACCATACTGTCCATCATTAAAAACAGCTACAGCATTTTCATACAAATAAGCAGCGTATTTTTCTTTAGCTGCAATAATTTGATCATCGTAATTACGAAAATCAAAAGTTATATTTCTACCTGTTGCTAAATTTCGCAATGGCAATAATGGTTTTATACGTTCTTGTCTATATTTTAAACCTGTGTATAAATCGTATATAGTTCGTAAACCATTTGCTTGGTTCTCTTTCTCTAAAAACGCTATTCTAGATAAGTCTCTTTCTGTAGCTTTCTGAAATGCTTCCTGAAGCATTATTACATATGGCTGATTCTTTTCTTTTGTTTTATCTTTTTTTAAGTTCTTAATTGCTATAGAGATTGCTTTCTCATAATCTCCTGAATTAATAGCTTTTTGCGTTGATTTAATGCTACTACACGAAGAAAAAATGAGTGTAGAGATTATTAAAAAAAATAGTATTGTTTTTCTCATAAGTTTTAGTTTAGCCAAATATGTCAAATACAATACCAAAATTACTAATTGTTTAGTAATTTATTCTAATAATCTTGCCATAGCATCTTTAATTATAGCGATATTCTTTATCTCGTTAGACTTATTAGCTTGCTTTTGAGTTTGTACCATTTTTCGCATTAAATCTACTCCTACATTATCGAAACCATATTGTTTGTATTGCTTTCCTTTAGCTACAATATCGTTCACTAAATTTTGTATTGCTTCAGAATTATTACTACTTGCTATTTTATCATAAGCTTTCTTATACAAGCCTTGTATTTGTTTATCTGGACTTAAAAACATTCCTGATATTACATTTCCTGCAATGAATGTTAATTCACCTTCATCATTTTCTTCCAAATAAATACGTGTTAATGGTGTCGCAATGATTTTTTTAACTTCCAAAGGCAATCCTTTAGATTTTTTAATTGCCATTGCTTTATCTATGTAATACATGGCTACCAAAGCTTTCCCCATTACACTATATGAAGGACTTTTCAATGCTTTTTCAAAAATTGGTTTTAATTCTGGCTCTGTAAGTTTCCCTAGAGTTTCTATAGCAGCTGCTTGTACTAAAGTTTTAGGATCATTATTTGCTAATCTTTTTATTTTATCAATAATTCTCCTTTTAGAATGTTTATTGATTAGATTAATGTTTTCTAAAGCTAGCTTTCTGATTTTATAATACGGATCGTCTAACGCTCCAGCTATAGCATTAAAAGCTTTGCTATCATCTTGATGTTTTGCTACCTCTAACAATGCTTCTCTTTTGTGTGCATAGTTCTTCGCATGTTTTAATTGGAAAATATAATCGCTTAAAACTTTATTCTCATTAATATCTGCTAATAGTACACCATCTGCATTGATTAAAACTAAATCTGGTTGTTTTGTATATGGTAAAATGAATGATGACTCTCTATTCTTAACAAAAACTGTATGACGTGTTGCCTTGTTTCCTTCGAAAATATCTATTGCCAATGGAAATTCGAACTTTTGAGATTGTGATTGATAGATATTTACTGTTACCGTTTTTCTTAATTCATTATAATCGTAAGAAATATCTAATTTTGGATGTCCTTTCCCAAAATACCATTGATTAAAGAAGATATTTAAATCTTTACCTGTTACCTCTTCTAAAGCTAAACGGAATTGATGTGCTTCTGCACTACTGTATTTATTATCGGTTAAATATCTATTTAAACCTTCAAAGAAAGCTTTATCTCCAATATAATTACGTAACATATGTAAAATAGCGCCTCCTTTATTATAACTTACTGCATCAAACATATCTTCTTTATCATCATAATGAAAACGTACTAAATGCTTATCAAAGTTTTGTCCGTTTTTATATCCTTGGATATCTTCAAACAAATGTGCATCTGCATCTTCTTTTCCATATTTATGTTCTCTCCATAAATATTCACTGTAGTTTGCAAAACTTTCATTTACCGTTAAGTTACTCCAACTTTCTGCAGTAACTAAATCTCCAAACCAATGATGAAATGCTTCATGTGCAATTGTATTTTCTTGTACATTTTCATCTATTAATTGTCCTGGTGTTTGATATGCTTTTTCACCATGAATTACAGCTGTAGTATTCTCCATAGCTCCACTTACATAATCTCTACCAACGATTTGTGCGTATTTATTCCATGGATATTCTACACCTGTTATTTTAGAAAAGAAAGCTAGCATTTCTGGAGTATTACCAAAAATCTCTTTTGCATAGGGTGCGTATTCTTTCTCTACGTAATAATCTACTGGAATATTTTTATATGTATCTTTAATAACTTCATACTCTCCTATTCCCATAAAAAATAAATATGGAGCATGTTTTTGTGTAAATTTCCAATAATCAGTTCGTGTCCCATCTGCATTCTTTTTTTGTTCTTCTAACTTTCCGTTAGAAAGTGTAACAAATTTCTGAGGCACTGTGATATAAATTTCTTGTGATGTTTTTTGATTTGGAGCATCTATTGTAGGAAACCAAGCACTACTTGCTTCTGTTTCTCCTTGTGTCCATATTTGTGTTGGTTTATTTTTATCTAAACCAGTAGGATTGATAAAATACAGCCCTTTTGCTGCAGTAATCGCTTTACTTCCCTTTTGTTTTACTTTTTCTGGTTGTGCTGTGTATTTTATATAAATAGTAAATTCTTCATCTCTATCATATGTACGCGGTAAATCAATAATTAACTTATAACCGTCATAATTATAATCTAATGTTTTATCATTCATAGTAACTTTATGAATAATCATTGCTTTAGCGTCTAACACAAATTTTTGGGATGGATAAAAATGAGCTTTAGCCGTAACCCACTCTTCTCCATTCATCGTTTGCTCTTTAAAATTGAAATCGACTTTCAACTTCGTATGCACTAAATCGTGTATCTTTTCTCTTTCTCCTCTATACTTTGATGCATCTTGAGCAAATCCAGTTGTAGCAATTAACAATACTACAATCAATCCAAATAATTTCTTCATAAATCGACACTAATTTTGCCAAAAATAAGAATTTAAAACAGCATACTTGTTAATGCCTAGTTAAAACAAAAACCACAACTTATTTATCTAAGTTGTGGTTTTGTAATCTATCAATTTTAGATCAAATATTATTGTACTGGCTCTACTCTTAACTTTTCAGTTTCAAATTCTCCGCCAAACATATCTTTAATTTTCTCTAGGTTTGGCCCATTCTTTTCTAAGTTTGTTTTTTGAACCATACTCATTACTTTAGCTGGGTTCATATTCTCGCCTAAAACTCTAGCAACTCCAAAACCAAATTCCTTTACATAAAAAACTGCTACAATTTCATCGATTGCATCTGCCTCACCCGCATAATATATAGTACCTTTTCCTCTTTTATCGTTAATACGTATTAAAGATTTATAATCGGTATCTTTCATTATTGTTTTTAACCTTTTTCTTTCTACATTAATTTCTTCTTCAGTAGCTTTGTTCATTGGTAAAAAAGCAATGTTTACTTTTTTTACACTTTCAAATGTTCCTTTATCTTCTTCAGATGCATTTTCTAAAAATGAAGCAAGCATACTTGTAGAAAAATCTAATCGCGTATAGCTAGTGTTTTCTTGTGTTTCTATTAAATACCCCTGCAAGCTTTCTTTTTTACAAGAAATCATTGTTGAGATAACACATAGAACAATTAATAGATATAGTTTTTTCATCGTATACTTTATTTTAAATTAAATAGAAACATAGCCTATGTTTGTTAGGCTATGTTATTCTTCCTTTTACAAATCTTACTTGTTTTTAGATTTCTTTTTATAATCATTCGCGATTTCAGATAATTTATTTACATCTATTTCTCCTGTTAAAGAAATTACTGTAGATGATAATTTTTCTCCTTTATCTGAATTCTTTACATACATTAATACTTCGCTAACAATATCTTTATTCTTTGTAGACTTGATATAAATCTTTACTCTAGATCCTTTGTCTTTTACTCTCATTAATTGAGTAAGGTTAGCATTTTTAATGGCTCTATCAACCATTTTCTCCATATCTGCTGCAATACTCTCATTTTCTGTTGAAAACACCTTTAATTCTTCTAATCCTTTAGCTGCATTAAGTACTTCCATGTCTCCAGATGCTGCATCTGGGAATTTTTTTAGTAATTCAAATGCGTCTTTAGTTACTACAACTGTAGATACATCATCTAAATCTTCTAATTTGTCAAATATAGATTGACTAAATGCTAAACTTGATGTAAGAAATAAGGTTAATAATACAATTACTTTTTTCATGATACTTGAAATTTAAACTTGGTTTTACTTGATTTACGTTTTTTTATTAATAATTTACTTTGTCGATAACTGTTTTAACAGTTTCATCGTAAGTACCTAATTTTGCTACTGCTTCTGTTCCTTTATTTAAATTGTTAGAAACCGCATATAATGCATCGTTTCCTTTATTTAAATTCAATGAAACCATTTGAAGTGCTTCTTTTACTTGAGCAAAATATAGTTTCTGTTGGTATTTATCATATTCTATCTTACCTACATACGCACTTACTAACAAAGCTAAAGATGCTGCTACAGATAACCACTTAAAGTTCTTTTTACGCTTGTTCTCAGGTTTTAACTTAATGGTTTTTGTATAAATCTCGCTTTGACTTTCTTTAAAATACCCAAATAACATTGCATATTCTTCCAAATGAGATGCTACATTTCCTGATGTAAAATACATACGTAATGTTTGCTCTTCTTGTAAAGATGTTTCTGCTTCCAGATATTTTTCTAATAACTTTTCTATGTTAGCTAACTCCATAGTTATGTTGTTTAATTAATGCTTCTCTTATTGTTTTACGTGCTCTTGACAATGCTACTCTAACGGCCGTTGGTTTCATTCCTACCATTTCGCAAATTTCATCGAAATCATATTGCTCTATATCTCTTAGTTGAATAATCATTCGTTGTTGTTCTGGTAGGTTTTCAATGAGCTTGTGTACTTGGTTTACACTATCTTTATGTTCTATTTTCTTTTCTAAAGACGTATCTTTTTCTTTATAATTACTATGAACTAAAGTTAAGTTTCCTGCTTGTTTAGACTTTAATCTATCAAAACAATAGTTCTTAGTCATTGTCATTGCAAATGCTTCCACATTCTTATATTCAGACAATTTTTCTTTATTTCGCCATAACTTAAAATAAAGTTCTTGCGTGGCATCTTCTGCTTCTTGTGTAGATACTAGCAATCGTTTGGCTAAACGAAAAACCTTATCTTTAAATGGTAATACAACTTTTAAAAAGTCTGACTGTTTCATTGTTTGGTTACTTGATTTAAGTGTAAAAACTAATTCTAAATCGCTTTATTTTGTCATTTTTACACCCTTTCGACGACGTAGTAATTAATTTGTTACACAGAAAATAAAAAATAATACTAAGTTTTATATAAATTGCGTTAGTATTAGAGTAAACTTTAAAAATATGAAGAAATATTCCCCATATAAAATGTTGTTACTATTACTAGTATCAACTTTTTTTATCGGTTGTAGTAAAACGGAAGACATACCTCAAGATATTGAAATTAATGATTTTGTTTGGGGTGGGTTGAATGCTTATTATAAATGGCAAGGAGAAGTTCCTGATTTATCTGATAGAAGATTTTCTAATCGTGAACAATTAAATAGTTATTTAAGTGGATTTGCTACTCCAAACGATCTTTTTAATAGTCTTATATATCAACCAGGTGTAGTTGATCGATTTTCATGGATTGTAGATGATTATATAGCTCTTGAAAATTCATTTCAAGGTGTACGTTTAACTACAGGTATGAAATTACAAGCCGTTGCTTATGCAGACGGATCTGGAAATGCCTATGTTGTGGTTACTGAAGTACTAGCTGGATCTGATGCTGCTATTAAAGGAATTACCAGAGGTATGATTATTACAGAAGTAAATGGTATACAAATCACAGAAGCCAATGTGAATGATTTATTTGCTCCTGATAACCTAACAATAAGTATTGCCAATTTTAACGGTGGTAATCCAGTTGCAAATGGAACTACTTTTGATTTGGTTAAATCGCAAGTTGATGAAAATCCAGTAAAAATTGCTACAATTATAGATCGTAGTCCAAATCAAATTGGATATCTTTTATATACGCAATTCTCTAGTAATTATGATGCTGAATTAAACCAAGCTTTTGCTGATTTTAAAAGCGGTGGCGTTACTGACTTGATCTTAGACTTACGATATAATGGAGGAGGCTCTGTACAAACTGCTGTATATTTAGCAAGTATGATTACAGGACAATTTAACGGTGAGGTTTTCGCTAACAAAATCTGGAATGATAAAGTAATGAATGCTTTTAGTAGCGATAGTTTTATCGATCGATTTACAGATAGAATTGTAAAACAAGATGCCAATGGAAATACAACTTTAGATGAAGCAATCAATAGTTTGAATTTAAGTACGCTTTATGTTATTGTGAGTGAACGCACTGCTTCTGCATCTGAACTTATAATAAATAGCTTAAACCCATACATTGATGTAAAACTTGTAGGAACTACAACTGTTGGAAAACAAGTAGGTTCTATTACTTTATACGATTCTGATGATTATACACGTAACGGTCCTAACTTTAATGCAAATCACACATGGGCAATGCAACCTATCGTTTTAGAAATTGTTAATAAAGACGGACAAAACTCTCCTACTGGGTTTACTGCAGAAGTACCATTAGCTGAAGATTATTCTAATTTAGGTGTTTTAGGAGATCCTACAGAACCTTTATTAGCAAGAACAATCCAATATATTACTACCGGAGCAAGGGGAACAGCCAGTACTAGGAATCAAATACAAAATACTTTCTGGAATTCAGAAATGAGTAATTTAGATTACAATACAATGTATACTGAACTGAAGTAATATACTTCCTTCAGCTTTTGAAATATAAAATTAAAATAAAGTCTGTTGACTTTCTTGATTAGGGATTTTTAAGGAAATCCCTAATTTTTTGTTCAACTTCTCTATAAAATAAGCGGCTAATAATGGCGATTCTACTTCTAAGTTCTGGTGAACAAAAAAGTGAATATTACGTAAACCTAACGCTACCCATTCAGCCAACCTTTGTACCCAATCATCTAATCTAGCATAATCAGAAACATGATTTGCTCCCACATATCTAATAAAAGCTTCATTATTCGTTAAACGCATATGCATCATATCTCTCCTTCCTGCAGTATCTACTATTGTATTAGAAACATTATAATCTTCCAATAATTGAAAAAAATCTCTAGCTATTACTTCATCAGTAAACCAATCTGTATGCCTACATTCAACAGTTAAAGGAATTTCTTTAGGCCACCCTTTCACAAATTTTTCTAATCTATCAAAATTCTTAGGACTAAAATTAGCATGTAATTGTAAAAAGATCGTTCCTAATTTTTCTTCTAACTTAGTGGCTGCATCTAAATAATAATTCACTACATCTGCTACGCCTTCAAGTCGTTTCCAATGACTGATCTCTTGTGTTAGTTTAGGAAAAAACTTAAAACCTTCTGGTGTTTTATCTCGCCATTTTTCAAACTGTTCTGGAGAAAACAAACGATAAAAAGTTGCATTCAATTCAATAGAATTAAATTGGCTAGAATAATACACTAACTCATCTTTAATTCCTCTCGGATAAAAACCTTTTAAATCTGCTTTATTCCATTTTGCACAACCAACATATACAGATAGTTCTTGTTCTTTATCAAAACCAGACAATAACTTTATCGTATCTGGATGTGTTTCTGGGAATGTAAAATCAATTATTTCTGGATTTAGTACTTTACCAAACTTCATAATAGTATCTTTTTTATTTATCTAATAAATCTGGTCTAAAATCATTTACAATAGATAAGTCTTTCATCTTTGCATATTCATATCCTTGCTTCCACCATTGTCTCATGAGTTTTTTATCAAAAACCAAAGAATTTGTTGTAAGCACTGTTGGTGTATAATATAAATTGAGTTTTACATCTTGGTGCTTCGCTGATAATTTACCAATCGTAATATTGTGTTTCTCTACATGTTCTAACATAAACCCAAAAACGTCTAACATTAATGAAAATGGGTTTTTAGCCGGTATTCTATTAATCTGGTTTACCTCTGTTTCTAAAATAATTGCATCTACTTCTTTTGCCCCTCTATTAATTGCTTCCCGAATAGGTACTAAACACCCAAAACCTCCATCTGCATATTGACAAGAATTCTTTTCTAGTAAACTCATAAACGGAACATAATTACACGACCCCCAAATCCAATCACAAAAATCATCATAAGAAGATTCTAATATTGATTTATATTCTATTTGATTCGCAGTTAAGTTAGAAACCGTTACAATAACCTCTTTCTGCTGCTCTCGTATAATTTCATACATTTTTGGAGTAATATTTGCTCTAATCAGTTTTTTAAGATTTCTACTTTCTCCAAATGTTTTTCGACCGTTTAAAAAGTTCCAAAATGTATTTCTATGTCGAATAGAAACTACTTTAACACCATGTACTTTTTTAACTCTAAATGGATTATTACTAAAAATGCTACGCTGATTCACATTGGTATATAACATTTTTAATTCATCTACCATTCCAACTGCTAAATGAGAAACCATTAAACTTCCTGTAGACGTTCCTAAAAACAAATCATAATCTTTATCGTTTTCCTTCATGAGGTATTCTGCTACGCCACCAGCAAATGCCCCTTTACTACCTCCTCCAGAAATTACTAAAGCTTTCTTCATAAATATGAAATGTTTTTATCTATTTTTAGTTGCATAAAAATAGATAAAAAATGAAACGTTTCTCCATTATTATTTTCAGTAGTTTAATTTTTTTTTCTTGTAAAAAAGAATATAAACCTAGAAGTATTGATTCTGTAACAATTAAAGAATTTACAATTGATAGTACTAGTATAAGAGCTATTAAAGTTATAAACGAAAATACAGTATACTATGCAGGCTCTAATGGTAAAATAGGAACAACAACGAATGCGGGTGAAACTTGGGATATAGAAACAATTCATTTTCAAGATAGTATTACCCCAAACTTTAGAAGTATTGCAGAAAACAACGGCTATATTTATGCTTTATCTATAGCTAATCCCGCTCTATTATATAAAATTAAAGGGAAGCAGAATGAATTAGTCTATAAAGAAATCCATGAAAAAGTTTTCTATGATAGCATGCATTTTTTTGATAACAAAAAAGATGGTATTGCTGTAGGAGATCCAACTGAAGATTGTCCTTCAATTATTATTACCTCTGATGGTGGTGCCAATTGGGAAAAAATTCCTTGTTCACAACTCCCTAAATTAGTAGAAGGAGAAGCATTCTTTGCTGCGAGTAATACTAACATTAAAATTTTAGGAGATACTGTTTGGATTGCTACTGGCGGAACTAAAGCACGTGTTTTAAAATCTACAGATAAAGGAAAAACATGGAATACCTATAACACTCCTTTTATTCAAGGAGACGGACCACAAGGTATTTATTCCATCGATTTTTACGATCAAAATACAGGTATTGCAATCGGAGGAAATTATGCAAAACCAGAAGATAATTGTAAAAATAAAGCTGTTACAACAGATGGTGGTATTACATGGCAAATTGTAGCTGATAACGAAAATCCAGGTTACAAAAGTTGCATACAATACATTCCTAATACTTTTGGGAAAGAAGTAATTGCTGTAGGGAAAACGGGAATCTCTTTTTCTAATGATGGCGGTAACACTTGGAAAGAAATTTCTACAAAAGGTTTCTATACTATTCAATTTGTAAACGAGAACATTGCTTGGCTTGCTGGAAATAACAAAATCGCGAAAATGACGCTTCCATAAAATCTTAATTTTATGTTAAAGAAAAAGTGTTCTTAAATTAAATGAATACTTTTAGTTATCCATTAAACCAATCAAATACACAATGAAAAAAGTACTATTATTGCTACTCTTTTGTGTTTTCGTAGGGTACTCTCAAGATTACTTTCCTACAAACACAGGAGTAAAAACTTCTAAAAATACCACGATTGCATTTACAAATGCTACGGTATTTGTTACTCCTACTAACAGTATAAAAAAAGCAACACTTCTTGTAAAAGATGGTAAAGTGTTGAATGTTGGTAAACGAATTTCTATACCTAAAGAAGCTAAAATTGTAGACCTAAAAGGGAAATATATTTATCCTTCTTTTATAGATATTTATTCAAATTTTGGAATTGCTTTACCTAAAAGTGAACGAAATGGGAATCGAGGGCCACAATATGATGCAAACCGTAAAGGCTATTATTGGAATGATCATATTCGTCCAGAAACCGATCCATTACCTAAATTTAGCTTTGATGCTAAAAAAGCTAAAGAATTAATAAACCAAGGTTTCGGTGTTGTAAATACACATTTAGAAGATGGTATTATGCAAGGAAACGGAATACTTGTGGCTTTAAATACTAACGATTCTAATGCCTATCGTATTTTAGATACAGAAACTTCAAATCATCTTTCTTTTTCTAAAAGCAAAACATCTAGACAGTCCTACCCTACTTCTCGTATGGGTGCTATGGCTTTATTACGTCAATCTTATTTAGACGCAGATTGGTATGCTAAAGGGAATATGAAGAATTCAGATTTATCTTTAGAAGCTTTAAATCAAAATAAAGATTTACCTCAAATTTTTAATGCTGGTAATTACCTTGATGCTATTCGTGCTGACAAAGTTGGAGATGAGTTTGGTATCCAATATACTATTCTTGGTGGCGGAGATGAATTTGAAAGAATTAATGATATCAAAAAGACCAATGCTACTTTTATTATTCCTATCAACTTTAGAAAAGCTTATGATGTAAGTAATCAATTTTTAGCTGATGTTATTTCTTTAAGAGATATGCGAAAGTGGAATCAAGAACCTACAAATCCATCAGTATTGGATAAAAACGGAATTCCATTTGCTTTAACAACTTATAAATTAAAATCGGCAAAAAGCTTTGGTACTAATTTAAAAAAGGCAATTAAGCGCGGATTAAATAAAGAAACCGCACTAGCTGCATTGACTACAGTTCCTGCTAAAATTCTAAAGAATAATAAAATTGGAAACTTAAATACTGGTAGTTATGCCAATTTCTTAGTTACCTCTGGAGATATTTTTGCCCCTAAAACAACAATTTATGAAAACTGGGTACAAGGAAATAAAAATGTAATTAACGATCGTACGATTCGCGATCTTAATGGAAATTACTCAGTAGCTGTAAATGGAAAAACATACGATCTTACTATTTCTGGTAAAGGAACCAAGCAAAAAGGAGCAATAAAACTTGGTGATAAAAAACTAAAGTCTACGTTCTCTTTCAAAGACGATTGGGTACAATTAACGATTAATGATAATGGTGAGTTTATACGATTAGCTGGTAATATTATTAACGATTTAAATGGTATGGAAGGTACTGGTAAAGACGCTACTGGTAACGATATTACTTGGAATGCAGCTAAAATAGTTGCTAAAGGGCCTAATAAGAAAAAGTCAAAAAAAGATAATAAAGAGAAACCAGTTAATATATCTGTAACTTACCCTAACGTTGGTTTTGGAAACGCTTACAAACCAACTAAAGAAACCATTTTAATTAAAAATGCAACAGTTTGGACAAGTGAAAATGGTGAAATTCTAAACAATACAGATGTATTAGTGAAAGACGGTAAAATTGTACAAATAGGAAAGAATTTATCGGGTAGAAAAGCTACTGTTATAGATGGTACTGGAAAGTATTTAACTGCAGGAATTGTAGACGAACATTCACATATTGCAACTTCTGCAGTAAACGAAGCTGGGCATAACTCAACAGCCGAAGTTACTATTGAAGACGTTGTAGATCCAGATGATATTAATATTTATAGAAACATTGCTGGAGGAGTTACTACAATTCAAATATTACATGGTTCTGCAAACCCAATTGGTGGTCGTTCTGCTATTATTAAACTAAAATGGGGAGAAAATGCGGAAAATATGATCTATAAAGACTCTCCTAAGTTTATAAAATTTGCACTAGGAGAAAATGTGAAACAATCTAATTGGGGAGATCGTCAAACAATTCGTTTCCCACAAACTCGTATGGGAGTTGAACAAGTATTTATAGATTATTTTCAACGTGCAAAAGAATACGATGCTAAAAAGAAAAGTGGAAAACCTTATAGAAAAGATGTAGAACTAGAAGCTATTGCTGAAATCATTAATAAAGAACGTTTCATTTCTTGTCACTCATATGTGCAATCTGAAATCAATATGTTGATGAAAGTAGCTGAAATGTTCAATTTTAATGTAAATACCTTTACACATATTTTAGAAGGATACAAGGTAGCTGATAAAATGAAAAAACACGGTGTTGGTGGATCTACTTTTGCTGATTGGTGGGCATATAAATATGAAGTAAATGATGCTATTCCTTATAATGCGGCTATAATGCATAATCAAGGAGTTACTGTGGCAATCAACTCAGATGATGCTGAAATGTCTAGAAGATTAAATCAAGAAGCGGCTAAAACAGTAAAATATGGTGGATTAAGCGAGCAAGAAGCATGGGCAACAGTAACTATCAATCCAGCAAAATTATTACACTTAGACGATAGAACTGGAAGTATAAAAGTAGGAAAGGATGCAGATCTTGTTTTATGGAGTGACAATCCATTATCTGTATATGCTAAGCCAGAAAAAACGATTATTGACGGCGCTATTTACTTTGACATCGAAAAAGACCTTGAAAAACGTAAAGCTATAAGAGCAGAGCGTGCGAAGCTTACTGCAATGATGTTAAAAGAGAAAATTGGAGGAGCACCTACACAAACTCCTTCTAAAAAACATAAAACATTATTCCACTGTGATACTGAATAATAGCAACAATAAACGAATGAACATGAAAACACAAATAATAACAATATTGCTAAGTTTCTTATTCATTGGAAGCCTTAGTGCACAACAAACTCCTGCCCCAAAACAAACGAAAGATTATTCTATTGTTGGCGCTACAGTACATATTGGAAATGGTACTGTTGTAGAAAATGGATTGGTTGTATTTTCTAACGGAAAAATTACGTATGCTGGAAAAGCAAATCCTTCAGCACAAAAAGGAGAAATTATTAATGCAACAGGAAAACATGTTTATCCTGGATTTATTGCTGCCGATTCTTCTTTAGGTTTGGCAGAAATAGACGCTGTACGTGCTACGAGAGATTTTGATGAAGTAGGTGGATTTTTGCCACATATTCGTACTATTATAGCCTACAATGCAGAAAGTAGAGTTATAGAAACAATGCGACCTAATGGTGTATTTATTGCCCAAGTTACTCCCAGAGGTGGAACTATTTCTGGAACTTCTTCTGTAGTTCAATTAGATGCTTGGAATTGGGAAGATGCTGTTTTAAAATTAGATGACGGTTTGCATATTAACTGGCCTTCTAATTTTTCTAGAGGCCGTTGGTGGTTAGGAGAAGATCCAGCTTTAAAGCCGAACAAAAATTACAGTAAGTCTGTACAAAATATCAAAACATATTTTGAAGATGCTAAAAAATATTTGTCAGGAAATAGGACTCCTAAGAATATTCCTTTTGAAGCTTTACAAGGAACAGTTAATGGAAAACAAAAAGTTTTTATCCATATTTCTGGTGAAAAAGCAATTGTAGATGCTATTAAAACGTTTAACGAATTAGAGGTAAAAAACTTAGTATTAGTTCGTGCCCATGGCGCTATTAAAGTTGCTGATTTAATTAAGAAAAATAATATTCCAATAATCATTAATAGAGCACATAGATTACCTAACAGTGAAGATGAAGATTACGATTTACCATATCGTACAGCAAAATTATTAACTGACAAAGGAATTTTGGTTGGTTTAGGTATGGAAGGTCAAATGGAACGTATGAATACTAGAAACTTACCATTTTATGCAGGAACTTTTGCTGCTTATGGATTAGGTAAGGAAGAAGCTTTACAATTAATTACTTCAAATAATGCTAAGATTTTAGGAATTGATGATAAAGTTGGAACATTAGAAGCAGGAAAAGACGCTACACTATTTATCTCTAAAGGAGATGCATTAGACATGCGTACAAATATTATTTCTGATGCTTTTATTCAAGGCCGAAAAATTAGCTTAGAAACACACCAAACAAAGTTGTGGAAACGATACGCTAATAAATATAAAAATCAGTAAGATTTTAATTATAAAAATACAAAAAAGCCTGATGAAGTTTTCATCAGGCTTTTTTAGTAATATCTCCTATTAGCTATAAAAACCAATCACTTAACAAAGTAATTCTCAAATATCAGCTATATAATTTAAATAAAATTCAAAAATACAGCACTCTAAATAATAATACTATAAAACTTTACTTTAAGAGCTTTTCTATACTTAAAATTTATTATATTTAACTAACAGTGAATTCGATCTAATTTTTCAAGAGACTCATATAAATTGAGAGTGTTATTACAAAAAATACACTTTATGCTGTTTCTTTAGCAATCCATTTTATAAAGTTAAGATTACTTCAGCCTTTCTTTCAGGCTTCATAATCCGCAAAATAATAATTTATTAACTCTTTTATAAGTCACTTGCATCGAATTCAATTTAATTAGTAACCAACCCCTTATTCCCCCATAAAAATGAAACCAAATATTTTTATCAAACAGTTACCTCTAATTTTAATTTTACCATTTCTATTCACTAGTTGTAATTCAGATGCTAATAATGATCCTTCAGAAACTGATTGTATTGAAGATTTTAACTATGATGATACAACAAAAGAAGGTCCTTCTAACTGGTATAACTTCTGTGTCGCCGAAGGTGAAAACCAATGTGGAAGTACCGTAAGACAAACACCTGTTGATATTGTTGGAACAATTGATGACCCAATGCTTACAGATTTAAACTTCAATTATGAAGCTTCTACAACAGACATTATAAACAATGGACATACTATTCAATTTAATTATAATGGTTCTGCTACTTTAAACTTACAAGGCGATGCTTATAATTTACTTCAATTTCATTTTCATACACAAAGTGAACATACAGTAGACAGTAAGCAATATCCTCTTGAAGTACATTTAGTACATCAAAATGCTTCTAAAGACTTAGCTGTTGTAGGTGTTTTTTTTGAACTCGGTAGTGAAAACTCTTTTTTAAATCAGTTTATAACTCATTTACCGACTAATAAAGATGATTCATATCTAGATATGAATATGAATTACAATGCTTCAGATTTATTTCCTACAAACAAAAGTTATTATACCTATGAAGGTTCATTAACCACGCCTCCTTGTTCTGAAATAGTGGAATGGTTTGTTATGGAAACTCCATTAAAAGCTTCTCAAGCACAATTAGATGCATTGGCTGATATTATGCATGACAATTTTAGACCCATACAGCCTTTAAATGGAAGAACGATTAGCCGATACGTTCAATAGGAATAAATTATCTTTTTCAATACCCAATCTTTAGAAAAAGCTTTTATAGCAATAGTAATCATAATTCGGTATTTTTGCCGAGTATGAAAAAAATAGTCAGTAGTCAGAATTCTTACATTAAAGATTTAATTAAGCTTCAAGAAAAATCTCGTGAGCGCAAAAAGAAAGGACTTTTTTTAGTAGAAGGACGAAGAGAAATTTCATTAGTCTTACAAAGTGATTATGTAATTGAAAGTGTTTTAGTTCTTGACACTGTACTTCAAAATAATGATACATTACTAGAAGAGTTACCTAAATCGGTACAACTTATTAATGTTTCGAAAGAAGTGTATCAAAAAATAGCATATCGCGATTCTACCGAAGGTATGATTGCTGTTGTAAAAGTTAAAGAGTTTTCATTAGCTTCTCTTCAACTTACCCATAAGAATCCGTTAATAATGGTTATGGAAGGTATTGAGAAACCTGGAAATATTGGTGCTATGCTACGTACTGCAGATGCTGCTAATGTAGATGCTGTAATTATTGCCAATCCAAAAACCGACATTTACAATCCAAACATTATACGCTCTAGTGTAGGATGTGTTTTTACAAATCAAATTGCTGTTGATACTTCAGAAAATGTAATTGACTTTTTAATAGCAAATAACATTCATATTTATAGTGCTACGTTACAAAATTCAAATGCTTATTATCAAGAAGATTACACACAAGCTTCAGCGATTGTTGTTGGAACAGAAGCTACAGGCTTAACTGAAATCTGGAGAGAAAAAGCATCTCAAAATATTAATATTCCTATGCAAGGTGCTATAGATTCTATGAACGTATCTGTAGCTTGTGCTATTGTTGTTTTTGAAGCTAAAAGGCAGCGGAAATTCATAAAATAAATCGAATCTATATAAGCATTGGTATAAGTTGAAAAGTATCAAAATGTTGTATAATAAAAATCTTTATAGTACTTTCACTTTTAAGATACTGTTGAATATAAAATGATTGGTTTATGGAGTACACTGCTACAGTTGAGGAAGAAAATAAGGAGATTGCAAATCGTTATAAAGATTTACTTAAAGGAACGTACCAAACCTTATCTGAAGATGATAAAAAACTGATCCGTAAAGCTTTTGAAGTTTCAGTTGAAGCACATTCCCAACAAAGAAGAAAATCAGGAGAGCCTTATATTTTCCACCCTATTGCCGTAGCTAAAATTGTAGCTTATGAAATAGGTTTGGGTGCTACTTCTATTGCTGCTGCTTTATTACACGATGTAGTTGAAGACACACACTATACGGTAGAAGACATGCAACAATTATTTGGTGAAACTGTTGCACGTATCGTAAGCGGACTTACCAAAATTTCGCGATTAAAGCAAGATCAGGATTATTCGATTCAAGCAGAAAACTTTAGAAAAATGCTGCTTACATTACATGATGATGTTCGTGTAATATTAATTAAAATAGCAGATCGTTTGCACAACATGCAAACCATGGATGCAATGCCTCCACATAAACAGGTAAAAATCGCATCTGAAACCTTATACATTTATGCTCCCCTAGCCCACCGTTTAGGTTTATATAATATTAAAACTGAGCTAGAAGATCTTGGTTTAAAATATACTGAGCCAGATGTATACAATGACATTTTATTAAAGACAAAAGAAAATAAAGAAGAGCAGCAAAAATATATAGACACTTTCAACTCTAGAATTAGAGAAGCATTAGATAAAGAAGGTTTTTCTTATCAGATAAAAGGACGTTTTAAATCTATTTATTCTATTAGAAGAAAAATGCGCAAGCAAAATGTTTCTTTTGATGAAGTGTATGACAAATTTGCTATTAGAATTATATACAAACCAACTTCAGATGATGAAAAATTTGATGCCTGGAAAATATATTCTATTGTAACTGATTTCTATAAACCAAATCCTTCTAGATTACGCGATTGGATTTCACAACCTAAATCTACAGGGTATGAAGCTTTACATATTACTGTAGTAGGACCAGATTCAAAATGGGTTGAAGTTCAGATTCGTTCCGAACGAATGGACGAAATAGCTGAAAAAGGTTATGCTGCACATTTCAAATACAAGCAAGGAAATCAAAATGAAAATGGACTAGATGGATGGCTTAATAAATTAAAAGAGACTTTAGAAAACAATACACTAAATGCTGTTGATTTTGTTGAAGACTTTAAACTAAATTTATATGCTAAAGAAATCTATGTCTTCACTCCTAAAGGAGATTTAAAATCATTACCTAAAGGAGCTTCTGCACTTGATTTTGCTTTTGCGATTCATACTGATGTTGGATTGAAATGTAGAGGAGCAAAAGTAAACGGAAAGCTAGTACCATTAAGTTATGAGTTGAAAAGTGGTGATCAGGTAGATATTCTAACCTCGCCTACAAATAAGCCTAATTCTAGATGGTTAGACTTTGTTTTAACTGCACGCGCACGAACAAAAATTAAATCGGCTTTAAAAGCAGATGAAAAGAAGATTGCTGAAGAAGGAAAAGCTATCTTGATGCGAAAATTACGTCATTTAAAAATTAATTATGACGAAAAATTAGTCCATGAAATAGCAAGTTTTTTCAATCTTCAAACTAGTTTCGATCTTTTCTATAGAATTGGTAATGGTGCTATTGACAATAGCCAGCTTAAGGAGTTTGTTAGTCAACGAAGTAACAGAATCATGAGCTTCCTTAAAAACCCTTTTAAAAGGAATGGTGCTAAACACATTACTGATTCAGAAGAAGTTACTAATAAATTTGACGCCTTAGTATTTGGACAAGAAGAAGAGAAATTAGAATACTCTTTATCTGTATGCTGTAAACCAATTCCTGGCGATGATGTATTTGGTTTTGTGACTATTAACGATGGTATTAAAGTTCATAAAAATAACTGTCCGAATGCAATTTCGTTACAATCAAACTTTGCTTACAGAATTATAAAAGCCAAATGGATTGATTCTACAAAACAAGAATTCTCAGCAATATTAGAAGTTAGTGGTGTAGATAACAAAGGAATTGTAAACAATATTACAAGAATTATTTCTAGCAATATGGATGTTTTTATTAACAGTATTAACATTTCAGGAAACGCTGGTATTTTTGAAGGGAAAATATCGCTAACCGTAAAGAACAGAACACAACTTACAAAGCTTATCAATCGTATTAGAAAGGTAGATGGTGTACAGAAAGTAACACGTGTTAATACTTTATAGATATATTCTTTATTACAACGCTTTTTTTATAGATAAATAAACGTAAATTTGTTCTTTGGTTAAATTTAAAATATTATGAGTAGTTCGGCTGAAAATCAAGAAATCGTAAAAAAGGTTTTCACTTCTTTTTTAGAAGATAATAAACATCGTAAAACACCAGAGCGTTATGCTATCTTACAAGAAATTTACGATGCAGACGAACATTTCGATATAGAGTCTTTATATATTAAAATGAAAAATAAAAACTATCGTGTAAGTAGAGCTACACTTTACAATACGATGGATTTATTATTAGAATGTGGTTTAGTTCGTAAACATCAATTTGACGGACAATCTATGGCTCGTTACGAAAAGAGTTATTTTGATAAAAATCACGATCACGTAATTCTAACTGATTCTGGAGAAGTAAAAGAGTTTTGCGACCCAAGAATTCAAATCATTAAAAAAACTATTGAAGACGTTTTTGATATCGATATTCATAACCATTCCCTATACTTCTATGGGACTAAGAAAAAAACGAAATAACTCACAACCATAACACATAACAACACACTAAACAAATGGCAGTAGATTTATTACTCGGCTTGCAATGGGGAGACGAAGGCAAGGGTAAAATCGTTGATGTACTTACACAGAATTATGATATTATCGCTCGTTTTCAAGGAGGTCCAAACGCCGGGCATACGCTAGTTTTTGATGGCAATAAATATGTATTGCACACAATTCCATCTGGTATTTTTCACAAAACCGCATTAAACGTAGTAGGTAACGGTGTTGTAATTGATCCCGTAATTTTCAAAAAAGAATTAGAAAATTTAGATCAACACAACATTAATTACACAGACAAACTATTAATCTCTAGAAAAGCACATTTAATTCTTCCAACACACAGATTATTAGATGCTGCTTCTGAAACTTCTAAAGGAAAAGCAAAAATTGGTTCTACCTTAAAAGGAATTGGTCCTACTTATATGGACAAGACTGGTAGAAACGGTATGCGCGTAGGAGATTTAGAATTAGACGATTGGAAAGAGAAATACCAAGCATTAACAGAGAAACACCTTAAAATGCTTGATTTCTTTGATGTAGATATTCAGTATGATTTAGAAGAATTAGAAGCTGAGTTTTGTAAAGGTATTGATAAGTTAAAGACCTTACAGTTTATCGATTCTGAGCAATATTTGAACGATGCTATTAAAGAAGGGAAAACAATTTTAGCAGAAGGAGCACAAGGTTCTCTTCTAGATATAGATTTTGGAACGTATCCTTTTGTAACTTCTAGTAATACTACAGCCGCTGGGGCTTGTACTGGTTTAGGAATTGCTCCTAATAGAATAAAAGAAGTTTTTGGAATCTTTAAAGCATATACAACACGTGTAGGTTCTGGCCCATTTCCAACAGAATTATTTGATGAAGATGGTGAAACAATGGCACGAGTTGGTCATGAATTTGGAGCAACTACAGGAAGACCACGTCGTTGTGGATGGTTAGATTTAGTAGCTTTAAAATATGCAGTACAAGTAAATGGTGTTACACAATTAATGATGATGAAAGGAGATGTACTTTCTGGCTTTGATACCTTAAAAGTATGTACTTCTTATAAATATAAAGGCGAAGAAATCACGCATTTACCATTTAATATTGAACCTGAAAATGTAACTCCAATCTATAGCGATTTTAAAGGTTGGGCAGCAGATTTAACAGGTATGACTAAAAAAGAAGATATGCCAGAGAACTTAATCAACTATATTAAATTTATAGAAGATGAAACTGGAGTTCCTGTAAAAATCGTTTCTGTTGGCCCAGATAGAAAACAAACTATTATGAGATAATTCTCAAAAATTATAGCAACAAAAAAGGAGTTCATAATTGAACTCCTTTTTTATTTTAATAACCTAAATATCTTTTAGCTTTCTTTTTTAATTTCAGAAAGAATTTCCTTTGCATACTTTTCACATTGATTTAATGTGTCTTTAACATCATCAATAGTTGTTCTAGGGTTTATCAAGCACATACGTAACACTACTTGTTTATTTAAAATAGTAGTTACAAAAACAGCTTCTCTAGATGCTAACACGCGTTTAGAGATTTCTTGATTTAAGTAATCTATTTGTTTCTCCGTTAAATTTTCATTTATAGGATTGCATCTAAAATTGATAATCGCTAAAGTAGCTGGAGAAACAACTTCCCAAGTTTTTGCCTTACGCAAGTATTCCTCTACTTCTTCAGTTAATTCAATATTATAGGTAACAGCCTTTCTAAACGTTTCTAAGCCATAAGTTTTTATAGACATGTAAAACTTTAACGCTCTTAACCTTCTCGTTAACTGAATTCCGTAGTCATAAAAGTTAATTTCTGATTCATTTCCTTCAACATCACGTAAATACTCAGGTTTTTCACTAAATGTACTACTTAGCCAAGAAGCATCTTTCACTAATAAACCTCCTATTTCATAAGGTTGAAAAAACCATTTGTGAGGATCTACTGTTAAAGAATCAGCTCTTTCTATTCCAGTCAGCATTCTTTTTCCTTTCTTTGATAAAATAGCTCCACCACCATAAGCACCATCTACGTGCATCCAAATATTTTCTTTCTCACAAATGTCCGCAATCTCATTTAACGGATCTACGGTTCCTGTATTTGTTGTTCCCGCATTAGCTATAAAGCAAAAAGGTTGTAATCCTTCTAATTTATCTTTAGCTATTGCATTTTTTAGTTTATTTATTCCAATCCTAAATTCAAAATCTGTTGGAATAATTCTAATCTGTTCCTTCTTAAATCCTAAAACTTTAATTGCTTTAATGTTAGAAGAATGTGCTTGGTCTGATAAATAAATAACAGCTTTAGAGAAATCATCACCACATTTAATTCTTCTAGCAGTTACTAACGCCGTTAGATTTGCCATAGAACCACCACTTGTAAAAATTCCACCACCTTCTTTCACTGGAAAATTAAACATATTTAACAACCAATTAACGGTAACAATTTCCAGTTCAGCAGCAGCAGGAGAAGCTATCCAACCACCAGAAAAAATATTTAATCCTGTCGCTAATGAATCGGCCATAGTACTTATATAATTACTAGGTCCTGGTACAAAAGAATAAAACTTAGGATGCGATACTACCGTACTATTAGGTACTATATTTTCCATTACAAAATTCAATACATCATTTGCATTACTTGCTTTTTCTGGAGCTTCTTGTAAAAAAATTTGATCTAAATCTTTTCTATTACTAGCTTCTGCTACAGGCTTTTTTTCACGCATTGTATCCCAATGCTCTGCTATTAAATCTACAATCTTATATCCATACGATTTCATCTCTTCAAGAGATAAATCAAAATAATTTTCCATGTACATTAAATTTTCTGCAAAATTAGCTTTCTTTTCAGCTATATAAAACTTTTCACCTACCTTAATTCAATATTTTTTCACTAATTATATCTTTGCTATTTACCCTACATTTTAATTCAAAAATCTTTTTCAAATTATTTTAAGAATTTGGCATGCTCTTTTCATTATTTTTGTGTACTAAAATTTTAAAATTTTGAAAAGAATAGTTCTTTTTTTTAGCATTATCATTTCAATACAAGTTAGTTCTCAGACTAAAAAAATAAAAATTTTGTCTTCAGAGATAACAACTGCAGATCAGAAGAAATTTCCTGGAGCAACGATATTAATTGGTAATGTAAAAGTTGCACATGAAGGAGCAACATTAGATTGTAAACGAGCACTTTTATATAGAAATAAAAATACTTTTAAAGCTATTGGTGAAGTTGTAATTGAACAAGGTGATAGTATTATTCAGTATTCAGATTTTGCAAATTATGATGCCAATACAAAAATCGCCAAGTCTTGGGGAAATGTTGAAGTGAATGATAAAGAGATGAAACTTTCTACAGATACTTTGTATTTTGATAGAACAAAACAAATATTATTCTACCCAACCAAAGGAAAGATTAAGGATACTAAAAACACCTTAACAAGTAACAAAGGAACATATTATTTAGAAGACAAAAAGTTTACTGCTAAAACAAAAGTTACCGTAGTAAATCCAGAAAATAGGTTAGATTCTGATCATTTAGATTACTATACTAATTCTAAACTAGCTTATATTTATGGACCGTCAACTGTTTATAATTTAAAAGATAGTACGAAAATTTATGCTGAAAGAGGTTTCTTCGATACCAATACAGATATTTCGTATTTTGTTAAAAATGCTAAGCTTTTCTCTAAAGAAAAAACCATAGAAGCAGATAGTCTTTATTATGACAAACCTAAAGGTTTTGCTTCTGCTACCAATAACATTACGGTAATCGATACCATTCAAAAAATGGTGGTTAAAGGAAACTATGCTGAGATTTTTGAGTTACAAGACTCTTTATTCATTATAAAAAAACCCGTTGCTATTTCTATTATGGAGAAAGATTCTTTGTATATGCATGGCGACACTATTTTAGTTACAGGAAAACCTGAAAATCGAATTGTTAGAACCTATCATAATGTAAAGATATATAAGTCTAATTTACAAGGTAAATGTGATTCGATACACACAAACCAAACTACTGGACTAACTCGAATGTTTAGAGCTCCTATTCTTTGGTCTGGAAAAAGTCAAATTACAGGAGATAGCATACAATTTTTATCCGATAAAGAAACAAACAAATTAGATTCGTTATACGTACTTAAAAATGCCTTTATCATACAAAAGGATTCTATTGATCCTAATAACTTTAATCAAATAAAAGGTAGAAATATTTACGGAAAATTTGAAGATAATGATTTAAGAGTAATGCTTGTAAAAGGGAATGCCGAATCTCTATATTACAACAGAAATGATGAAACACAAGAATTGGAAACTATTACTAAAGAAATTGCAAGTGATATTGAATTCTTGTTAGAGGATAATGAAATTGTTCAAACTAAATACTTCAAAAAGTCTGAAGGAAAAACATATCCTCCTTCAGAGTTTCCAGAAGATCAGAGAAAATTTAAAGGCTTTATTTGGCGTGAAGATGAGCAACCTAAAACAATGGAAGATATTTTTATAAAAGATCAAAAAGTTGCTCCAGCTCAATCCAAAAAACTTGAAGTCGTTGAAAAAGCTAAAGCGCGACTAGAAAAAGAAAACAAACGACGAATTCAAATAGAAAAAGAGGAAGAGTGAAAAAAGACTTTTTAACATACCAAGCTCAAACAACTCCACATCCATTAGCTATTGAAATTTCACACGCTAATGGGAGTTACATTTACGATACTAACAGCAAAGCCTATTTAGACTTTGTAGCTGGTGTTTCTGCTAACAGTATAGGCCATAATCACCCAAGTGTGAATACAGCTGTAACTGAACAGATGAAAACCTATTCGCATGTTATGGTTTACGGTGAGTTTATTCAAAAACCACAATTAGAACTTTGCAAAGCATTAGCAAATACACTCCCCTCCTCTTTGTCTTCTGTATATTTAGTAAACTCAGGAACAGAGGCTACAGAAGGTGCTTTAAAACTGGCTAAAAGATATACCAAAAGAAGTGAAATTATAGCTGCTCATAACGCTTACCATGGAAATACTGCAGGTTCTATGAGTGTATGTGGCGCAGAACGACAAAATAGCGCTTTCAGACCTTTAGTACCGGGAACAAAGTTTATACAATTCAACAATGAGCAAGCATTAGCACAAATAACCACCAAAACAGCTGCCGTTATCTTAGAAACAATACAAGGTGGCGCAGGTTTTATAGAACCTGAAAATAATTTCTTACAAAAGGTAAAAGCTAAATGTGAACAAGTTGGTGCTTTACTCATATTAGACGAAATACAAACTGGTGTAGGTAGAACTGGTACATTTTGGGGATTTGAAAACTACAATGTAATTCCTGATATTTTTATTACCGGTAAAGGTTTAGGAGGTGGAATGCCAATTGGTGCATTCATTTCGTCTTATGAAATTATGAATACTTTAAAAGACAATCCTAAATTAGGACATATTACAACTTTTGGAGGCCATCCAGTAATTGCAGCAGCAGGTTTAGCCACAGTTAACGAAATCACAACTACAAATCTTGCTTCAGAAGCAATTAGAAAAGAACAAATTCTTAGAACACATCTTACACATCCTCATATTAAAGAAATACGAGGAAGAGGTTTGATGTTAGCGTTAATTATGGAATCATCAACAATAGCAGATCAAGTAATTTTAAACTGTTTAGAAGAAGGCTTAATTCTGTTCTGGTTACTGTATGAAAAACGTGCTGTACGAATTACTCCTCCATTAACAATTTCTGATGATGAACTCATTAGAGGCTGCAAAATTTTAACAAAAATTTTAAACAATATAGATATCTAAGTAGCGTTCTTATAATACTTATATAGTTGATTGGGGATTTTATTATTAACTATTAAAATCGGTTAGATGTATTTTTCTAGCCGATTTTTGTATTTATCTAAATCGTTTTCGTTCCTAAAACTAAGGGAATCAACAAAAAACAATTTTTGCCCAAACAACTTAATTTTTATATTTTGTGACACACAAATTTAGGTACATATGTCGATTGAAATTAAGCGTCTTTTTGACTTTCCATACTATCAGTTGGAAAAGTATAATCTCCAAGAATCACTTACTACAAAATACAACGGGAACTGGAAGTCTATCTCTACAAAAGAATATATAGCACAAGCGAATAAACTTAGTAGAGGTTTATTACGATTAGGAGTACAACCTAACGATAAAATAGCAGTTATTAGCACAAATAACTGTACTGAATGGAATATTTGTGATATTGGTGTTTTACAAGTTGGAGCGCAAAATGTTCCTATTTACCCTACAATTTCTAAAGAAGATTACGAATATGTGTTAAATCATTCTGAAGCTACCTATTGTTTTGTTTCAGATACAGATATTCTTGAAAAGTTAAATCAAATCAAAGGAAATACGAAATTAAAAGAAGTATATACTTTTGATGATATTGAAGGCGAAAAAAACTGGAAAGAAGTTTTAGAATTAGGAAATGATGAAAGCAACCAAGAAGAAGTTGAACAACGTAAAAACAACGTAAAAGCTGAAGATTTAGCTACTTTAATTTATACTTCTGGTACTACAGGGAAACCTAAAGGAGTAATGCTTTCTCATAATAATATTGTTTCTAATGTTCTTGCCAGTGCTAAAAGAGTTCCTTTAGATCAAGGTAAAGGAAAAAGTTTAAGTTTTTTACCTGTTTGTCACATCTTTGAACGTATGATTCTATATTTATACCAGTATTGTGGTATAGCAATCACCTTTGCAGAATCTATTGAAAAGTTAAGTGAAAATGCTCAAGAAGTAAAGCCTAATGTTATGACAGCTGTTCCTAGGCTTTATGAAAAAATATACGATAAGATTTATGCTAAGGGTACAGAATTATCTGGAATTAAAAAAGCATTATTCTTTTGGGCTATTGAACTTGGTTTAAAATATCAACCTTATGGAGCTAATGGTTGGTGGTATGAAAAGCAATTAGGTATTGCTAGAAAACTTATTTTCTCTAAATGGCAAGCTGCTTTAGGAGGAGAATTAAAAATAATGGTTTCTGGTAGTGCTGCATTACAACCACGTTTAGCAAGAGTATTTGCTGCAGCTGGAATGCCGGTAATGGAAGGATATGGTTTAACAGAAACATCTCCTGTAATATCTGTAAATGATGAAAATAATGGCGGATTCAAAATTGGAACTGTTGGACGTATTATAGATGGTGTAGAAGTTAAGATTTCTGAAGAAGATGAAATTTTAGTAAAAGGTCCTAATGTAATGATGGGGTACTATAAAGATCCTGAACGTACCGCACAAGTTATTAAAAACGGATATTTCCATACTGGAGATAAAGGAAAGGTTGAAAATGGCTTCTTAAGTATTACTGGACGTATTAAAGAAATGTTTAAAACATCTGGTGGTAAATATGTAATTCCGACATTATTAGAAGATAAATTAAAACAATCTCGCTTCATCGAACAAGTAATGGTTGTAGGAGAAGGTGAAAAAATGCCTACTGCGTTAATTCAACCAAACTTTGATTTTGTAAAAGAATGGGCACGAAGAAATGATATCGAAATTTCTGAAAATAAAGCTTTAATTGCTAACGAAAAGGTTATCGCTCGTCTTCAAGAAGAAGTTGATGATTGTAATTGTAACTTTGGTAAATGGGAGCAAATTAAACGTTTTGAGTTAACTCCTGAAGAATGGACTGTAGATAGTGGTCATTTAACTCCAACAATGAAAATGAAACGTAAAATCATTAAGGATATTTACAATGGTTTATACGAAAAAATGTATGATAGAGCTTAATCAGTATTAGTATATAAAATAAAAAACGCAGAGAAATTTCTCTGCGTTTTTTATTTATTATTTGGTGTTTTATTTACTCATCTAAATTAGGCAATAAAAAGTCATCTAACACACTTTTTTTAGCCATCATCGCTTCAATTGCTTTTACAGTTCTTGGCGCTTCCTCAGATAAGTTTTTAGGTGCTCCGTTAGTAATTAAAATATCATCTTCTATACGAACAGCAATCCCCCACCATTTTTTATCACAAGGACTTCCTTCTGGAATATAAATTCCTGGTTCTACTGTAATCACCATATTTTCTTTAAAAGCTCCGTATGTTCCTGGATCGTGTACATCTAACCCAATATGATGAGAAGTACCATGTGGAAAATACGAATGTTGTTCATTTACATTCTTAATTATTCCTAATTCCACCAAACCTTCATTAATTACTCTTTTAGCTTCTTGACCTGGTTGCCAAAAAGCATTTCCTACTTTACAAGCATCAATACCTGCATTTTGTGCTTTTAAAACAACTTCATAAACAGCTTTTTGTTCTGGATTGAACTTCCCGTTAGCAGGAATTGTTCTTGTAACATCTGCTGTATACCCTCTGTATTCCGCTCCTAAATCCATTAACACAAGGTCATGACCAACTTTTGTCTTATTATTTTCTATATAATGTAAAATACATCCATTATTTCCTGCTCCTACAATAGATGGATATCCTTCGTATTCTGCTCCGTATTTTTTATAAACAAACTCATGAATTCCTTGTATTTCTGTTTCAGACATATGCGGTTTCATTGCTTTCATAACCTCAATTTGTCCAACAGCAGAAATTCGTATAGCCTTGGTTAACAACTTTAATTCTTCCGGAGTTTTCACCTCTCTCATTTCAGCTAGATTTGCACTCAAAAACTCTATATTAATATTTGATTTAGAATTCAATTCTAAAGAAGCTTTTTCTTGAAACTCCTTTCGTGCTTTATCATTACTGGCATTTTGATATCCTTGTACAATTTTATCTTCTTTTAAACTTGGATATACTGTAACAGCTCTACCTATTACTTGAGCAACATTTGCAGCATTTTCTACAGGTGAAGCAGTTATTAGTTCATAAATTCTTTTTTTAGGAGTTGATAAAAAGTTTGTTGTATTATAATTCGATTTCTCTTTAAAGCTTTTTACTAAATCATATACTTCTCCTTTTTTCCTTTCTGAATTTCTATAATCATCTTTAAATTGCTCGATGAAAACTTGATCGAACTTTGTAAAATCAATAGGTGTATTCGAAAAATCTTCAGAAGTTGCTGCTTTTGTAAAACCTAAATCTCTTTTAACTCCTGCTACTCCTAAACGTTTTCCATTCCACATTTCAGCTTTTGGATCTCTTTTAGGAACGTATATCATTTCGTTATAAACAGTTCCGTTTTCATCTGTTTGATCGTTAGAAAACAATAATAAAACTGCATTAGGTTCTCTAAAACCAGTTAAATAATAAAAGTTAGGATCTTGATGAAACACATAATCAACGTCATTTGCTCGATTACGAATTGGATTTGCAAATACTACCGCAACAGAATTTTGAGGCATTTTTTTACGTAAAGCTTCTCTACGTTCTTTATGAAATTTTTTGGGCAGATAATCTGTTGGTGTTTGTGCAATCCCAAAACTTATAGAAGCTACAAAGACTACTAAAAAAATAATGCGTTTCATTCTTCAAATTAAAATTAGTGTAGAATCAAATTTAATATTTATTCTATGTATTTAATAAACATTAACAATTTTTAAACACTTATACCAATCATATTTATGCCTTTATTTTAATTAAAAAAGATTCTGAAAGCTTCAATTACTATTACAGTATTTTTCAATATTTTTGAAACTTTAAAACAACTAAATTACAGAATGAAAAATACAGCACTAACACATGTACATGAAGCATTAGGAGCTAAAATGGTTCCTTTTGCAGGATATAATATGCCTGTTCAATATGAAGGTGTAAATATAGAACACGAAACCGTTCGTAAAGGTGTAGGTGTTTTTGATGTAAGTCATATGGGAGAATTCTTTTTAAAAGGTGAAAATGCATTAGCACTAATTCAAAAAGTAACTTCTAACGATGCATCAAAATTAGTTCCTGGAAAAGCACAATATACATGTATGCCAAATGCTGATGGAGGAATTGTAGATGATTTAATTATTTACATGATTGCTGAAAATGAATACATGTTAGTAGTAAATGCTTCTAATATCGAAAAGGATTGGAATTGGATTTCGCAACATAACGATTTAAATGTTGAGATGGAAAACCGCTCAGAAAATTGGTCTTTATTAGCTATACAAGGTCCTAAAGCTGTAGAAGCTATGCAATCGTTGACTCAAGTAGATTTATCTACTATTAAGTTTTATACATTTCAAATAACTGATTTTGCTGGAATTCCTAATGTTGTAGTTTCTGCTACTGGATATACAGGTTCTGGAGGTTTTGAAGTATATGTTAAAAATGAAGATGTAGAACAATTATGGAACAATGTTTTTAAAGCTGGTAAAGACTGGGGAATTAAACCTATTGGTTTAGCTGCTCGTGATACTTTGCGCTTAGAAATGGGATATTGTTTATACGGTAATGATATAGACGATACTACTTCTCCTTTAGAAGCTGGTTTAGGTTGGATTACTAAGTTTACTAAGGATTTTGTAAATGCTGAAGCTTTAAAAGCTCAAAAAGAAGCTGGTGTTACTCGTAAATTAGTTGCTTTTGAATTAACTGATCGTGGAATTCCTCGTAAAGATTATGAAATTGTAGACACTGAAGGTGCTGTAATTGGAAAAGTTACTTCTGGTACTATGAGTCCTAGTTTAAGTAAAGGAATTGGTTTAGGTTATGTTACTGTTGAAAATTCTAAAGTAGATTCAGATATTTTTATTCAAATTCGTAAAAAACAAGTTCCTGCAAAAGTGGTAAAATTACCATTTTATAAAGGGTAACAGATTTACATAAAATTGTAATAAAAAAAACCTGCTTTACAGCAGGTTTTTTATGTATAAAATGAGTAATATATTACTTTTTTTCTAATAACTTCTCTAGTTTTTCTAAACGATCTGATAAGGATTGTAGTTTCTTATTTTCTTCCTTAAGCTTTTTAATCTCTTTTTCTTGCTGAATAGTATACAACGTTAATTCCTCAACTTTTTCTAATAGCTTTTTATTCATATCTCCAAGTAAAACACCATTCTCCTCTACTTCTTTTGCAGATGGAATATTTTCTAAATGTCCTTTATTTTTGATATGTTTTTCAACTTCTTCCAGGGTTGGTAAATTGTATGATGTTTCAAATACATAATCTGGCCAACCTGTTAAATCTACTCTTACTTCCTTTGCATGAACGGTTCCATTTACTGCTAGTTTTTCATCTGGTGCATCATTACCTATTCCAACATTTCCATTAGTAGCAACAGTTATTCCTTTATTATAACCTCCTTGAGCTACAATTCGTACATCACTATACTTGTGAAGGGTTCTATCATAAGTCATTATGTATCCATTACCTTCAGAAACTCCTACATCCAAGCCTAAACCTGTTAAAGTATTCGTTTCCCAACCTTTAAAATGCCCCATATTACTTACTTGTAAATCTCCATTACCTACTTCTAATTTTGCTACTGGAGAAAGCTCACCGATTCCTACATTACCTTTATCGTCTAACATCATTACGTCTATATAATTGTGTGCTATATTTAATGATGGATCAGGTGTAATTCTGAAAAACATTCCTCCTCCATAAGTTTTATTTGTACTATTATCCGCAAAAATTCTATCATTAGTATCATGACCGATTTGAATATTTGTATGATTAGACGTTAAAGCATTAAATTTAACATGTCCATTAACATCTAATTTTGCATATGAGGGGGAACTTGTTCCAATTCCTAAACTTCCATCACTTGTAAGTACCATTCTATTATTTGCTCCACCAGTTCTAAAAATTATTTTATGATTAGATAACGTACCAATATGCATATTATCTCCTTTTACTACTATTTCATTTGGATCAAATCCTAAACCTTGATTTGCTGTTCCTAGTAAAATTGATGAGTTTTTTAAATCTCCCCAACCAATAGTGTTTGATTGAATTATTTGTAATTTAGCTTCAGGAGCAGGAACTCCAATACCAATATTACCATTCAAGGCTAGTACAAGTTGAGAACTTGTTAAAATCCCTCCATAATTTAAACTAAAAGCATTAGCATTCGATTGATCTATTCCCATAGAATACCAAGCATTCCCGTTATTATGAAATGTTAACCAAGAGTCATCTCCGTTTCTTTCAAGTAATAATGTTCTACCACTAGGATTTGTTAGTTTTGTTTGCCCTGTTAAATAATCGTTTTGTGCAGATATAGCAATACTAGTGCCTAATAAGGCAATCATTGCAATTTTTGATTTCATATAATTTAATTTTATTAACCTAGGAACAAAGATATAAAACCAATGATTAATAAAAAACCTGCTAAAAAGCAGGTTTTATTACGAGTATATTTTTAGTTTAAGTACTTATAAAATTATTTTAGTTTTTCTTCTAAAAGCTTTTCAATTTTTGATAAACGATTAGATAACTCTAGCAATTTCTTATCTTTCTTTTTTAATTCTTTTTGTTGTTCATCTAACTTCTTTTCTTGCTGAATGGTATACAAGGTTAACTCCTCAACTTTTTCTAATAGCTTTTTATTCATATCTCCAAGTAAAATACCATTCTCTTCTACTTCTTTTGCAGATGGAATGTTTACTAAATGTCCTTTACTTTTAATATGTTTTTCAACTTCTTCTAGGGTTGGTAAATAGTATGATGTTTCAAATACATAATCTGGCCAACCTGTTAAATCAACTCTTACTTCCCTTGCATGAACCGTTCCATTTACTGCTAATTTTTCATCTGGTGTAGTTGTTCCAATACCTACATTACCATTTAAACGATCCATACTTAAAATATGGGTAGCAAATGAGTTTTCTGTGTCATTATGTGAACGTATATATAAATGCTTACCGTCACTATGAGCATTAAACAACCAATCATTTTTATCTTTACCATCTATGGTGAAAGCTCCCCAATCTCCATCTCCAACTTTAGCACTACCATTTACTGTTAATTTACCAGATGGGGTTGTTGTTCCAATTCCTAAACTTCCATCACTTGTAAGTACCATTCTATTATTTGCTCCACCTGTTCTAAAAATTATTTTATGATTAGATAGCGTACCAATATGCATATTATCTCCTTTTACTACTATTTCATTTGGATCAAATCCTAAACCTTGATTTGCTGTTCCTAGTAAAATTGATGAGTTTTTTAAATCCCTCCAACCAATAGTGTTTGGTTGAATTATTTGTAATTTGGCATCTGGTGTACTAGTACCAATACCTATATTACCATCAGAAGCTATTCTCATTCTTTCTGAACTACTTCCTCCAGCTATAAAAGATAATACTCCATTTGAATGTCCTGCTCTTAATGTAACTAAATCTGTAGATTTGTCCCTGTATAAAACATTCAAATTATCTCCATTACTAGAACCTATTCTTATTCCTCCTACTGTTCCTTGATTTATGTACAACCATTCATCAGCGTTACCTTTTAACTCCAACGAAGTACTAGGTGAAGAAGTACCAATCCCTACATTACCATTAGGTATAACAAATTTATTGGCTCCATTTTCTAAGTATAACATAAAAGTATTTAAATCATGCCCTAGTCCCATAAAAGCTTTTCTAGTTCCTGAACTATTTACCCAATTTGTATAGAGCCAGCTGTCATCTAAAGTTTGAAATGTTGTAATATTATCGGAGCTACTCTTAACATGCAATCGCTGATTAATAACTTCTTGTGCAGATATAGCAAGGCTTGTGCCTAATAAGGCAATCATTGCAATTTTTGATTTCATATAATTTTAATTTTATTATTCTCGTAGCAAAGATAGAAATTGATTATAAATAACAAAAACCTACTCTAGAGTAGGTTTTTGTTATTAAATAATTCAGGTTTAGCACCTTTAATATCTTTGTAAAATTCTAAAAAATGTTCAAAATCTTTTTCAATACTATCTGTTAAGTGATAAGGAGGCGCTACTTTTATTTCTTTATTTTTAAAATCGAAAGCAAACATTACAATTGGTACATTCGCGCCTTTGGCTATATAATAAAAACCTGTTTTCCATTTTTCAGTATACTGTCTCGTTCCTTCAGGGGATAACGCCAATCTAAACTCTTCTTTTGAATCAAAAATAGCGGCAATAGTATCTACTAAATTCGTGCTTTTAGTTCTGTTTACTGGAGTTCCTCCTAACTTTCTAAATATAAATCCAAAAGGTGGTTTAAATAAAGATGCTTTTGCTATATAATTAATAGGAACTCCTGTCGTATTTCTAGCTAAAATTGCAACAGGAAAATCTTTCCAACTCGTATGCGGAGCTCCAATAACCACATATTTTTTTAGGTTTTCCGGAAAACTTCCAGTTACCTTCCATCCTAAAATTTTAGTAAAAATAAATTTAGATATACTCTGCATTATTAATTGACTTTAAAACGGTAAATTTAGGGTTTTAATTTTTTACTAAATGTCAGAGCAATTGCTATACATCTTATTAACTGGTTTTGTAGGACTTATTATAGGTTTTCTTGTTGCCTATATCATTCAAAAAGGAAAATCGAATACGTTAGAAAATGAAAAAACGAGCTTAGAGGAACGAAATAAACTGCTCTTAGAGCAAAAAAATGCTGATTCGCATACTATAGAAACTTTACAAAAAGAAGTTAAGTTTTTACAGACAGAAAAAGACACGTTAAAAGAACGTAATACTACGTTAGCTGAACATAAAGTAATCTCAGATAGAAATACCGAAGAGTTAAAAGAGAACTTCAAACAAATTCAAATTGAAAAGGAGAACCTTATTAAAATTAACACGCGACAAGATGTTGATTTAAAAAACTTACAAACGAAGTTAACAGAACAAAAAACTGAGATTGAAGGTTTACAAGAAAAGTTTACCAAAGAGTTTGAAAATTTAGCAAACAAAATTCTTGAAGAAAAATCGAACAAATTTACAGTTCAGAATAAAGAGAATATTAAAAATATTTTAGATCCTTTAGAAAAGAAAATCAAGGATTTTGAAGAGAAAGTAGACAAAACTCACAAAGAAAGTATCGATTACCATTCCGCATTACGTCAACAAATCTTAGGTTTAAAAGAATTGAATGCACAAATGAGTAAAGAAACCTTGAATTTAACGAAGGCTTTAAAAGGTGATAGTAAAGCTCAAGGAAACTGGGGAGAATTGGTGCTAGAACGTGTATTGGAAAAATCGGGATTAGAAAAAGGGCGAGAGTATTTTGTACAACAATCGTTTACCAATGAAGAAGGAAAACGTATCATGCCCGATGTAGTAATTCATCTTCCTGATAACAAAAAAATGGTAGTAGACAGTAAAGTGTCTTTAACCGCTTATGAACAGTTTGTAAATACAGAAGATGAACAAGAGAAAGAACGTTTCTTAAAAGAACATTTAATCTCTCTAAAACGTCATGTAGAGCAATTATCTGAAAAGAAATATGAAGATATTTATAAAATTGAATCTCCAGACTTTGTATTGCTTTTTGTTCCGATTGAACCTGCCTTTGCTGTAGCCTTACAACAAGATAATACTTTATACAATAAAGCATTTGAAAAGAATATTGTTATTGTAACACCTACAACTCTATTAGCTACGCTTCGCACCATAGATACAATGTGGAATAATGAAAAACAACAACGTAACGCTATAGAGATTGCACGACAAGCGGGTTCTTTATATGATAAATTTGATGGCTTATTAAAAGACTTGATTAATATTGGTAAAAAGATAGATGCTACCAAAAGCGATTATAGTGCTGCTATGAATAAATTAGTTGACGGACGTGGTAATTTAATAACTGGAGTTCAAAAATTAAAAACGCTTGGCGCAAAGGCAAAAAAAGCATTGCCTCAAAGTATAATAGATAGAGCAAGCGAAGAGGAATAAACCTCCTTTTTGCCATATATAAGCTACCACATAGCATATATCAAATGATTAAATATTTATTTGATTATAAAAAAACCTACTAAGATGTAAACATTTTAGTAGGTTTTTTAAAAATTGAAAATAGCCTATCTATTTCTGTAATTCAAAACTGAGTTTTTTAATTTTTTCTAGAGACATTTCTTTATCTGGATCTTTTTTATTAGCCCTTTTATACCAAACAAGAGCTTCTTCTGGCTTGTTCCAAGCCAAATAACCATCTCCAACACTGTCGTAAAAACCTGGTACTTCTGGTTGTATCTCTAAATGGAATTTAAAAATAGCAATTGCCTTTTCATAATAATGTTTCTCTAAAAGATCATAACCTAAACCATCTAAATAACCTTTTCCAAAAGCATAACTATTTGGATCTTCTTTTTCTAATCTAAAATATTCTTTTTTAAAGGCATTTATATCTTTTTCCAGAATGAGTTTACGTAAAGCAAAACTAATAGGAGTTTTATAGTTTAATATCTTATTATTATACAATTTACTCATGATTACTGTAGCTATATATTCTGTTATAATAGTATCACTATTTGCCATTATAACAATAGCGAAATCAACCTCTGGTATAAAACCCAAAAAAGTACTATATCCTTCATCTCCACCTGAGTGGCGAAACAATTGCTTCTCTCCTATTTTAGCTGTAAACCACCCTAAACACATTCCTTTTCCATTTTTAAAAGGGATTTGTGTATCTGTCAATTTTGTATATGTTTCTTTAGAAAAAATTTCTTTTTCGCTCCATTCTCCTTTGTTTAAATATAGCTGTGCCCAAAGTAACATGTCATCTGTATTAGCATGTAACGTAGAACTAGGCGCATGAACTCTGTTATAAGGATAAACGTTTGCTTTATCTACAGTAAATGAACAATTTTCAACATGTGGAGAAGTCGCTAATTCTTTAGTAACCTCTTCTTTCAAAAATGTACTGTTTTTCATACCTACTTTTGAGAAAAACTCCTGTTTCATATAAGTCTCAAAAGGAATCTCTGTTACTTTTTGTATGACTGCCGCTAGTAAATTATAAGCTGCATTACTATATTTATGTGAGCTTCCTGGGAGAAAATCTAACTTTTGATTTTTAAAGCTATTTACGTAACGTAATGAAGCTTTATCATCATATTGTGGTTTTTCCCATTCATAATCGTTAACATCTGGAATTCCTGAAGTATGAGTAAGTATTTGTTGTAAAGTAATGTCTTTGTAAGCTGGAGAATTCATAACAAAATTAGGTAGGTATTCCACTAATTTATTAGATAGCTTAAGTTTTCCTTCTTCAACTAGTTTCATAATTGCTGTTGCTGTAATAGGTTTTGATACAGAAGCCATATGAAAAACCGATTGATTTGTTAAAGGTATTTCTGTATGTAAGCTCTGTACACCATAAGCTTTTTGAAAGAAAGTTTTCCCATCTTTTACAATACCTATTGCAATACCAGGTACTTCAAAAGTTTTTTGTTTATGCTGTATTAATGAATCTATAAATCTTAGTGTTGATTGTTCTTGACTATATATCTTATCCGTATACATACTAACTAATAAAATACATACCAAATAATGAATATTTGCAGAGAAAAATTTCATTTGATTAATTTATTTCTCTAAAAGACAAATAACAATTTAATTTGTTACACAAAAACTTATAGTTTTTACAGATTAAACTTTCTTAAAAAGTGAAGGTTAGTTCTCCTTTTTCTTGGTAGATAGATTTGTAGTAAATTTTAACTGTAACACCTCTATGTTTTAAACCTTTTAATGAAACTAATAAGTTCTTTTCATTACTCCTAAAAACTGAGTTTTTATTGTAATTATAGCTTCCTCTTCTATTCTTACTTTCGCCTGAAGCTTTTAAATAATCTTCTAAAGTTTTATATGTTTTTCCATTATAGATAAATATAATTTTGTCTACAATTGCTGGGCCAAAACCATCATTTGTAATATATACCGTAAGTAAATCATCATCAAAAGATTGGTTTAAAGAGTAACCTAAATAAGGTTTTACAGTTAACTTATTATGTTTTTGTTGAATCCTTGTTTGGGTGATAGAAACTACTAATGCAGACAATGCAATAATAATTACTGCATAATGTGATAGCTTTTCTAATTTGGTACTCATAAACTATATTTTTAATGATCTTTTTCTATAAACACTATCGTATTTCCGTCAGGATCTACAACAGTTACAGCCTTTCCTTCTTGTAAACTTTCTATTTCACCTCTAACAATTCCATTATATGCTTTTACTTTAGAAATAATTTGATTCAAATCAGTTACAACAAAATCAAATTGTTGTCTGTTTTGTTCTGCAACTACATTGGCTAATACATTAGGACATAATTGAATTGGAATTCCTGCTATTTCTGAACTATATAAAGTATACCCTTGAAAGTTATTCTTTTTAAAGTTACAGTTAAAAACATTCTCATAAAATGAAACCATTTCAGTAATATTGGTCACTGCAATAGTGAGCTTAGCTATTTTAAATTGTTGTTTTTTCATAATAGAAAGAGAGTAACCATCCAAAAATAAACAATTTACATATTTATTATTTACAAGAACTCAATTGAATCTTATAAAAAACATCGATACTAACGTAATAGAAAAAGAAAAGCGGTTGTAATTTTTACAACCGCTTTTCTATATAT
>NZ_CAZEFZ010000026.1:374170-396968 GCF_964511145.1 Tenacibaculum amylolyticum
ATCTTTTTATTGATATTTCGTCATAATACCTTGAACTTTCATTCCCCAAGCTTGTCCAGCTTGCATTCCTTTTTGCGCTAATTTGCCAGAACTTTTAGCTACTTTTTGTCCTAAAGGAGACTCATAAAACTTTAATAATTGTTTTATTTCATCGTGCGTATATTCATCCATATAAATTTTACTTAAAGATGTATATAATTCTGGATAAGTAGCCTCTACAGCTTTAATAAAAGCAGTTGCATTTTCTGTCTTTACCAAAGAAGTAAATTGACTAATTACTGGAGCTAATGTTGGTTTTGTAAGAATTTCTACTAATTTATAAGTATCTTTTTCAAAAGCTGTTTTTTCTTGAGCTTTTACTGAAAAGCTAACTACTAATAGTACTAAAGTTACAATTACTTTTTTCATATTTAAATATTTAATTTTAGTTTTTACTTTTACTTTTTACATTACAAATAATCTTCTATGGTGCATTAAATCGTACACCTTCTCTCCTATGGCATGTAACTTATCGTCATCATTTGCATGTTGAATTGCTTCATCAATTAAATCGACAATAGCTTCCATGTCTTCTTCTACTAAACCACGTGTAGTAATTGCTGGAGTTCCAATACGAATTCCTGAAGTTACAAACGGTGATTCTGTATCGAATGGCACCATGTTTTTATTTACAGTAATTTCAGCTTTACCTAAAGCAGCTTCAGCGTCTTTACCTGTAATTCCTTTATTTCTAAGATCTATTAACATCATATGATTGTCTGTTCCTCCAGAAATAATGTTATATCCTTTTGCTACAAATGCTTCTGCCATTGCTTGTGCATTTGCTCTTACTTGTATTTGGTATTCTAAGAACTCATCTGTTAATGCCTCTCCAAATGCTACCGCTTTAGCAGCAATAACATGCTCTAATGGTCCTCCTTGATTTCCTGGGAAAACTGCACTATTTAATAATGTAGACATTTTTTTAAGTTTCCCACTCTTTAATTTTAAACCAAATGGATTTTCGAAATCCTTACCAATCATAATCATTCCTCCACGCGGTCCTCTTAACGTTTTGTGAGTTGTAGTAGTTACGATATGACAATGTGGTAACGGATCGTTTAAAATTCCTTTTGCTATTAATCCTGCTGGGTGTGAAATATCTGCCATTAAAATAGCTCCAACGCTATCTGCTATTTCTCTAAAGCGTTTAAAATCCATATCTCTAGAGTAAGCAGAAGCTCCTGCAATAATTAATTTTGGTTTATGCTCTTCAGCTTGTGCTTTTAAATGCTCGTAATCTATTAAACCAGTTTCTTTATCTACTCCATAAAAAACAGGGTTGTATAATTTTCCAGAAAAGTTTACTGGTGATCCATGTGTTAAATGTCCACCATGTGCTAAATCAAATCCTAAAATAGTATCTCCAGGCTTTAAACAAGCAGCAAAAACCGCTGTATTAGCTTGACTTCCTGAGTGTGGTTGTACATTTACATATTCTGCTCCAAAAAGTTCTTTAGCTCTATCTATAGCAATCTGTTCTACAACATCTACTACTTCACACCCACCATAATAACGTTTACCTGGATATCCTTCTGCATATTTATTTGTTAACACAGAGCCTTGGGCTTGCATAACCTGCTCGCTAACAAAATTCTCTGAAGCAATAAGTTCTAATCCATTTAGCTGACGCTCTTTTTCTTCTTGAATTAAATCAAATATTTGATGATCGAACTGCATAATTTTAATCTTTGTTTTTAATTGTGTTGGCTCTTATAAAAGAGCTAATTTTATTATATAAAGCAGATTTCATAATCTTGAACCCTTTTTTAAAGCTTCAAAACTACATATCGTACTTACAATTTACGACGTGCTTTTTCAGTTTTCAACAGATTTAATTCTCTAGAAGTTTGTCCTTCTACAGAAGTATTTTCTTCTGCTCTTCTAATTAAATACGGCATTACGTCTCTAACTGGTCCAAAAGGCACATATTTAGCTACATTATAACCAGCTGCTGCTAAGTTAAAGCTAATATGGTCACTCATACCATATAATTGGCCAAACCACATGCGTTTATCGTCTTTTGTAATGTTGTATTTCTCTGCTAACTCCATTAACAGGTAAGAACTATTTTCGTTATGAGTTCCTGCAAATAAAGCCATATTTTTATGCTCCATCATATACAGAATTGCCTCATCGTAATTCTCATCTGTCTTTTGTTTATTCTTACATATAGGTGATGGATATCCTTTCTCTTCTGCTCTTGCTCGTTCCTTTTCCATGTAAGCACCTCGCACTACTTTCATACCAATATGAAACCCTTTTTGGTGTGCACGTTGGTGTAATTCTTTCAAGTACTCCATTCTATCATGTCTATACATCTGTAAAGTATTAAACACAATTGCTTTTTCCTTGTTGTAAATGCTCATTAGTTCTTCAACTAAATCATCGGCTGCATCTTGCATCCAACTTTCTTCAGCATCAATCAATAATGGAACATCACTTTCATATGCTAACTTACATACTCTATGAAATCTTTCTCTTACGCGATTCCATTCTTCTTGTTCTTCTGCAGAAAGTTCCTCTCCTTCTCCTATTTTCTGATACAATGCAAATCTTCCAAAACCTGTAGGTTTAAATACAGCAAAAGGAACCGCATCTTTTTCATCAGAAAATTTAATAATATTTTCTATCGTTTCTACCGCATTATCAAAACTTTCCTCAGCTTCTTTACCTTCTACAGAGTAATCTAATACACTATGCACTTTACCTTGATTGTACATTTTTTCAATGCTAGGAATACAATCTTCTTCTGTAACGCCACCACAAAAGTGATCGAAAACAGTAGAACGTATTAATCCTTCTACAGGTAAATGTGCTTTTAATGCAAAATTGGTAACTGCGGTACCGATACGTACCATTGGTTGGCTTTGGATTAAGCGGAATAAGAAATAAGCCCTTTCTAACTCAGAATCAGACTTTAGCTTAAAAGCTACTTCAGTATTTTCAAAAAGTTTCATTTATATAGATAACCTATTAAACTTCAAAAGAACAAATATAGCAGACAACAATGAAATATTTTAATATTTTCTATTTAATTTGCATCTTATTTTTACAGTAACATGGAAACTATTTTAGCAACAACTTATCCAATTCATTTTAACGAAAAAGCATACGTAGAACTTGCACGTATTGTAAAGGAAAATAACTATTCTTCTATCTTTATTATGGTAGACGATAATACGCTTGAATGTTGCTATCCTAGGTTTATTCAAAACTTTCAAACTGAAAGTCCTATTGAAGTTATTCAAATTGATGCTGGCGAGATTCATAAGAACATTGAAACTTGCGTTGGTGTTTGGAATGCTATGACTGAATTAGGTGCTGATAGAAAAAGTTTAGTAATTACTTTAGGTGGCGGGGTTTTAACTGATTTAGGTGGGTTTGTTGCCTCAACTTTTAAACGAGGAATTGATTTTATTAATATTCCTACAACACTTTTATCTATGGTTGACGCTTCTGTTGGAGGTAAAACTGGTGTAGACTTGGGGGTATTGAAAAACCAGATTGGTGTTTTTGCTAATCCGCAAATGGTATTGATAGACCCTGAATATTTACACACGCTTTCTTCTAGAGAAATTCGCTCTGGAACTGCAGAAATCATTAAATATGGAATGACACATGATATTCATTTATTTAATGAAATTAAAGACAACCCTAATGTAAATCTTGTTGATTTAATTCATCGTTCTATTGAAATTAAAAACGAAGTTGTTACAGAAGATCCTAAAGAAAAAGGACTTCGTAAAGTTTTAAATTGGGGACATACCATTGGTCATGCTATAGAATCTTATTTTTTAGAAAATGAACATAAAGAAGCTTTAACGCATGGAGAAGCCATTGCTATTGGTATGGTTTGCGAAGCTTTTATTTCTTCTAAAACTCAAGGTTTTTCTATAGAGAAAACAAACGAAATTAAACAAGCTATTACTGCTATCTATGGTAAAACCATTATACTTCCTGAAGATGTACAACCTATTATGGAGTTACTAAAACATGACAAGAAGAATGAAAGTGGTATTGTAAAGTTTGTATTATTAAAAGATTACGAAGGTTTTGTTATCAATGCTGAAGCTTCTAGTGAGCTAATCAAAGAAAGTTTAGCGTTTTATAATAAATGAGATAGAACAAAAGGGTTGAAATATTGATTTTCAACCTTTTTATTTTTATTTCACAAAAAACTGATTTGCATTTATCACACTTCCCGAAGTATATCCATCAGGATTAGCTCCCCAAGTAAACTCCATGAAATCTCCTCCTGCATTCTCATAATACCAGAATTCAATTTTATGTTCACCAGCTGCTAAGTTTACAGTTGCAGTTCTAGTAGTTGGAGCTTGGTTGAACCAGTTATTTAAAGCTACTACATCATCAATATAAATTCTACTTCCATCATCAGAGCGAGATGTAAATGTAAAATTACCTGTATTTTGAACCCTAATAGTTCCTATAAAAGCAATAATATAGCCATCATTATCCGGAGCTAAATTTCCTCTTAATGTATTGTTTAAATCTGCTGTTGTTCTTCCTTGAGTTGTAGATACTCCTAAACCACGTTTATTATTAATATTTGGCTGGGATACATTTCCTGTATTCCATGTATAAAACTGAAGGCCTGTGTTACTTAAATTACAAGAAATCCATGTTATTCCATTAAACATAAATATCTCTTCTTCTGCAATATTATACACAATAGAACCTGTATTAGCTCCTGTAATTCCCTGCATTTCCGTAGTATTAGTAACTGTAGGTAATCCCATTACTGAATTAGCATCTATTTGACTATAGATACTCGTATTGATACATAATAATATACCTAATAGTATTAAGTATTTCATATATAAATCATTTATAAAAAATAAAAGGATTCTAATGTGCTAGAAAGTTTTCCCTCCCTTTTATTTTATTCGTTATCAACTAAAAATACAATAAAAATATATTAGCATTGATTTTTTACAAAATCAAATTAAAAACAAGCTTTATAAATACTTTCGTATTGCGGTAATACCTTTTCTAAAGAGAATAGCTTCGTATGTTCTTTTGCCTTTTGCTTCATTTTTAAAAGCTTTGCATCATCTTTTAAAATAGCAACTGCATTTTTTGCCATATCATTAACATCTCCTAAGTCACTTAAAAACCCAGTTTCTCCATGAATATTAACTTCTGGAAGTCCTCCTGTATTTGAAGAGATTACAACTGTATTTGCTGCCATTGCTTCCAACGCTGCCAATCCAAAACTCTCAGTTTCTGATGGTAATAAGAATATATCTGAATAACATAACAACTTAGCTACTTCATTACTGTTTCCTAAGAAAATTACCTTATCACTTATTCCTAATTCTCTAACCAATTGCTCTGCTTTTGAACGTTCAGGTCCATCTCCAACCATTAATAGTTTTGATGGTATTTCTTTTTGAACCTTATTAAATATTTGAACAACATCAAGCACTCTTTTTACAGGTCTGAAATTACTTATGTGTGTCAAAATTTTCTCTCCTTCTTCAGCTAAAGCACTTCTTTTACATTCTTCTTGATGCGCAACTTCATACTTACTTCCATCAATAAAATTATACACCACTTTAATATCTTTTTCAATATTAAATAAACGTAATGTATCTTCTTTTAAACTTGCAGAAACCGCAGTTACTTCATCAGATTTATTAATACTAAACTCTACTGCTGTTTTATACGTTGGATGGCTTCCTACTAAGGTAATATCTGTACCGTGAAGTGTTGTTACCACTTTTACCTTAATTCCTTCATCTTTTAGCATTTTCTTAGCCATATATGCAGCATAAGCATGTGGGATTGCGTAATGCACATGCAAAACTTCTAAATTATGTCGCGATACAATTTCTACCATCTTAGTAGATAATGCTAATTCATAAGGCTGATATTGAAATAATGGATATTCTTCTAAAGCAACTTCATGAAAATGCAAATTATGAGATATAAAATCTAATCGAACAGGCTGGTTATATGTTATAAAATGTACTTCATGTCCTTTATCTGCTAATGCCATTCCTAATTCGGTTGCCACTACTCCACTTCCTCCAAATGTTGGATAACATACAATACCAATTCTCATAATTTACCTTAAAGTTTGTTTGTTCGGTTTGGACGTAAAAATACGTATTTGTTTACGTCATAATGTTAAGATTATTAAAAAAGAAACGCTGTTACTTGTAAGTAACAACGTTTTAAAATGTTATGTTTTTTTCTTAGTAATCTCCTAAAGTTGCAGGATTTTGCTCTAATGCAGATGCTAATTGCTCATCGTTAGGAGCTTTACCATGCCAAGCATGCGTGTGCATCATAAAGTCTACTCCATTCCCCATTTCTGTATATAATAATACACAAACTGGTTTTCCTTTACCTGTACGTGATTTTGCTTCAGCTAGTCCAGCTAAAATAGCTTCTACATTATTTCCTTCTTTAACCTCTAATACATCCCATCCAAAAGCTTCAAACTTTGCTTTTAAACTTCCCATAGCTAATACTTCATCTGTAGTACCATCTATTTGCTTTTCATTTACATCTACTGTAGAAATTAAATTATCAACTTTCTTAGCTGCTGCATACATTGCTGCTTCCCAAATCTGACCTTCTTGTAACTCTCCATCTCCGTGTAAAGAATATACAATCTTATCGTCGTTATTTAATTTCTTAGCTTCAGCAGCTCCAATAGCAACACTCATTCCTTGTCCCAATGATCCAGAAGCAATTCTAATTCCTGGTAAATGCTCATGTGTTGTTGGATGTCCTTGTAAACGAGAATCTAATTTTCTAAACGTTTCTAATTCAGCTACTGGAAAGAATCCACTACGTGCTAAAACACTATAATATACTGGAGAAATATGACCGTTTGATAAGAAGAACATATCTTCATTTTTACCATCCATGTCAAAGTCTGTACTATAATCCATTACTTCCTGAAATAAGCAAGTAAAAAATTCAGCACATCCTAAAGATCCTCCTGGGTGACCAGAATTAACTGCATGTACCATGCGTAATATATCTCTACGTACTTGTTGTGTGAAATCTTGAAGTTGTTGAGTTGTTGGCATTTTGTTTTGTTTTGTGAGGGCAAAAGTAAGTTTTTGTAAATACAAAAGCCAATTAAAAGTAATTTTTCAATTCACAATAATCATTTGCATTCAAAATGTATAATTAATTTCAGTTTTTGATTCCTATAACTTTACAGTAATATGCTAATTATTTTGGACTCTTTTCTATAAAGAATAAAAAGGGTTCGTTTAATAGTGAGGCTATTTGATTGATTTTTCTTTTTCTGTTGGAATTTTCCCGTCCTTATATATATTCCGTGTTCCGAACCCTTTTCCTCAAAGAAAAAACTATTCTCTGAATTAGACAAGATTTAGCACTCTAGATTCAAGAAACCAGAGTCCTAAAACATCTAAAACACTATATATCAATAATTAAAAAAACCTTAAAATTCTCGTTTCAAAATGCTTATTTTTGTTTTCAAACAAAAAATGTCTATGATTAAATTAAGATTTCTTCTTATATCCTCCCTAATTATTTTTTTTTCTGATGCTTTTTGTCAATCAAATGAATTAACACCACCATACAATCCTCTTTTATCAGTAGCTATAAACAGTAATAAATCTAATAAAAAAGAGTCTATAATATTTTGTAAAGCAGAAATTAAACGAGCTCAAAATCAAGAAGACTTCCTACGGGTAGAAAGAGGTTTATATTACCTTGCACTTATAACAAACGATTATCAAAATTATATAGTAAAAAGTGATTCTTTAATTTTATCATGTAAGAAATTAAAATTATATGAAACAGCATTAGATATTAATTTGATGAAAGTAAAAAGATTTTTAAAACTAAAAGAAAAATCTAAAGCTATAAAACTACTATTAGAAATAGAAAGCGATATTTCAAAGATATCCGACAAAGAAATGAAGCATCGTTTTAATATCTATCTAGCCGATTTAAATGAAGACAATGGTGATTTAAAAAAATCTCTTACTACCTATTTTAATGCTTTTAATTATTTAGAAGAAAGTAAATTATACACTTATTTTGATCGCTCTTTTTTAAGTTTACCTTTAAAGATTGCATCTAATTATAGAAAACAAAGGAAATGGGACTCTACTTTAGTTTTTATTAATAAAGCAGAACAAATTTATAATCATATTGATGATCAATATATGCTTAATAAGGCTAAATATCATAGAGGACTTCTAAAATATGATAGAAAAAAATATAATGAAGCAATCGATATATTAAGTAACATAATTGGAAATTATAGCTATGGTTTTAATAATGATATCTTGTCTGATATATTCTCTATAATTGGAGATTCATATGAAAAAATGAATAATCAACAAAAAGCTTTTGAATTTCATAAAAAATCAGATTCGTTATTTGATTTCAATAACAATTTAATTTCTTCTAGAATAGTTACATCTTTTAACTTTTTAGTGAATAATTATAAAGAAAAAAAGGATATCAAAAATCAATTAATCTACATTGATAAACTATTAAACTTAAAAGAAAATATATTTAAAGAAAATCTACAAATCTCTAAATCATTAACCGAAGAATATGATAAACCTAAGCTGTTAGCTGAAAAAAATGCTATTATACAACAGCTTGAAAATAAAATTTCTAAAGAAAAAAGCCATACACTTACTTTTGTTGGAGTTACCACATTCATCTCATTACTTTTAGGGTATCAAATCAATAGAAAGTATCGCTATAAGAGAGCTTTTCTAAAAGTCATCAATAAAAAGCCGATTCCCAGAATTACTTCGCATCATACAACTATAAAAACTATAACAAAGAAACCACAATTACCAGATGATATTACTCAAGATCTCTTACAAAAATTAGCTGGTTTTGAGTTGAATAATGGTTTTTTAAACCCCAAAATTAATCTGAAATATCTTGCACGACAATTAAATACCAATTCAAATTACCTGTCTAAAGTAGTAAATCAACATAAAGAGCTAACGTTTACCAATTACATTAATAAACTAAGAATAGAATATACAGTACAACAACTAAAAGAAGATGTTATGCTTCGAAAATATACCGTAAAAGCATTAGCAATAGAAATGGGATTTAATAGTACAGAATCTTTTTCTAAAGCATTTCATAAGTTTACTAGAATGAAACCTTCTTATTTTATTAAACGATTAGAAAAATTAAATGATAATAGTTAATTAGATTATAAACAAAAAAAAGTGACTTCGATATACTCAGCCACCTTTTTTATAATTAAGTTTTTTGTTTTTTCTTTTTTGCTGCTGGAAACAATACATTGTTAAGAATTAAACGATATCCTGGTGAAGTTGGATGTAAATCTAATTCTGTTTTTGGATCGCCTACTCTATGCTGGTAATCTTCAGGATCGTGGCCTCCATAAAAGGTAAACATCCCTTTTCCTTTTGTACCATGTATGTATCTAGCTTCTTTATTATTTGTATTTTCACCTAACACTAATACTGTAGGTTTTATGGTACTTCTATCAAAAGACGTAGTTTGTCCCATAAATGCCTTTACAACTTGAGTATGATTTTGACATAACATCGTTGGAACTTGATCCCATTTTGCTGAGAAATCTTTCAATACAAAATAATCAGTTTCTTTATTAATTCGTCGCTTACGAGTCATATCTATAGAAGAAAATTCATAAGTTGTTGGATTACGAATCAATTCGAAGTCTTTAAAAGCCATTGTTCTATTAAAATCAATTCTAGATTGATAGTTTGGTTCCGAAGGATCTCCGTCAAACATTGTTTCGCAAATATCTACACCATCAGCTGCTAATGCTATATCAAAACTATCTGTTGCAGAACACATTGCAAACATAAAACCACCTCCCACAACATAATCTCTAATCTTTTTAGCTACATCTCTCTTTTCTTCAGAAACTTTACTATATCCTAATTTAGTAGCCAAAGCTTCTGCTTCTTTTTTCTGACGAATGTACCAAGGTGCAGTTCTAAAAGCTCCATAAAATCGTCCGTATTGCCCTGTAAAATCTTCATGATGTAAATGCAACCATTCGTATAATAATAACTCATCATTCAACACTTCTTCGTCATATACAACATCAAAAGGAATTTCTGCATAGGTTAACACCATTGTAACGGCATCGTCCCAAGGCATTTTATTTTTAGGTGAATACACTGCAATTTTAGGTGCTTTTTCTAAGGTTACTGCTTCTTGATTTTTACTTGGCGAAGCTATCTCTTCTAAGATTAATTGTGATTTTGCATCTGAAATTACTTCATACGATACACCACGCACTTTACATTCATTTACAACAGCATCGTTATTCTCTATTAAAAATGCACCTCCATCATAATTTAATAACCATTTTGCTTTTAGTCCATTTTGCAAGGCATAATATACAATTCCATAGGCTTTTAAATGGTTCTTTTGGTTATCGTGACTCATTGGTAAGTACACAAATGAGGCCCAAATTGTATTTACACTAAATAAAAAAGTAAGTATTAATATGTATTTCTTCATTCTAAAAACTAAAATACACAATTACTGAGTAGTAATTGTGTATTTCATCTAATTTTATAATATGTTTAGCATTTCCTAGAAAGGCACGTCATCGTTAAAATCTGGTGGTGGTGTATTACTTTCTGGTGCACCAAACGCATCCTCCGTAGATGGAGATGGCAATGTGTCTGAAGAGAAAGAGTTCATACTCGATTGGAATTCACTGCTAAATCCTTCTTCTAAATCTGAGAATTTTGCTAAGTGTCCTGTAAACTTTAAACGAATATTATCTAAACCACCGTTACGGTGTTTTGCTACAATAAACTCTCCTTGTCCTTCACATGGTGTATGATCATCATCATCCCATTCTGTCATTCCATAATATTCTGGACGGAAAATAAATGATACAATATCGGCATCCTGCTCAATCGCTCCAGATTCACGAAGATCGGATAGTAACGGACGTTTACTTCCTCCACGTGTTTCTACCGAACGAGATAACTGTGAAAGTGCAATTACTGGTACATTTAATTCCTTTGCTAGTGCTTTTAAGTTTCGGGAAATTGTAGAGATTTCTTGTTCACGGTTTCCTCCTGCTCCTCCAGCAGTCATTAACTGTAAGTAATCAATAATTAAAATACGTACGTTATGTTGCGATACTAAACGACGTGCTTTTGCTCTTAAATCGAAAATAGATAACGCTGGTGTATCATCAATAAAAATAGGCGCATCTGAAAGTCTTTTTACCTTAACATTCAATTGCTCCCACTCATGTGGTTCTAAATTTCCTTTACGTAATTTCTCTGAAGTTAATCCTGTTTCAGAAGAAATCATACGTGTAATTAACTGTACCGATGACATCTCCAAAGAGAAAACTGCTACTGCATGGTTAAATTCAATAGCCATATTTTTTGCCATGGAAATTACGAATGCGGTTTTTCCCATACCGGGACGTGCCGCAATAATAATTAAATCGGTAGGTTGCCATCCAGAAGTTAATGCATCTAACTTTGTAAATCCAGTTGCCAAACCACTCATTCCTTCTTGGTTTGATATTTCCTGAATTTTATTAATTGCTTGTTGTACTAATGATCCTGCTCCTTCTGCTCCTTTCTTTAAGTTTCCTTGGGTTACTTCAAATAATTTTCCTTCGGCATCATCTAGTAAATCAAAAACGTCTGTCGTTTCATCATAAGCGCTTTCTATAATTTCAGAAGAAATAGAAATTAATCTTCTTTGGATATATTTTTGTAAAATAATTCTAGAGTGGAATTCAATATGGGCAGACGATGCTACCTTTTGTGTTAATCCCACTAAATAAAAATCTCCCCCTGCAATATCTATTTTTCCATTACTCCTTAATTGATGTGCTACCGTTTTTAAATCGATAGGTTCTGAGTTCTGAAAAAGTTCATAAACTGCCGCATAAATTTCTTGATGACGCTTATCGTAAAATGCTTCTGGATGTAAAATATCAATGACTTCATCTATCCCCTTTTTATCGATCATCATTGCCCCTAACACGGCTTCTTCTAAATCTAGCGCTTGTGGTGGTAATTTTCCTTTTTCTAAATTAATAATTTTAGACTTGTCTGTCCTTGCCCCTCTTAAACTTTGCGTTCTCTCCATAAAGACAAAAGTAATTTTTTACGTTGATATTTATTGCTGTTAACCCTGTTTTTCTTTTTTCACAAAAAATGTAAACAAAATTGTTATTAGTATGTTGATAACGTTATATGTTTGCTATTTTTGAGCTAATGAAGCTTTCTAAAAAAACCATTTTTTTAATCATTTTATTGCCTATTCAAATTCTAATAGTGCAATTTTTAAGCCGAAAAACTGCATTTATAGAGCAGTATTATTCCAATGGAATTTATCCATATATTTCTAATTTATTCAGGTTTTTACTGGGTTGGATTCCGTTCTCTTTTGGAGATCTTCTTGGATTATTTCTCATAGGTGTACTTATGTATAAAGTTTATAAACTAATTAAAACAAAGTTTCGAAATTTTATCAACAACCTTTTACAGTTAATTTCTTTTTTATCAATTCTTTATTTTGCTTTTTATATGTTTTGGGGACTTAATTATTTTAGAGAACCCTTAGCTCAAAATTTAGGATTACAACAATCACAATATACTACGGATCAACTTATAAATGTTACTACTAAAATTATTGAAAAGTTAAATACGCAACAACTAAAAATTACAAATAATGATACTCTGAAAGTAATTGTTCCTTATTCAACTTCAGAAATATATGAGAAAGTTCCTGTAGCTTATGATTATGTAGTAAAAGACTATCCACAATTACGATATACCAATCCATCAATTAAAAGTTCCTTAGTCAGTCTCTTTCAATCTTATAATGGTACTGCTGGTTATTTAAATCCTATTACAGGAGAAGCGCAGGTAAACGATATGCTTCCGAAAGCAGGCTATCCATCTACAACTTGTCATGAAGTAGCACATCAAATAGGATGGTCTGCAGAAAACGATGCCAATTTTGTAGGCTTTCTAGCTTGTATTTATAGTAACGACCCATACTTTAACTATTCTGGTTATCGTATGGCTTTTCGATATTGTATGCGAGAAATTAGAAAAAGAGATCCTGAAAAATATAAAGTGTTATGGGAAAAAACACATAAAGGCATTGCAAAAGAATTGAAAGATAATTATGAGTTTTGGAGACAGTTTGAAAACCCTATTGAACCGCTTCTTAAGAAAGGTTACAATTCCTACTTAAAAGCAAATAATCAAACAAAAGGTATAGATTCTTACAGCTATGTTGTAGATTTGCTTATTGCATATTTTGAAAAAAACAACTTATGAAATCCCTTTATTTTATCTTAGCATTCGTCTTTATCTGTACTTCTTGTAATTCTAATCAGTTAAGTAAAGATTTTGACTGTAAAACTTCTGGTTTTAATAATCTTGAAGAAGTAACCGACTTTAAAAAGAATTTTACTATTGAAATTCCTAATAATTGGAAAACAAACTTATATTATGATGATGTTGTTTCTTCTATTTATACGGCAGATACAACACAAAATTTAACAAAAGCATTTATTATGGATGTTTCTTTTGTGTTAAACCCTATTGAAATTGATGCAGCTTTTATTCAAAAAATAGCTACAGATAATTCAAAAATGGAATTGACACAAATTGCTTCTAAAGAAATAAAGTTTCATGATAAAAATGCTTACTATAATCTTGCAAAAGGAAAACAAGGTAAATTCGCTTATCATGTATTAAATCTATTTGCAAAAGAAACTAATGGTTTCTTACACGTTAAAACAGAAGTTTATGGCGATTCGTTAGTTAATGAACGCTTATGTAAGGCTATAAAACTGATTGATGATATACGTTTAAAATAACGTATTTTTGACCTACTAAATTTAAAAGAATGAACAAACAGCATATCATTAACCGATTTATTAAATATGTAACTGTAGATACAGAATCTGATCCTAATAATCCTGCATTTCCTAGTACTGAAAAACAATGGGATTTAGCTAGAATATTAGAGCAAGAGTTGAAAGATATCGGTATGGAAGATGTTGAATTAGATGAAAACTGTTATTTAATGGCTACGCTTCCTAGTAATATAGATTATGAAGTACCAACCATAGGTTTTGTAGCACATATAGATACGAGTCCTGATTTTACAGGAGCTAACGTTAAGCCTCAAATTCATGAGAATTATGACGGTAAGGATATTGTTTTAAATGCTGACGAAAACATTATTTTATCTCCTTCTTATTTTGAAGATTTATTACAATACAAAGGACAAACTCTTATTACAACCAATGGAACAACTTTGTTGGGTGCAGATGATAAAGCTGGTGTAACGGAAATTGTTTCTGCAATGGAATATTTAATTCAAAATCCAGATATCAAACACGGAAAAATACGTATTTGTTTTACTCCAGATGAAGAAGTTGGAAAAGGTGCGCATAAGTTTGATGTAGAAAAATTTGGTGCACAATGGGCTTATACTATGGATGGAAGTCAGATTGGAGAATTAGAATATGAGAATTTTAATGCTGCTGGGGCTGTTGTTACTATTGCTGGAAAAATTGTACACCCAGGATATGCAAAAGGTAAAATGGTAAATTCTATGACGATTGCTAGTCAGTTTATAAATGCTTTACCTGCAAATGAAGTTCCAGAGCAAACTTCTGGTTATGAAGGTTTTTTCCATTTACATACTATGGAAGGTAAAGTTGAGCAAACAGTATTAAAGTATATTATCCGTGATCATGATATGGATCTTTTCGAAAAAAGAAAAGAATTAATGCTGGCTACTGCTAAAAAAATTAATGAACGCATAGGTAAAGAAGCTATTTCTATAGAAATAAAAGATCAATACTATAACATGAAGGAAAAGGTTACTCCTGTAATGTATATTGTTGATATTGCTGAAGAAGTAATGAAAGACATGAATATCACTCCGTTAATTAAACCTATTAGAGGAGGAACAGATGGATCTCAACTTTCATACAAAGGGTTACCTTGTCCAAATATCTTTGCTGGTGGTCATAATTTCCACGGAAGATACGAGTATGTACCTGCTGAATCAATTGTAAAAGCTACTCAAGTAATTGTTGGAATCGCTGAAAAAGTGACAGTTAAGTTTAAATAAGAGATAACTTACATATTAAAAATAGAAAAAACTCCAGCAAGCGCTGGAGTTTTTAATTAACCTCCCATTAAAATAAAATCAATAACTAATACCTCATATCGATATTGATTTCGTAGCAAATATACGGGTTGTAAGTGTTAAAAAGCAAAATAAATCTTATTTTTTTTGTTAAAGTATGTATTTCGTATAATATTTCACACAAATGTTAATTGTGTTATATTCTAAAATTCAATTTTTTTTCGCTCTCATATCTTTTACATTTGACGCATTAAATTGAATAAAAAATGGATAGAAATTTACTGTTAGATGTAGCAAAAAAATACGGAAGCCCCGTATATGTATATGATACTGAAAAGATTAAAACTCAGTATAAACGAATTACTAAAGCTTTCTCTAAAGTAAAGAATGTAAAGATTAATTATGCTGCAAAGGCCTTATCTAATGTTAATATCTTAAAAGTTTTCAATCAGTTAGGTAGTGGGCTCGATACTGTTTCCATTCAGGAAGTAAAACTGGGATTAATTGCTGGATTTGAGCCTAAAAACATTATTTACACGCCTAATGGGGTATCTTTAAAAGAAATTGAAGACGTTGCTAAGCTAGGTGTACAAATAAATATAGATAATTTATCTATTTTAGAATTATTTGGTCAAAAGCATCCAGAAATTCCTGTTTGTATCCGAATTAACCCACATGTAATGGCTGGAGGAAATTCAAAAATTTCTGTGGGACATATCGATTCTAAATTTGGTATTTCTATACATCAAGTACCTCATATTAAACGTGTGGTAGAAAATACAGGAATGCATATTAATGGAATTCATATGCATACAGGATCTGATATTTTAGATGTTGATACCTTTTTAATGGCTACTGAAATTTTATTCGATGTAGCAAAGCAATTCAAAAGTATAGAATTTATTGACTTTGGTAGCGGTTTTAAAGTTCCATACAAAATAGGTGATATTTCAACAAATATAGAAGAATTAGGTACGCATTTATCGAAGCGATTTAATGCGTTCTGTAAAGAATACGGGAAAGATTTAACTTTAATGTTTGAGCCTGGTAAGTTTTTAGTAAGCGAAGCTGGTTACTTTTTAGCTTCTGTAAATGTTATAAAACAAACAACATCAACGGTATTTGCAGGAATAGATAGTGGTTTAAACCACCTAATACGTCCTATGTTTTATAATTCGTATCACTTTATAGAAAACCTTTCTAATCCAAAAGGTAGAGAGCGCTTTTATAGTATTGTAGGATATATCTGTGAAACAGATACTTTTGGAACAAATAGAAGAATTAATGAAATTAGAGAAGATGATGTACTTTGCTTCTCAAATGCAGGTGCTTACTGTTTCTCAATGGCTTCTAATTACAATTCTAGATATAGACCACCAGAAGTTATGATTCATGAAGGAAAAGATTATTTAATTCGTAAAAGAGAGACTTTTGACGATATTTTAAAGAATCAGGAAATCGTATTATAATCTAATTAGTACATTTCTTATTAAGAAGGACTTACTTTAACTACATACTTTTATATTAGGTTTATTAACTCGTTAATAAACGTCAAAAAACCTTAATCTTCACTGTAAGATTAAGGTTTTTACTTATACTAAAAACGGACTTTAATTTTTAACAAAAAACTCTGACTAAACAGCCAGAGTTTAATTTTATATAATCTATAATCCCCTAAAAATTATATAAAGTATGTTGATTACAAATATCACAAACTTCTTGAGTGTTGCATCAGGAAAATCCCCCTTTTTATATTTTTATTTATAAAAAAAACTGTAATCTTTTGAATTGATTACAGTTTTAATAATTCTTAATTTTTATAAATATTTTAGAAGATATAACGTAAACCTAATTGCATTTGCCAACGTGAGTTTAAACTAGTATCGTATACAAACGTTTCGGTTAATGATGGATCAAAAGTATAAGTTGGTGTATTTGTTGCATCTACACTCACTCCTATAGGCTGAACGTTTCCAACTTGCTGTACAGAACCCCAATCAGAATTTAATAAATTTCCAAAGTTTAAGATATCAATACTTAATTGAATTGTATTTTGTTTATTCTCAGAAACGTTAAAATTAAAATCTTGTAAAATCTTCACATCCCAACGACTTCTCCAAGGAGCTAATGCTCCATAACGTTCTGCATATAGTCCTCTTCTGCTATTTAAATATTCATCTTGTGCAATATAATTTTTAAGTCCTTGTCTTTGGTCGTTTACTGAGTTTCCTGTAGACGTATCAAAATTCATTTGATCAATTTCAGTATCTGTAGGAATATAAATTAAATCATTTCTGCTTCCGTCTCCTGCATTTACATCATCATTGTTTATATCCCCTCCATATGTATAACTAAATCTCCCTCCTCTTGCATACTCAAAGAATGTAGAAATCGTAGTAGCGTATTTATTTCCTCCATAATTAAATTTCTTAGAAGCTACTCCAATTATTCTATGTGTATCTCCATATCTAGAGTATCCTAAAACAGCATCATTTACATTCCCTAAAGCTGGATTAAAATTCCACGCATCTCCTGTAATTTCTGCTTCAATAGAGTTTACATCTTTAGAGTTCAAATAACTATAAGCAATATTAGCATATAAACCGTTTTCAAATGATTTTTCAACTTTTGCAGTAAAATTATACACTCTTCCTTTATCTGTATTTGTAAATACATACGCTGCATTTCCTGCTTTGTCTGCATCTGTATAAATTGGTCTAGTATCAAATGGTGTATTTAATGTTCCTGAAGGTGTATTTAATCCCCAGTTTTGTACATGTGCTCCATTTATATCTTGTGTATAAGAAATATCTCCTGTAACTACCCAACCATCTTCAAATCTGTAATCTGCTCCAATATTTGTTCTCCATACTTGTGGAAATTGAAAATCTGGATCAACCATTTGTAAGAAAAATGTATTTGGATTTGCTATTTGATTTCCTAACCATACAAAAGGTAAACGTCCAGTAAATACTCCTGTACCTCCTCGTACTTGTAATTTCTTTTCGCCGTTTACATCCCAATTGAATCCAAATCGTGGTGAAATTAACCATTCATTTGTAGGAACTACTCTATTATCTAAAGTAGTAGTTTGTCCTGTATTTGGATTGAAATATGGTGCATTAGGATTGAAACAACAAGCATTATCGATTACTTCTTGTGCTTTTTCTGCAGTATCGAAATACAAAGGTTTGTCGAAACGAATTCCAACAGTAAACTTTACATCATCTGTTGCTTCCCATTCATCTTGTAAATAAAATGCTAATTGACCAACATTGGTTTCTGCCAATGCCCAACCTCCTGGATTTCCTATACCATTTGCACTTAAACTATTGTTAGCGGCAATTGCTGCATTAAACTGTGCTTGATACGTAGCTACTAATGCTGCTTCTCCTGCAGCATCTAAATTTCTAAAATCGTTAATTGTTCCTGAAGGAAAAAAGACTCCTTGCGCTCCATAAACGCCTAAATTAAATGAGTTATCGAACATAAATTTTTCAAAAGAGAAGCCAACTGTAATAGTATGATTGCCTTTATAAAAATTCATATTATTGGTAATTTGTAATACTTTTTGGTCTAATTGATTATTGATAGAAAATGGTTCATGACCTGCAATAATATAGTTTGAAGCTCCAAATTCGTCTAATAATGTAATTGACGGTGCTGGTGTAGATAATGGATTTCTAAAATCATCAAACTCTGTATATCCTATTTGTAGTTTATTCGATGTTTCTTGATTGAAACTAGAGTTTAATTCGATTAAGAAAGAATCGATATTATTATTAATTTCATATCCTGCATTTTCGAATTGTAATGTAGTGGCACTTGGTCCTCTAAATCCTAAAGCTGTTGGGTGTGCTGGTTTTTCTTTTGATGCTCTTAAGAAATTATAAATAAACGCTAAACGGTGTTTATCGTTAATATTCCAATCTAATTTAAAAATTCCTTTCGTCGATTTTTGATCAAATGTAAAACCTTGATACGCTCCAGGATTGTAAAATACATTGTTACCTTGTGCATCTTGCCCAACCACAATTTGACTTAAGATATTACTAACCAATTGTAAATCTGATTCTAAAACTCTGGAATCATTTACTCCTAAAGTACCTCCTGTACTTGGCTGAAAATTAGAACCTAAATCAACTCTATCATCTTTCTCAAAGTTTGCAAAGAAGAATAATTTGTCTTTTACAATTGGTCCTCCAATACTAACTCCGTATTGTGTTTGATTTAATTTAGGTTTAAAAACATTTTGTCCTTGAATTTTACCTCCAGTCAGGCTTTCATTTCTATAAAAACCATATACCGTTCCAGTAAACTCATTTGTTCCACTTTTTGTTACAGCATCTACAGAAGCTCCTGTAAATCCTGCTAAAGTAACATCATATGGTGCTACAGAAACAGAAATTTGTTCTATTGCATCTAACGAAATTGGTTGCGCTCCGGTTTGTCCACCTGGAGTTGCAGCATCTAATCCAAAAGGATTATTAAAAATAGATCCATCTAAAGAAAAGTTATTAAACTGATCGTTCCTTCCTCCAAAAGATCCATTACTTGCAGTAGGTTCTAAACGCGTAAAATCTGCTGCAGACCTAGAAATTGTAGGTAATGTTTTTAATTGTGTAGCAGAAACACTTGTTTGCGCTCCTGTTCTATCGCTATTAAACACTTTACTTTTTGAAGCAGAAATCACTACTTCATCTAATGTTTCTCCATCTTCAGATAATGAAGCATCTATATTGGTTGTTTTTCCAAGTGTAAGAAATACATTTTCTACTTCTTGAGATTTAAAACCAACATAGCTAAACGTTACTTTATACGGTCCCCCAACCCGTAAATTTGCAACCGTATATTTACCGTTATCTTGTGCAACTGCACCAGAAATTGTACCTGTTGGAACGTGCAATACAATAATATTTGCACCAAACAAGCCTTCCCCCGACTTATCTGTTACTGTTCCTTTAATCTTAGAAGTCGTTACTTGGGCATTAAGCGTGTAACACACTAAGATTAATAAGATTGAAAACAAAGACCTTCTCATCATAAAATTTTAATTTTGTGTTAATTGATTAATTCACATTAAAATTAAATGAAAAAAGCACGCTCATTACGAGCGTGCTTTGCTTTTTTTTAACAAGTAATTAACCTACTTCTTATTTTTCAGCTACTACTTCAAAAATAATGTCTGCAACTACAGATCTGTGTAAACGTACAGCGGCATTATATTTACCTAATCTCTTTACGTTACCTCCAGTTACTTTGATATATTTTTTATCGATTTCAGTTCCTTGTTTAGCTAATGCTGCAGCAACATCTGCATTATTAACAGAACCAAATAATTTATCTCCTGTTCCTACTTTAGAAGCGATTTTTAACTCGTATCCTTTAACAGCTTCTGCTAATTTGTTAGCATCTTCTACTAATTTAGCTTCTTTAAATGCACGTTGCTTTAAGTTTTCAGCTAATACTTTTTTAGCTGAAGAAGTAGCTAAAATTGCATATCCTTGAGGAATTAGGTAGTTACGTCCATAACCATTCTTAACAGTTACTACATCGTCTTTAAAACCTAAGTTTTCTACGTCTTTTTTTAATATCAATTCCATGTTTCTACTTCTTTATTATTTTAACATATCACCAACATACGGCATTAAAGCTAAATGACGTGCTCTTTTAATTGCTTGCGCAACTTTACGTTGGTACTTTAATGAAGTTCCTGTTAAACGTCTTGGTAAAATTTTACCTTGCTCGTTTACTAAGTACATTAAGAAATCTGGATCTTTATAATCGATGTACTTAATACCGCTCTTCTTGAAACGACAATATTTCGCTTCTTTCTTAGTTTCGATATCAAGCGGAGTTAAGTAACGTACTTCTCCTTGCTTGTTTCCTTTTGCTTGTTGTTCAATTGATGACATAACTGATTACTTTTTTGCAGATTTAACACGTTGTCTTCTTTTCTCAGCCCATGCAGCAGCGTGCTTGTCTAACTTTACAGTTAAATAACGCATAATGCTATCGTCACGTCTAAACTCTAATTCAAACGGAGCAATAGTTTCTCCTGCTACTTTGTACTCGAATAAGTGATAGAAACCACTTTTCTTCTTTTGGATTGGATAAGCTAATTTTTTTAAGCCCCAATCTTCCTTGTGGATCATTTCTGCACCTTTAGAAACCAAATAGTCCTCGAACTTTTTTACTGTTTCCTTTATCTGAGTTTCAGATAAAACGGGATTCAAAATGAAAACAGTTTCGTAATGATTCATAATTAATTGTTTAATTTATTTTAAAGCGTGCAAATATACATATTTTACTCTATAAATAATAAATTTTCTCTTTATTTTTTCATTTTTAGCCTTTTATAATATTAGAAAGTAAAGAGATAAGACAGCTTTGCTTACAGATACAAGTATAAAACAGATTGATTTTTAAAATCTTTTATCTAAGCCTTCAACAGTGTAACATTCTATTTTCTATAGCATTTTAACGTTCTTATTTAGTATCTTACCAACACAAAATCCTATTATGCACATACCTGAGATTCCTAATTTAATACATTATGCTATTCCTATTTTTGTAATTACAGTAATTGTTGAAGCTATTTTAACCGTAAAAGTAAAATTAGACGAATACGAATTTAAAGATGCTGCTACTTCTATTACGATGGGACTTGGTAATGTTGCTTTAGGATTACTTTCTAAAGGTATTATGTTTGCTTTGTTTGTTTGGCTATATCAATATCGTTTTTTTACAATTCCTTTTACTTGGTGGGCTTGGATAGTGTTGTTGTTTGCTGAAGATTTTGTGTATTACTGGAATCATAGAATTGCTCATGAAAGTCGCTTATTCTGGGCGAGTCATGTGGTGCATCATTCTTCTCAAAAATATAATTTAAGTACTGCATTGCGTCAAACTTGGACCGGTGGTTTTTATACGTTTGTTTTTTGGTTGCCTTTAATTCTTGTTGGCTTCCACCCTATTATGGTAATTACACAAATGAGTATTAGTTTATTATATCAGTATTGGATTCATACAGAATTGATTGATAAACTTCCTAAATGGTTTGAAGCTATTTTTAATACTCCTAGTCATCATAGAGTGCATCATGCTACAAATCCGCAATATCTAGATCGTAATCATGCTGGAATTTTTATTATTTGGGATAAACTTTTCGGCACTTTTGAACCTGAAGTGGAGAAACCGATATACGGACTCGTTAAAAATATTGAGACTTATAATCCTGTAAAAGTTGCTTTTGTAGAATGGTATCATATGCTTAAAGATGCTTTTACCAGTAACACCTCTTTTACAAAACGTTTGTTATATTTTATAAAACCTCCAGGATGGAAACACGATGGTTCTGGTATACTTTCTAGCGATTTGAGAAAACAATGGGAAGAAAAAAAAGCAACGAAATAATCGTTGCTTTTTTTAATTCAAATTTATAAACGTTACTATAAAGAAACGTAATTGACATGAAGTTTTAATAGTTGTTTTTATTTAATAACTGCTTTTATGGTTCCTTCGAGTTGCCTCAGGAACCATATTAATTAACAGACTTAGTCTGTTAATTAATGTCGAAACGTAATCCTAATGAAATATTTCG
>NZ_CAZEFZ010000026.1:396973-481545 GCF_964511145.1 Tenacibaculum amylolyticum
ATATCTGTATTCTTAAATAATGGATTCAAATCATATTTAACATATAATCCACATCCTCTGTAAGCAAAATATGTACTTAATCCGTAGTTTAATGTATTTGTATTGAATGAGTTTTTTTGTACCTCTTCTATTCTTACTCCTGAACTATTTACGTATTCTAAGTATTGTCTTGTTCCTAATTTAAAACCAAAGAATCCTCCTAATCCAAATCGAATTCCTTTATGAGTTCTATCTCTTACAAATCCATCGTCATATTTTTTATTCTCAGAAAAATCGAACTCTAAGTGCATTGGAAAAATCATTTGTACATGACGTAATCTACTTTCTGATAATGTTTCTGGAAAGGTTACTAAATCTGTACTGTTTCCATTTACTTGATGATATAAGTTGTTTTCCGCTCTTAAATTATTCCATAAAAAAGAAACTCCGTATTTAAAATATGTTTTAGAAGGCTCTTTTGAGAAACGTGTTTTTAACGTGAATCCTAATTCATAAAAGTGCGATTGCCAAAATTTGTATTGAGAATCGTTTAAAGATCCTAAATCATTATTTACTAAAACATTGTTTACCCCCAAAGCAAATACAAATTGAGAAGTGGTACGTTTATTTCTTCGTTTCCATTTTTTCCACTTTTTGTCATTATCGCCTAAAACAAACCTAAATTCTCTGTCTCCAATAGAAAATATGGTTCCAGATTCATATTCATCGTTACTAGCTAGTTTACCATTTGTTTTATCTTGAACTAATTGCTGTAACCTCAACTCTTGTTCACTTACTCTATCTTCTATATTAGCTGCATGGATTTGGGCAACTTCTTTCTTTAATTTTGTTGCCTCCTCAGCTGTTATTTCTCCTTTATCTAGTTTTAGGTTTATCTCTTTAACTTTCTTTTTTAAGCTATCTTTTTCTTGTTTTGTTATTTTCTCAATTTTATTGGCTATTTTTCTTACTTCAGCTTCAAATGTCCTTTTTTGAGCTTGGGCATAAGTAGTACATAGAAGTACTATAATTAGTAGTATTCTTATCATTTTCTTAGATTTTAAAATTAAACGTGATTTATGGTTTGGTGAGCTTAATTATCGATAATTCGTTTTTATTCTTTTAATTATTTCTATCTGCAATGGCAACAATAACATCCGATAGCTTTGATTTAAATTTATTCATAAAGTTTTCTTGAAAATCTGCTTCTTCTATAGAGTTTTCTACTTCTGCAAGAATCACTTCTGGATCTATTTTTAAGTTAGATTTTCGCAATTGCTTTTGAATAGTATCTAATACATTTTTTCTGTTGATATTGTATTTCGCATAATACACTTTTACTTCTTCTGGTGAATGTGTTACGGCATATAGTAAATCGTCTGCATTTACACGTATTCTCTTAGGTGTTTTATACTTCTTAGGAATAATTTTCTCCTTTAGTTCTTCCTCTTTTACAACCTCTTTTTGTGCTTCACTTTTTATAGGCTGTTCTTCTAATACTATTTGCTTCTTTGTATCTTCTTTTATAACAACTAACTTTTTTCTTGTTTTGCTTTCTTGTTGTATTACATTATCTGCAATGCCTTTTTCTACAGTTATTTTTTCTTTGATTGTTTTCTCTTCTTTTACTTTACTATCAGTCGTGTCTACATTAGTTATTAGAATATGCTTATTGCTCTTTATTGGCTCTTGCTCTTTCCTTTGAGTGAATAAAATACCTAAAGTAACTACAACTAATATACTTGCTGCATATCCTAAGTAAAAGAATTTCTTCTTTTTGTTTTTACCTTCTTCTTCATCTAATTGGGCGCTTAATCGTTCCCAAGCAGACTCTGAAGGTGTTACTGTTCTATTTTTTAGTTTTTCAACTAAATGTTTTTCGAAATTATTTGTCTGCATCTTTAATCCTGTTCATTTTAATATAATTTGCTTGCAACCATTTACGTGCTTTAAATAACTGTGATTTTGATGTACTTTCTGATATGGATAGTTTTTCTGCTATTTCCGAGTGTTTGTATCCTTCAATAGCATATAAATTAAAAACCATTTTATATCCGTCTGGTAATAAATCTATTAATCTTTGAATATCTTCTACAGAAGTATTTTCTATATTCTCTACAGTTGTATTATTGAAATGGTATTCTTCATCTGTAAATTCTAATGGTGTTTTCTTTCTTAAATAAGTTATACAAGTATTCACCATTATTTTTCGTACCCAGCCTTCAAAACTTCCTTCGTTTTTGAACTTGTGTAAGTTTTTAAAGACTTTTAAAAACCCTTGTAACATTAAATCTTCTGCATGATACATGTCTTTTACATACTGTCTGCATACACCAAGCATTTTAGGAGAGAATTCGTTAAAAATTTCTTCTTGCGCTTCTCTATTTCCTTGCATTGCTTTTTTGCGTTGCAATTGTGATTTTGTATGTAATGAAATAATCTTCAATGGATGTTTTTTGTCCTCTTACAAATATATAGACTACAAGCTTTTAAAAAAGGTTGCCTGTAAAAACAAAAAACCTCCTAATTTTTTATTAGAAGGTTTAAAGCTACATACATAATTGATGTAATCATCGGGGGAAAGAAAATGTCTATATTAAGTGCTGTTATTCAATTTTTACATTATAAATATAGGTTTAAATACCTTTAACCACAATAGGAAAATAGCCCTAAATAACTAACTAACAACACTTAACATAATTTTAAGAATTCATTTTTAACATAAAAAATCAATTGACTATTCAGGAATTAAATTCTAGCACTTTCATATCATTATTGACATTTAAATTCCATGAAATTATTTATCAAAACTTTCTTCGATGAATTATTTTTATGGATACTCGTCTTAATAAGCTTATTATGGGGAAAAAAACTGAAAACTGACTTTTCAATACAAACAGATTTCAATTAGTTTGAGTGATTGAAAAATTACCAACTTACTCCTGCTCCACCTCCACCAGAACTTCCACCTCCCCAGCTTGAACTTGATGAAGAACCTCCAAAACTACTTCCTCCAGAAGAAAAACTACCTGACGAACCAAACGAAGAACTTTCCGTTTCTCTTTCTAACTTAGGTATTGTAACAATTTCTGAGTGTGTATAATGGCAATTTTTACATTCATAAATTTTTTCTTTTTCACCACTACTTGTATATGTAGCGCTTTCCAATATTACAGTTCTTACTAAACCATAAGTTTTAAATCCACATTTAGAACAATTTGAGTATTTCCTACTAGAACCTTTGTATTTTAAAATTAAAATATCTTCTTCATCGATTGTTGTCCACACATCATATTCATATGACTTTAATTCTTCTTCTAAGACTTCTCCCTGCTTTAAAAATTGTGCTTCTTCCCAATTCTTCTTCAAGAACAATTCCTCTCCTCTTACTCGGCTAAATCTTGGGGCGTATCTATATTTTTTAAGTTTCTTTTTACGAGCTATGTAGTAGAATATTGCTGAAACAGGAAATAGGAAAAAAATTAGATATGATAAACATCCACTACTACTTTTTAGCGTGAGTAAATCATTGTATTTATCATAAAAATCCTCTTTGCTACGATCTATTGCATTTACCTTCTCTTTATCTTCATGAATAAAAATCCAAGTCAATAATACGTAAAAAGCAAGTAATCCATAAAAAATAAGGTTTGTATTTCTTGACTCTAAACTTACATAAGTAGCTGGCTCTTCTCTTTCATATTGAATATCTTGCGTAAACACTTCTTCTATAGCTTCTGGAGTTTCAATAATTCTCTTTACACTATGTACAGCAGCAATCAACCCTGCTCCAAATGCTCCTTTTTTGAAATTAGGCACAATATCATCTGTACCTATTCTATGGCAAATTAAATCGGTTAGAATTGACTCTAATCCATAACCTACTTCAAATTCAGTCCTCCTTTGATCTATAACAGTCAAAATTAACAGTCCATTATCTTTTTCTGCTTGTCCTATTTTCCACTTTTCAAAAAGTTTTACTGCAAAGTCTTTTGGTACTTCCTCTCCAATACTTTTAAGTATTACAACTGCTATCTGTGCCGTAGTTTTTTCCTCTATCTCCCATAGAATCGTATTCAATTTATATGTTTCTTCAGCTGAGATATAACCATTTGGATCAGATATAAAACCATTGGCTACTCCATCTTTTGGATTGGGTACGTTGCCTACTTTATAAACTGCTACGTTTTTGGTATACTTTGGTGGAATAAATTTAGAAGGCGGATTCCGTTTTACGGTATGTTGTACACTATCTTGTACGACATCTTGATAGTTATTTGTGTTTACACTCCAAAGTTGTATAAATACCAATAATGTAAGTACGATTGTTAAACTATTTCGAATTCTCATAACAATTGTAGGTTTTATAAATTTAGTATCTCTTTTACTCTTTTCAATTCTGTTGTAAACAACTCTTCTGTCACTTCTTGATTATAAAAAGGTATTATTTCTTTTAATTTTTCTTTGCCTTCTGCAGTTTGTAAAAGTTCTGGAAACGCCTTTTCTAATACCTCTAACATAATTGCAGTTGCCGTAGAAGCGCCAGGAGAAGCTCCTAACAAACAGGTAACAGTTCCATTTTTACTACTGATTACTTCCGTACCAAATCGCAATACACCTCCTTCATAATGATCTTTCTTAATGATTTGCACACGTTGTCCGGCTTTTACGACATCCCAATCTTCACTTTTTGCATTCTTTATAAACTTTCTTAAAGCTTCCATACGATCGTCTTTGTTCATTAAAACCTGATGTACTAAGTATTTTGTTAGAGGTAAATTATGCCAAAAAGCACCTAACATTGGTGAGATATTATCCAGCTTTATCGATTTGAATAAATCTAAGTTCGTTCCTTCTTTTAAAAACTTAGGACTAAATCCTGCAAAAGGTCCAAATAACAATGACTTTTTACCATCTATATATCGCGTATCTAAATGCGGTGTAGACATTGGTGGGTCACCAATTCCTGCTTTACTATATACTTTAGCATTATGTTGCTTTATAATTTCTTCATTATTACACACCAACCATTCTCCACTTACTGGAAAGCCTCCATACCCCTCTTTCTCTTCCATTTCTACTTTCTGTAAAAGCAATAAACTTCCTCCTCCAGCACCTATAAAAACATGCTTTGCATCTATATTATGTTTCTTTCCTGTTTTGGTATTCTTTACTTCCACTGTCCAATCAATTTCATGATCTGGATCTACATCTAACACTTCTTCATTACAATACACAGGTGTATCAAATTCTTCTTCTAGTATCGTAAATAATTGTTTAGTTAAAGTACCATAGTTTACTTCTGTTCCTCTATCCATTCTAGAAGCCGCCATAACTTCATCTTCTTCTCTATTTTCCATGATTAACGGAAACCATTCTGCCATCTTTTTCTTATCTCTAGTAAAATCTATAGCAGAGAACATAAAATGTTCTTTCATCGTTTTAAAACGTTCTTCTAAGTATTCACTATTCTCTTCTCCTGTTACCCAACTATGATGTTTTACAGGCATCACAAAATTATTAGGATTTTTAATCAGTTCTTTTTCAGTTAAAAAGCTCCATAATTGTTTTGAAATTTCGAATTGCTGACAAATAGAAATTGCCTTTTCTATAGAAATTGTTCCATCTTCTTGTTTTGGGCAATAATTCAATTCACACAATGCAGAATGTCCTGTTCCTGCATTATTCCATGCTGCAGAACTTTCTTGTGCTACTTTATCTAATCGCTCTAAAATTAAAATCTTTAAACTTGGCTCTAACAATTTTGCTAATAAGGCTAAGTTTGCGCTCATTATTCCACCTCCTACGCAGATTAGATCGTATTCTTTTTCGAAATTCATGGATTTTAGTTTAAATTTGAGATAAAGATATTTAGAATAAATGCTATAAAAAATTGTTATGATAAAAAATACAGATCACTGTAGATTGTGCGAATACCAAGAAGCTTATATTCAAAAAGGCATAATTTGTAGCTTGAATAATTTACCGCCTGCGTTTAGTAGAACCTGTTCTAAAAAACTATTCAATACTATAGCAATAGAAAAAACAACATCCATTTCTCAAAAATATAAAGAGCTTAATGAATCAAGACTTACGATCTACCTAAATATTATCTTTTGGCCTATAATTGGAATATTAGTTTTATATGCTGACTACCTATACTATCAACATTATATAAAGCCTTATGATATTTTGACTAAATATGGTCCATATGGATATTATTGTATTCCAATTTTAATAATACTGTTTTGTGTTGGCATTATCTTAATTGGCAAAGGAACTGGGCCTTATTTTGAATATAAAAAAGAAAAAGAAGTTGCTTTTGTGCAAAAAAAGAGGCTAGACCAGGTGTTTCAATTATATGGAATTCGTTATATAGTAACCTATTATCCTAAGCGTAATTTTTTGGATACTAGAATTATGGTAAAAGATGTAAAATTAGAAACCTCGTCAAGAAACGTAATCAATCTGACAAAATAACTTCTATTGCTTGCTATTTTTTGTAACATTTTAAAAGATTTTACTACATATCAGTAGCTATATTTATAAAAGTATGGTAAAGAAAGAGAAAAAACAACTTCCGGTATATTATGTTGAAAATAGCGAGAAGCACTCCTCTGAATTTTTTGGAGCTATTTTACGATATTTATTAGTCTTCGGTAAAAAACCTTATAAAGCTTTTTATAATGAGAAAGAGCTTAAAAGAAATATATTAATCGGACGGCTTTTTAAGATTATATTCTTCATGTTAACAATAATACTTTGTTATTATTTTTTAATTTAAAAAGCAAAGTAAGTTTATTAATAAGCATCTACATCTATAATAAAACGGATAGGTCTAAACTCTTTAATGGCTTCAAAAGTGTTTCTTATTTTTTGAAGTTGTTCTTTTGTTTTTACCAACGATTGTTTTGGAGGAATTTTTAACATTAAATTCTTAATGTATTGGTTTCTAACTCTAGCCACTGCAGGCTCTGTAGGCCCTAAAACGTTCTCTCGAAATACATTTTGCATTGCTCTAGCTAACCAATTAATTCCATCATTTACACGTACATAATCTTTATGTTTTAATGTGATTTTAATCAATCGGTAATATGGAGGATAATGATATTGCCAACGATCTTGTAGCTGTTCTTTATACATTTCCTCATAATTATTTGTAGAAACCTGTTGTAATATTTGGTGATATGGATTGTACGATTGAATTGCAACTTTTCCTTGTTTTTTAGAACGTCCTGCTCTTCCTGCTACTTGTACCATTAATTGGAATGCACGTTCATGCGCTCGAAAATCAGGATAATTCAACATGGTATCTGCACTCAATATTCCAACTAAAGAAACATTTTCAAAATCTAACCCTTTAGATAACATTTGTGTTCCTACTAAAATATCTATTTCTTGCGTTTCAAAAGCTTCTATAATCTTCTGATATCCAAATTTACCTCGTGTAGTATCAGAATCCATACGGCCAATATTATAATTCGGAAATAACTCTTTTAATTCTAATTCTATTTGTTCGGTTCCAAATCCTTTCGTATCTAAAGAAGCACTACCACAAGCTCCGCAACTATTTGGCATTGCTCTTTGATAATGACAATAATGACATTTTAATTGGTTATTATATTTATGATATGTAAGACTTACATCACAATTTGGGCATTGCGGTGAGTTTCCGCAAGTAGTACATTCTACAATAGGAGAAAAACCACGTCTATTTTGGAACAAAATCACTTGTTCTTTTTCTTCCATGGCTTCATTAATCATTTGAATTAAACGATCTGAAAAATGGCCTACCATTTCTTTTTTACGTCTTTTCTCCTTTACATTAATCAATTCAATTTTTGGTAATTGAATATTTCCATGACGTCTTTTAAGGTTTACTAGTCCATACTTTCCTTGGTCTGCGTTGAACTTTGTTTCTAACGAAGGTGTTGCAGATCCTAATAATACTTTCGCATTGTGCAATTTCCCTAACACAACCGCAGCATCTCTTGCATTATACCTTGGAGAAGGCTCAAATTGTTTATAAGAAACCTCATGCTCTTCGTCTACAACAATCAATCCTAAATTAGCAAACGGTAAAAAGATCGTTGAACGTGCTCCTAAAATAATTTGTGCTTTTGTTTTATGCTCTAATACATTATTCCATACTTCTACACGTTCATTTACAGAATATTTTGAATGAAAAACAGAAATTTGATTTCCGAAATAGTTCTGTAACCTGGTTATAATCTGTGTAGTTAAAGCTATTTCAGGCAGCATAAATAATACTTGCTTTCCTTCAGCTAGCACTTCTTTAATTAACTTTGTGTATACCTCTGTTTTTCCAGAACTCGTAACACCATGTAATAAAGTAATATCTTGATTAGAAAAACTTTCCTTTATTTCTTTTAACGCTTTCTCTTGAAATTCATTTAGCGTTTTTAATTCATTTTCTTCACCTTTAAATTGTACTCTATCTGTTTGAATATGATAAAACTCGAAGATATTTTTATCAACTAAAGACTTAATCACTGGTGCTGAAACTCCTGATTTTTCAATCAACGTTTTTGCTTTTATTGGCTTACGTTCTGTTTTTAATTGAAAAAAAGTTAAGACAGCATCTCGTTGCTTTTTCGCTCTAGATAATTGAGCTAATAAATCTTTCAAACCATCTTCTTCTTCATAATCTTTATGCAAACGCACATATTTAACCAATTTCGGCTTGTAGGTTTCATAAATTTCTTCACGAATGTAAATAACCGATTTATCTATTAATTGATTAACCGTTGGAAATATCTTTTTCTTTCCTAATATATTGGTTATCTCATGAATGGTTAGTTGCGATTGCCTTTGTAAAGCTTCAAAAATCAAAAACTCCTCATCTGTTAAGATATCTGTGTCTTCGAAATTTTCATTTTTATAGATAATGGTTTCACTTTCTAATAAAAAGGCTGAAGGTACCGCTGCTCTATACACATCTCCTAAAGCGCACATGTAGTAACTTGAAATCCATTGCCAATGTTTTAACTGATGTTCATTTACAATAGGTTGCTCATCTAAAATCTGATGTATTTCTTTTGCTTCATAGAGTTCAGGTGGTGTTTGATGAATATTTAACACCAAAGCTGCATACATTTTTGTTTTTCCAAACGACACAGCAACACGCATTCCTTTTTTTAAGAATGCTGCCTCTTCTTTCGTTACCGAATACGTAAATGTTTTTTGTATTGGTATGGGTAATATGACGTTTATAAAATAAATAGCGGAAAGATTTTAAACTATATCAAAACTACATAAAATTCACTACATTGTAATAACAATTTTGAAACAATATGACAGCCAACGAGTGGAAAAACAGAGGTACTTTTATCGAAATATTTGGAAGACAAGTTTTTGTGATTGATGAAGGAAATCATGAGCAAACAATGGTTATACTTCATGGGTATCCTACTTCTTCTTTTGATTATTACAAAGTACTAGATACACTTACGAAACGGTATAGAGTAATTATCCACGATCATTTAGGCTTTGGTTTTTCAGACAAACCTATTGATTATTCGTATTCTCTTGTAGAACAAGCTGATATTGCTTTAGCTTTATGGAAACAATTAGGATTGACTACAATTACCTTACTTGCCCATGATTATGGAACAAGTGTTGCTACTGAAATCTTAGCACGATATCAAAAGAACCAACTTACTATTCATATTGAAAAGTTGACTTTATGTAATGGCAGTATGCATATTGAATTGTCTCAATTACGTTTGATACAAAAACTTCTTAAAAATAAGCTTTTAGGTAAACACGTAACTAAGCTAACAAACTACCCTATTTTTGCTAAAAACATGCGTAATGTTTTTCATAACAAGCAAACTGTAAGTAAAGATGAATTAAGATACATGTGGGAACAGTTATTATATAACAATGGTAGAAAAGTTATTCATTTAATTTCCAACTACATTAACGAGCGTTACTTTTTCTGGAATCGTTGGATTGGTGCTTTAAAAGAAATTGATATTCCTACAAAAATAGTTTGGGCAAAAAATGATCCTGTAGCTGTATTTAAAATCGCAGAAGTATTAAGTGATGAAATTCCGAATAATACGTTATTATCTATTAAAAATACAGGTCATTTCCCTATGTTGGAAAATCCTGAAGAATGGTTAACTGCTGTACTTAGTTAATTTTACATATAAAAGTAGCAGCAAAGAACTAAAACACCTTTTATATTCTTTACTGCTTTCTTTTAAAACTATAGTTATTCTATAATTTTATAAGGTGTTTTATTGATTGCTTTTTTAATAGCACTCTCATTACATTTGTTTTTATCATACCAAACAGTAAGTAATTGTTTACTTACATCTGCTTTAGATTTAACGTATCCTTTGGTTTCTTTTAAAGAATATTCTACAATACCTGTACAACAAGATTGTTTAAATCCACTCAGTTTATACTGTTTCTGAACCAAAGCATTTGAAGTTGCTGATGTTTCTTTTTTTATTGTTGTTTCTTTTTTAGCCTGACTCCTTCCTTCACAAGAAGTTAATAGTAAAACGCCAAAAACAGCTAATGTTATTATTTTAAATTGTTTCATACTTTATGTTTTTTTTAATTGAATAAATAAGGTGCTATTAAAATGATGATTGTTAGAATTGCTACGCTCCACAAAAAGGTTTTAGATTGAAAAAAAGACACTGCTTTTTTTTCCTTTTCATTTAGTTTAGATAATGCTTCATACTGACTTGTATCGCAGCATTCTTGTTCTTTTTTAGGATAATACGCTCTGTATAAATTGTAACTGATAGCTAGCAAACTAAATGCTATTAAATAATTTTTCACGCTAGATAACCACACCAATTGTGAGGCACTTACACCTAACGCTCCAGCTAATGCCATTAATGGCCCAATACAACAAGTACAAGCTGCCATAGCTACAAATACTGCACTAATAGATGATAAAAGTGATTTCATATATTGTTTTGATAGATTAAAAAATTAGATTAAAGAAAAAGCCTGAAATGATCATTCCGAGACCTATTGTCGTAAAAAATGCAATAATCAATTTTCGTTGCATTACCTTTTTTAACAGTAAGGCTTCTGGAAATGATAGTCCGATAGAAGCCATCATAAAAGCTATAGCTGTTCCTAGTGGTACTCCTTTTGCTACTAAAGATTCAATAATTGGTAATACTCCAACTGCATCTATATATAATGGAATAGCTAATATTACTGCAATAGGAACTGCAAAAGGATTTGATTTAGAAATGTATTTTTCGAAAAAAGATTGCGGTACATAACCATGAATAAAAGCTCCTATTGCTAAACCAATAAAAATATACGGGATTAACTTTTTCAATGTTTTTAAAGCTTCACTATTAATCTCTGGCAAACGCTGTAAAAAGCCTCTATTATCTTTTGCTGCTTCTGCATGGTTTTCTCCTAATTCTTTTATCCAGTCTGCCACGTATTTCGCCATGCCCATTTTTTCTAATAAAATTCCTCCTACTACTCCTAGTACAATTCCAGAAGCCACATAAATAACAGTAACTTTCCAACCATAGGAAACCCAAAAAATTGCAATAGCAATTTCATTTACTAATGGTGAAGTAATTAAAAAAGATAAAGCGATTCCTAATGGAATTCGAGCTTGCATCATTCCTACAAAAAGAGGTATAGAAGAACAAGAACAAAAAGGTGTTATGGCCCCTAATATAGAAGCCAAAATGTTTCCTAATCCCGATTTTTTGTTCTTCTCTAAGTATACTCGAATCTTATCCATGGGTAAATAACTTGTGATAATCCCCATAAAATAAGTTACTAGAACAACCAAAATAACAATCTCAGTAAAACCTATTAGAAAGTAATGAAGTGCATTACTAAACAAAACTCCTTTTGCTAATCCAAACAAGTCATATACTAAGTAATCTGCTATTCCAGATAAGAATTGTGTTAGTTTTTCCATTCTGAATTAGTTATAAAATGGATAATAGCTTTTCTTCTGTCAGATATTTCTTATAGTCATATACCTTTCCTTTCACTACAATTGAAGGAAAAACCATAGTACCATAAACCATTGTGTCTTTTAAATCGGAAAGCTCTTCAATATGTACTTCTATATTGTTCTCTTTAGCAACTTTTTCGATATGTGCTTTAATTGGAGAACCAGTTCCACAACAAGATGAGTGTAAAATTTTAACTTCAGTTATCATAAGATTTGTTTTAAATATTAAACTTTCTATGAAGTCTGAAATCGATAGCAAAAAGACACAAGGTTTTTGAATTATTTTTGAAAAACTTACTATTTGCTTTCTTTTATTGTTCCATTTTTTATTTTTCTTTCTCTTTCCATTTCTTGAAGTTTATCCCATTTTTCTCCCATTATATAAACAAAGAGCACATGTATTAATAATGTTGTGCCACTAAACAATGCCCCTGAAAATAAATAGGTAAAAAACGAGTTTACTCCTTCAGAAAATAAAGGATTGTTTACTCTTAGCGGTGCTACAAAAACAAAAGAAACAAAAATCCCTGCCCAAAAAGGGAAACACTGCATACAGTTTACCAAAGGACTTAAAAAATTGGGACTTATTCTTTCTGCAAAATCTCGAAGTGGTGCAAAAATTGTGCTAATAATTACAATTGCAGAAATACCGTAAACGGTTAATACTAAAATTAAAAATTCCATAATATATTGTTATAAATTATGAAGTCTTTAAAAATCTTGAAAAGACACAAGAATCTTGTAATAGTTTGAAGTATCTGAATTATTCTTCCTTAGATTTTTGAATGAGTTCTTCTTGTGTTTTTAACAATGGGGTACAAGAATTCTTTATGGAGCATCCGATAAAGTTACCTTTCTTATCATATTCTATATCACAACACTCAACAAAGAGCTCTCTCAGTTTTGTTCTTCCTCTTTGGATGCGCATTTTTGTTGCCGATAATTTTAAATTCAATTGTTTAGCTATCTCTTTCTGTGATAGTTTATCAATATCATTTAATAGTAAAGGTGTTGCATAATCTTTTGGTAAAAGTTCTATCATTGGAATCACATAATCTGATACCAGTATTTTAGAAAGTTCTGTATCCATTGCTTCTTCTAAATTCCAATCATTATCTAAGTTATATTCTAAATTATTACGCTTATAATAATCGTACATTGTATTTCTACTTACTTGAAATAACCAAGCTTTAATATTCGTTATTTCTTTTCCTTTCTGATGAGATTCAATAAGCTTTATCATTACTTCTTGAACTATATCTTCAGCTAAATTTTTGTCTTTTACTTTCCCTAAAACATAAGATTTCAAATAGTTGTAAAACTCTTGGACAACTTCATTAATATTACAACATTCTTTTTTCATTAAAATTACCTTAAACTACAAAAAGGCTAAATTACAAAATAGTCAAATTCTTTTATTATTATACTATAATTTAAAACTGTATTTAATCTAAATTAATTTAAAAAAAACATATTTTATTATGATTTTTTTTATAATTTAATCAAAAATTTAACAACCCAAAATAAATTTAAAATCACTATTATGTTAAAAAATGTAGGTACCCCGTTAACCAAAGAACAACAAAAATCTATTAATGGAGGCTATAAAGCTGTAGTTTGTAGAACAAGGCAAGACTGTGTCAATGCTTTTCCACATACTGGACCATGGGATTTTTCTTGTGTTCGTCGTGGACTATATAGTTATTGTGTACCAAACTAGTCTGACTAGATTAAATGTATGATTTAAAAACTCCGCAAATTGTGGAGTTTTTTTATTTCCATATTGAATATCTTTTATTTTTTCTCAGACAAGACCATCTAAAATTACCATTTCAACAAAAAAACATACACAAAATTAAATAAAAACAAATCTTAAATTTATTTTTTTGTATTTTTAGAGAAATTAATCAACCAAAATAAATTTAAAAACCACTATTATGTTAAAAAATGTAGGTACCCCGTTAACTAAAGAAGAACAAAAGTCTATTAATGGAGGCTATGCAAACTTTCTTTGTAGAACAAGTAGAGATTGTTGGGAGAATATTCCATATTCTTTTCCAGGAGATTTTTCTTGCGTTCGCAATTACGGACAGTATTATGGTCAATGCGTACCAAACTAGTATCTAGTAAAATTATCATTCTAAAAACTCCGCAATTGCGGAGTTTTTTTATTAACTAATGTTACTCCAAATTCCACTAGATCGTTGCAACGATGTTAATCTTTTTAAGATTAACTTATTTTCTGGTTTGGTAAAACCTGCATCCTCACTTAGTAATTTCATTGCAGTTTGACGAGCAGTAAATAAAATTGGACTGTCTTTTACTACATCTGCAATTTTTAGATTTAAAATACCACTTTGCTGCGTTCCCATAATATTTCCTGGTCCACGAAGTTTTAAATCCACTTCTGCTATTTTAAAACCATCAGAAGTTTCTACCATTGTTTTTATTCGTGTTTTTGCATCAGACGATAATTTGAAACTGGTTAATAAAATACAAAAACTTTGTTCTGCTCCTCGTCCTACTCTTCCTCGTAATTGGTGTAATTGACTCAATCCAAAACGTTCAGAACTTTCGATAACCATTACGGAAGCGTTTGGAACATTTACTCCTACCTCGATAACAGTGGTAGCAACCATTATTTGCGTTTCACCTTTTACAAAACGCTCCATTTCATAATCCTTATCAGCTGGTTTCATCTGTCCATGTACAATACTGATTTGATATTTAGGTGACGGAAATTCTCTTACTATACTTTCATAACCATCCATTAAATCTTTATAATCCATAGCTTCAGATTCTTGAATTAATGGATATACAACATATACTTGTCGCCCTTTTTCAATTTCATCTTTTAAAAATCTAAAAACCCCTAAGCGATGACTATCATACCTATGTACTGTTTTTACTTCTTTTCTTCCTGGAGGCAATTCATCTATTACAGATACGTCCAAATCACCATATAAAGACATTGCTAAAGTTCTAGGTATAGGTGTTGCTGTCATAACCAACACATGAGGAGGCACACCAGATTCGGCACTTTTTTGCCATAATTTACTTCGTTGTGCTACCCCAAAACGATGTTGTTCATCTATAATAGCTAATCCTAACTTTTGAAATTGCACCTTATCTTCTAAAATAGCATGAGTTCCTATTAAAATGTGTATACTTCCATTTTGTAAACCTTCATGAATTTCTCTTCTTTTTTTAGTTTTTGTTGATCCTGTTAACAGCTCTACATTAATATCTGTCTTTTCTAACAATTCTTTAATCCCATTGTAATGCTGCGTTGCTAAAATTTCGGTGGGAGCCATAATTGTAGCTTGATATCCATTATCGATAGCTAATAACATTACTAATAATCCTACAATGGTTTTTCCTGAACCTACATCTCCTTGTAACAAACGATTCATTTGTGCACCTGTACCTACATCTTTTCGGATTTCTTTCAATACTCTCTTTTGAGCATTTGTTAAATCAAAAGGTAAATGGTTTTGGTAAAAATCTGTAAATTTTTCTCCTACACTCTCAAAAACAAACCCTTTAATTTTCGATTTATTGATCAACTTTTTCACCAATAATTGTAACTGAATAAAGAACAACTCTTCAAACTTTAATCGGTATTGAGCTTTAGCTAGTAACTCTTGACCTTTTGGAAAATGTATATTTAATAGCGCTTCTTTTTTATGTAGTAATTGATTTTCATTTCTGAATGTTTCCGAAAAAGTCTCTTCTATACTTTCAAAAGCTTGTTGCAATAAATTTTGCATCATGCTGCGCATTACTTTATTACTTACTCCTTTATTCGTAAGTTTTTCGGTAGATGGATATACTGGCTGCATTGCAGACTGTAGTTTCTTTTTGTATTCAGTTACTAACTCCATTTCTGGATGCGCCATATTAGCCGTTCCATTAAACCAATTGAGCTTTCCATAAATTACATAAGGTGTATTAGGTTTTAAACTATCTTTAATCCATTTTGTTCCTTTAAACCAAACCAATTCCATGCGCCCAGTAGCATCTGTAAAAGTAGCTACTAACCTACTTCCGCGTTTTTGTTGCACAGTTTTTATATTCGTTATTTTCCCTACTATTTGAACTTCAGCAGTATTTTGTTGTAATTGATTAATAGTATAAAATTGTGTTTTATCAATATACCTATGCGGAAATAAATGCAATAAATCATTACATGTTTTTACATTTAATTCTTTATAAAGTAATTCTGCTCTCGCTACGCTTACTCCTTTAATATAAGTAGTAGGTTGGTTTAGATTCATAGATACCTCTATATTCTTATTCTAGTTTTTAAATCTTACTCAAAAAATGCCTTCAAAAACAACTTTTTTTACAAACACACATTTATGTTTATAACGAAAATACAAAAAGCCAATAAATCGTAGTATCTTTGCCCTCTTAAATATTACGAATGAGGTTACATAGAAACTTAGTTTTTGCTGTTATAGATAGTCTTAGAGACATCTTTAATGAAGGAGTGTATGCAGATAAAGCTGTAGAAACAGCTTTACGTAGAGATAAAAGATGGGGTGCTCGCGATCGTAAGTTTGTTGCTGAAACTATTTATGAAATTGTACGTTGGAAACGTTTATATGCTGAAATAGCAAATGTAAAAGAGCCATTTTCTAGACAAGATTTATGGCGCTTATTTTCTGTATGGTGTGTTTTACGTGGTATTCAATTACCAGACTGGAATCAAATTGAACCAACTCCAACACGTCGTATTAAAGGAAAATTCGATGAGCTATCAAAAATTAGAAAGTTTAGAGAATCTATTCCCGATTGGATTGACAATATAGGTGTAGCTGAATTAGGAGAAGCAGCTTGGACCAAAGAAATAGCTTCCTTAAATAAACAAGCTGAAGTTATTTTACGCACCAATACATTGAATACTACTAAAGAACAGTTACAAAAAAAGCTGAAAACTGAAGGTATTGATACTGAATTCATACAAGGATACCCAGATGCTTTAAAGTTAGTAGAGCGTGCCAATGTTTTTAAAACAGAAAGCTTTAAAAAAGGATTATTTGAAGTGCAAGATGCTTCCTCTCAATTGGTAGCTGATTATTTACAAGTAGCTCCTGGAATGAAAGTGGTAGACACTTGTGCTGGTGCTGGTGGTAAAACGTTACACTTAGCTTCTTTAATGCAAAATAAAGGGCAAATTGTTGCTATGGATATCTATGAAAGTAAACTTAAAAAACTAAAAGTTAGAGCACGTAGAAATAATGTGCATAACATAGATACTAAAGTAATAGATTCTACAAAACCTATTAAAAAACTATACAACAAAGCTGATAGAGTTTTAATTGACGCGCCTTGTTCTGGTTTAGGTGTTATTCGTAGAAATCCAGATAGTAAATGGAAATTACAACCTGAATTTTTAGATAATATTAGAAATGTACAGCAAGATGTTTTACAAAATTATTCTAAAATGGTGAAGCCTGGAGGAAAGTTAGTATATGCCACTTGTTCTGTGCTTCCTTCTGAAAATCAGGATCAAATTAAAACTTTTTTAGCATCAGAATCAGGAAAAGGCTTTACTTTTGTATCTGATAAAAAGGTCTTATCGAGTGTTTCTGGTTTTGATGGATTTTATATGGCTCTTTTAGAAAAAACCAACTAAATATGATTAAAAAACTACTTTCCATATATTTAATTGCTGGTTCATTATTCATATCGGCACAACAAAGCTATTATAACGATGTTGACTTGACTAAGTCTGGCATTGCGTTAAAAGATGAGTTAGCTACAAAAATTACAGCGACACATACGAACTTTTTAAGTTATACTCCTGGTGTTTGGGAAGCCTCTAAAGCTACCGACTTTAATCCAGATAATGCTAATGAAGTATTATTAATATACGGTTATAGTGATTCTGGTCAAACAGCAAGAACTAGAGGCATTAACGATAATGGAGGAGCAAGTAATGACTGGAATAGAGAACACGTTTTCCCTAGAAGTTTAGGAGATCCAAACTTAGGAAGAGTTGGTCCGGGTGCAGATGCACATCATTTACGACCTGCTGATCCAGCCCAAAATAGCGACAGAAGTAATTTTCCTTTTGCAGAAAGTGAAGGTTTAACTACTTCTGGTAAAGTTAATGATGGCTGGTTTCCTGGTGATGAATGGAAAGGAGATGTAGCTCGTATGATGATGTATATGTATGTACGTTATGGAGATCAATGCTTACCTTCTACTGTTGGTGTTGGAAGTAAATTAAATACACCAGATGAAATGATTGATTTATTTTTAAAGTGGAATGCAGAAGATCCTGTTTCTCAGTTTGAAGATAACCGTAATACTTATCATGGAAATACAGCTAATGCATATGCACAAGGAAATAGAAATCCATTTATAGACAATCCAAACTTAGCTACGCAAATTTGGGGGGGACCAGCTGCTGAAGATAGATGGGCTACTGCTAGTGTAAATGATGTAACAGCTTTAAGCAAAGTATTAATTTACCCTAATCCTTCTTTTTCAGGAAATATAACTATTAAGGGAAATCCTGAAGCTGTTTCTCGTATTCGAATTTTTTCAATTTTAGGAAAAGAAATATACACCAAATCAAATCCAGAATTTAAGTCTCAAGAGTTTAAAATTACTGGTTTAAAAAGCGGTATTTATTTACTACAACTTTCTAATAAAAATAAAAGCATTACTAAGAAATTAGTAATTCGTTAAACATAGAAAAAGCTCGAGAAGATACTTCTCGAGCTTTATTCAATCAACTATCAAAAACTAACTAATCACTAACTTACTGAAAGTAATTTGTCTATAAGACGCTGGATTTACTTTCCTGTTACGCTTAAGAAAGTCAATTAACTTTTTTTTAAGACTTTTTAACTTCTTCTAATATCAAAATTATTGATCAGTACTTCCTAATCTATCTTTTACATATTCTATTTTTGTTTTTCCATGTGGAATAGGATTTCCTTGATCATCTAGACTTACCATAATAATTTTATCTATAGTAATAATATCTTTTCGTGTTAGTTTATTTCTCACTTTACAGTTTAACGTAATTGAGGTTCTTCCAAATTTTACAACATCAATACCTATTTCAATTATATCTCCTTCCCTAGCAGAACTTACAAAATCTATTTCAGACATAAATTTGGTAACGGTTTTAGGAATCTCTAATTGAATGATAGCATATAAAGCTAATTCTTCATCAATCCATTGTAATAATCTTCCTCCAAATAATGTTTTATTTGGATTTAAATCTTCTGGTTTTACCCATTTTCTTGTATGAAATCTCATTATTGCTCTATGTTTTTTACTTCAAAATTAACTAGTTCGTTATTTACAAATACAGTAGTTATTTGTATAGGATTACAACAAATCTCACAGTCTTCTATATATGTTTCGGAAGTACTTTTATCTAATAACATAGATATTTCTTCCCAACAATACGGGCATTGAAAAAAATGTTCTAACATCATATTATATTTTACCAAGATATTTGCGTAGAAACCATTCTATAGTTAGTAAAGATATTACAAGAAACAAAATCCATTTCCAATGAATTAAATCTTCTTCTTTTTCTATAGATTTTTGGATGGTAACGTATGCATCATTCTTAATTAAATCTTGAATAAATTCATCTTGTTGGTTAGGATAATACATTTTTCCCTCAGAAGAATTCGCAATTGATGCTAACTTCTTTGTGTTCGCATATGAAAATTGTTCTTCAATTTGAAAATCTGCTACTTTAAATTTACCTTTCTTTTGTATTGGTTGACCTTCTACAGTAATATGATAATTATATTCCCCTGGTGATAAGCCTTCAATTTTAACTTGATAAGAATTATTTATCAGCGAAAACGGAATAACCTTTTCTTCTTTTGTTTCATTATTTATTAATGAAATTTGGATAGAAGCTCTATTATCAAATTTAAAATTACTATCTAAATACAGCGCTGAAATAGTAATAGGTTCGTTAGCCAAGTATAGATTCTCAATTTTAACATCTAAACGTTTACGTTGTTCATTAGAAGATAAAAATTGCACCAAGTTATTTACAAATTCATCAAAAACTTCAAAGGAGCTTTCTTTTATATAGCTAGAAGCTCTCCACTTCCAAATTCCTTCGCCTAATAACATTCCATACTTACGTTCTCCTTTTTCAATAGTAGCTAAAAGAGGTTCATTAGTGGTTATATTTTGCAGCTTTTGAAATAATAATGTTTGATTTCCTTCTGCGTCTACTGCTCCAAATTTGTCTTTTAAAGGCGGGAAACTATTAAAACCTATGTTTTCTTGTATAAATGTTAAATAATTAGGATTGTAGCTTGCATTATAATTTTCTGACTGATTGATATATGATTTACGAATTCCTAAGTTTAGCGAATTGATAAAATTCCAATCTGTCTTTGTTCCAGTTACGATTAAAAAATTCGCTGTTCTCTTTTCTAAGAACGACTTAAAATAAAAGGTTGGTTGGTAAAAAATCACGAATTGATACTCTTCTAAATCTCCTTTAAAAGAATTTATTTGGGCAATTGTAACTTTCCTTTGTTTATTACTTTCAATTGCATTTTTAAAAGCTCCTAAATCTGGGTGAAGAATCGATGATAAAATCAATACTTTACTTTGTTCATCTATTACTTCTACCGAAAAACTTTTGGTATTATTTCTTGTGTTTTTTTCGTTTGGAAGTTGACTAATACTTGCTGAGTAATAATCTATCCCTTCTTTATCTGAAAGTAGATTTGTTAAAATCGTTACCGACTTTTTTTCTTTAGACAACTCTATCTTCTTTGTAAAAACCTTTTTTCCTGATTTATAAATGGTAAACGTTGGCGAAATTTCTTTATCTCCGTCGTAATACACAAAAGCTTCTACTGGAAATTTATTATTTAAATAACTGTATTTATTTACATTTAATTGAGAGATTTTAATATCATCGTATTTAACAGTTCCTCCAATTACAATAGGATAAATTGGTTGCTTTGAATTTATATATTCATAATCTTCTCCAATTGTTTGGTTTCCATCAGAAATTAATATCATCGGTGCAATTTCATCTTTAAAAAGACTATTTACAGACTTAATTGCTTTGTTAATATTCGTATGAGAATCGTTGAATTGTAAGCTATCTGCTGAAGTTAAATCAATATCTTTTCCAAATTCAAAAAAGTTTACATCAAACTTATCATTTAACTTATTAGATCCTTTAAACCTTCTAACTAATTCTAAAACTCTATCTTTTTCTTTAAAAAACGTTGTAGATAAAGAATTATCTACCAAAACAGATAATTTAGGTTTAATGTTCTCAGTTTTTTGAAGCTTTACTTTAGGATTAATAAATAACAATAGCAACAAAAAAATACTTATTGCTCGTAAACTGAATAATAATATATGATTTTTAGGAGTGTTCTTTACTTTAAAAAAGTATTGAAAATATGCAATAACAACACTAAATAGTATTGCTAGAATGATATATAGAAGTGTAAGTGTTGGCACACGCAAATATTTTAAATGTGAATATATAAAGAACCTTAAAAATAGTTCTACTATTTAACTTGTTTTTTCTCAAACATGATCAAAATCATAAAATAATAACGCTATCAAAAATAACTTTGTGGTAAAATTAATACTTATGATCACAACAAAAAACACCACGCTAGATAATGTAACTTATACTAAAAAAAGTACTGTTTTTGATTTGATAAATAATAAAATTCAAAAAGAGCAAGAAAACAGTCTTGGTATTACAATTTTATTAATTATGGTAAGTACAATGATTGCTTCAGTATCTGTAGGGCTTGCTATTCACGGTGAGATATCTGTAGGAATTTTAATTTTTTCTGCTGTTACAGCAATGGGAACCAATGCAACGGCCTTTGGACAAGGTCCGTTTAAATACATTGTTTGGGCAGCAATTATTAGTATTATAGGGAATACTATTTTAAGCTTGTACCAAATCTTATTACTGCTACTTTAATTTAGCATCATATAACTTAAAGAAGAGCATAGAAGCAATGTTTCGTGCTCTTTCTTTAGCTTGATTTGCTTTTTCTCCAATAAAAAGTTCATCTATGGTAAAAAACCATAAAAACAACCATTGTCCAAAATGTTCTTGGCCAATCTTAAAATTGAAATTTCTATCTACATCTCGATGCGCTTTAATTGGATTTCCTTTAAACTTTCTTACAAAAAACAAATTGGTTTCCCAGAAATCTGTGAGCTTTTCTATATGATCGTCCCATTCACTTTCTGGAATTGTTTTAGTAAAAAATTCTCCTATAGTTTCGTCCCTTTTTATCTTTTCATAAAAAGTAGATACTAATAAAAAAACATCAGCCCTATCTTGTATTTCTTTTTTATGCATTCTAATGCCAATTTAACACTGTAAAAGTATACCTTTAATTCAATTTTACTTTATGACCATAATCATATTATGATACCTGTAGATATTTTACTAAAATTTAACGCTATTAAAAAGGAGTTTAAAAAAGATGAAATCATTTTTTCTGAAAATAATATTGCTCGTAATTACTATCAAATAGATAGCGGTATTGTAAAAATGAATAATTATAACGATGATGGTAAAGAATTCATTCAAGGTGTTTTCTATAAAGGACAATGTTTTGGAGAACCTCCTTTATTTATAGATGTTAATTATCCTGCGAATGCAGTTACTTTGGCAGATAGCTCCATATACATACTTCCTAAGCAACAATTATTTGAACTGCTTGAAATACATAGTGATATTCATTTAGAAATTACTAAAAACTTAGCTAAAAGATTATACTATAAAGCAATTATTGCTTCAGAAATCTCTAGTCAAGAACCTGCGCATAGAATTTTGCGTTTCTTCGATTATTTAAAGAATGATGTATATAAAGTATCTGGTAAATTCAGTTTAAAAATTGACTATACGCGTCAACAAATCTCAGATATTTTAGGGCTACGTGTAGAAACTGTTATTAGAACTATTAAACAACTTGAAAAACAAGGAGCTGTTAAAATTGAAAAACGAAAAGTATACCGATAAATTCCTATGAAAATATCTGAAAAATACTCTTAGGTTTTTCTATTTTTGTTGTTTCAACACAACAAACACATATGAGTTTAACAACATTAAACGCAATCTCTCCTATTGATGGAAGATATAGGAGTAAAGTAGATCAATTAACCAACTACTTTTCGGAAGAAGCTTTAATAAAATACAGAGTTAAGGTAGAAATAGAGTATTTTATAGCACTATGCGAAATCCCGCTTCCTCAGCTAGCTAGTATCGATAAAAATATCTATACTGATTTACGAAAAATTTACACCAATTTTACTACTGAAGACGCACTAAAAGTAAAAGAAATAGAAAGCGTTACTAATCATGATGTAAAAGCAGTAGAGTATTTCATTAAAGAACAATTTGATGCTTTACAGTTATCTGAACACAAAGAATTCATTCATTTTGGATTGACTTCTCAAGATATAAATAATACAGCAATCCCTTTATCTATTAAAGATGCTATAGAGGAAGTGTATTTTCCTACTTTAGATAGTTTAACTTCTAAACTAGCCGATCTTTCAGAAGAATGGGAAAATGTTCCTATGTTAGCGCGCACTCATGGACAACCAGCCTCTCCTACCCGATTAGGAAAAGAGTTATTTGTTTTTGTAGAACGTATCAATCAGCAAGTATTATTTTTACAACATATTCCTAATGCTGCTAAGTTTGGAGGAGCTACTGGAAATTACAATGCACACAAAGTTGCCTATCCAAATATAGATTGGAAATCTTTTGGAACTTCATTTGTGGAAGAAGCGTTAGATTTACATCATTCATTTCCTACTACTCAAATAGAGCACTACGATCATATGGCTAGTTTGTTTGATGCAATGAAACGTATCAATACAATTTTAATAGATTTAGATAGAGACATCTGGACGTATGTTTCTATGGATTATTTTAAGCAAAAAATTAAAAAAGGCGAAGTTGGCTCTTCTGCTATGCCTCATAAAGTAAATCCTATAGACTTTGAAAACTCTGAAGGAAATTTAGGTATTGCCAATGCTATTTTTGAACATTTAGCAGGAAAGCTACCTGTTTCGAGAATGCAACGAGATTTAACAGATAGTACTGTTTTAAGAAATATAGGAGTTCCTTTTGGTCATACCATGATTGCTTTTAAAGCAACGTTAAAAGGTTTAAATAAACTATTATTAAACAAAGAGAAGTTCGAGCAAGATTTAGAAAATAATTGGGCTGTTGCTGCTGAAGCTATTCAAACCATTTTACGTAGAGAAGGATATCCTAATCCGTATGAAGCTTTAAAAGGATTAACACGTACAAACGAAAAAATAACACAGCAATCTATTGCTAATTTTATAGATACACTAGAAGTATCTAATGAAATAAAAGACGAATTAAAACAAATTACACCATCTAATTATACAGGTATTTAATGAAACAAATCTTTTTTTTATCAACTATATTAATGTTTTTGGTTTCCTGTAGTGTACAAACTTCAGGAGACCCAAAACGTTTTAAGCAAGGAACTTTTGAAATTCCAGCTGCAGACAATTACAGTAAAACAATTATTGTACGAAAAGATAGTTTGCAAATAGAATATTATACAAAACATGTAACAGTTTCTACAGATACTAGTGTAGTTGAGAAAGATATTGAACGAATTGATACACTCTATATCGATTGGAAGAACAACTTTGCTTATACTTTACGTATGAAAAGTCCAAAAACAGACTTAGATAAAGACCCTATCTTCGTTCAAATAACCAAAGTAACAGATTCTTCTTACGATTTTACTTCTAGAATAGGATATTCTAAATTCAAACCTAAAGGAACTGTATACATAAGCAATCAAACTCGTTAAATAATTATTAATAAAAATCAATTATTATTGAAAAAACAGCATTAAAGTTGTATTTCTTAAATAATTCTTTTTATTTTGCAGGCTGAATGAAATTAATGCAGAGATACATATCAATTATTGTACTGGTGCTTTTACTAGCACCTTCTTTAGTACAATTGAGTCATGTAATTCATGAAGAACATGAGGGACATGAAGTTTGTATTTCTAAAGATGAGCAACACTTTCATGAATATGAATTAGATTGTGATACTTGTACTTTTCATTTAAATAATTTCACAGTAAATACGTTAACCATTATTCCTTTAGTTACGTTTACGGAAATTACATCGCCAAAAGGCTTTTTTTATTCATTTAAAAACACTTCAACAACCTCTTTTCATTTAAGAGGACCTCCTGCGTCAGTTTAATTATTTAACCAAGATAATTTAAACTCTAAAAATCATAATGAAATCAAATCACCGTATTTTGGTTTTATTACTAAGTTTTTATACAACTTTAGTAATAAGTCAAAATTGTACACACACTTTTTCGGGAATCGTAGAAGATTTTCACGATAAATCGGCTATAGTAGGCGCTACTGTTTACTTAAAAAATTTAAACAAATACGCTGTAACAGACATAGATGGAAAATTTAAAATACCAAACCTTTGTTCTGGAACTATAGAAGTTGAAGTTTCACACATATCATGTGAGACAAAAATTTTCAAATTCGATCTTACGAAAGATATTTATAAAGTAATTGATCTTGAACACCATATAGAAGAGCTTGACGAAATTAGCGTAAAAGCAGCTACTGGTATAAAAACTAAAACATCTCAAGAAACTTTGTTAAAAACTAACACACTTGAAAACTTTAGCGATGCTAGTCTTGGAGACGCTCTAAAAGAGGTTTCCGGAGTTTCTTCTATTAATACAGGAAGTGCAATTGTAAAGCCTGTTATTAACGGATTACACAGTAGTAGGGTACTGACATCTGTTAATGGAGTTAGGTTACAAGATCAAGATTGGGGTATAGAACACGCACCTAATGTAGATATTAATGCTGCAGGTAGTATCTCTGTTATTAAAGGAGCTAGCGCTCTAGAATACGGAGGAGATGCTATTGGAGGAGTAATTGTTATAAACCCATCTAAAATTATTCGAAAAGACACATTAATGGGAAAAACAATTGTTTCTCAACAAAATAATGGTAGACTTTTCTCTATAAATACAAATCTTAGTAAAACTTACGAAAAAGGTTGGTTTATTAACGGACAGGCATCTTTTAAAAGATCTGGTGACTTTATGGCTCCAGACTATAATCTTACGAATACAGGAATAAAGTCTTATGGTTTCTCTTTAAATGGAGGCTTTAAGAATTTTAATAAAGGTTTTGATATTTACTATAGCTATTTATCCAATGAACTTGGGATTTTAAGGGCTTCCCACATTGGTACAGCCGGAGATCTGGTTAGAGCTATTAATAGCGGAATACCTTTAGTAGTAGAAGATTTTAGTTATGCGATTAACAACCCAAAACAAGATGTAACTCACCAATTACTAAAAGCCAAAATGTACAAGCGCCTTAAAGGTGTAGGTAAATTTTCAATTCAATATGATTTTCAGCACAACAGAAGGTTAGAATTTGATATAAGACGCGGAGGAAGAAGTGGTATAGCTGCGGCCGATTTAGCATTAACAACGCATTCGGTTACAGCAGATATAAAACTAGATTCTGATCCGGACAATATCTATAAATTTGGGATTTCTGGTGGATACCAAAATAACTTCCCTAGGCTTACTGGAGTGCGTAGAATTATACCAGACTATGACAAATTCAATACAGGGATTTACGCAATTTCTGAATTTAGGTTTAATGGTTTTCTTTTGTCAGCTGGTATTCGCTACGACTTTAATCATATAAATGCAAAAAAGTTTTACTTAAAATCTAGATGGAATTCACTAAATTATGATCAAGATTTTAGTAATATTATTATAGAAGACACTGGAACTCAATACTTAGTTAACCCCAAATTTAACTATCATAATGTATCAGCCTCAACTGGTTTATTATACGAATTGGATTCCAAAAATTCTTTTATCGTTAACTATGGTTTATCCAATAGAGCACCCAATCCATCGGAGCTATTTAGCGAGGGTTTGCATCATGCAGCTGCGAGGATTGAGCTAGGGAATTTGCGTATCCAACCAGAAACATCCCATAGATTTTCTGGAACTTATAAATATACAAATTCTAAATTTAATGTTTCTGTTGAAGCATTTTTCAATCACATCAAAGATTTTATTTATTTAGAACCTACGGGAACTGAAACAACTCTAAGAGGAACTTTTGTGGTATGGGCTTATCAACAAGTAAATGCGAATCTTTTTGGTATAGATACCAATGTTTCATTTGACGTTATAGATAACCTAACTATTGCTAACAAATCGTCTTTATTAAAAGGAAGAGATGCTAGCAACAATAGACCTTTAATAGACATACCCCCATTTAAAACAGTAAGTAGTATTACATACGAGAAAAAAAGCTGGAATAATTTTTATGCATCGTTGCAAAGCGAGTTTAATGCAAGACAAAATGAGTACCCTGATAATAATTTTACAACTTTTGTTCCTTCTACAAACTCTAATGAGCTTGTAGATATAAGCACTCCTCCAAACGCATATCACTTATTGAATTTCTCTACTGGTTTAGACTTTAACTTGTCTAACACTACCATTGGAATTAATTTTTCAATAGATAACATGCTAAATACTTCGTATAGAAATTATTTAAACAGACTTCGTTTTTTCGCTGACGATTTAGGACGAAATTTCAAATTACAAATCAAAATAAATTATTAACGAAAACCATAATCCTTAAATTTTTAAAACAATTATGAAATCAATTAAATTATTAGCAATTTTATTTATCGCTGCAATTACATTTTCATCTTGTTCTGATGATGAAACTCCAGCTCCAGTAAATGAAGAGGAAGTAATTACCACAATGGTTGTTACTTTAACTCCTGCAGGAGGTGGGAATGCAATTACATTAACTAGTAAAGACTTAGATGGTGATGGACCAAATGCACCAGTGCTTACATACTCTCCAGATCCAGCTACTTTAACTATGGGAGCAACTTATAATGGAAGTATCCAATTATGGAATGAAACTGAAGATCCTGCTGAAAATGTAAATGATGAAATTGTTGCTGAAGCTGATGATCACCAATTCTTCTACAGTGCTTCTACTATTGCTGCTAACTTTGCTTATGCTGGAGCTAACGATTCTAATGGAAACCCTGTAGGAATTAATTTCACAGTTACTCCAACATCTGCTGGTACTGGTACAATGACTTTTATCTTAAGACATGAGCCAAACAAAGCTGGTGCTAACGTAAGTACAGGAGATATTACAAATGCTGGTGGTGAAACTGATATTGAAGTTTCTTTCGCTGTTACAGTAAATCAACCACTTTAATATTTTATATATTTTTATTTTTACGAGAAAAGAGCTTCTTAAGAAGCTCTTTTTTTATGATACATATTTTGTTCTTTTCAAGGTATTTAAAACCAATAAAGACGCTAAGAAAAAGATTGCTAAAGACAATACACTCCATTGCATAGAATCTGTTACTGCATTTAAAAATCCATACACTAAAGTTCCCATAACAATTGCTATTTTTTCTGTTACATCGTAAAAACTGAAGTATGTTGCATGATCTTCTGTTTCTGGTAATAACTTAGAATAAGTAGAACGTGTTAACGATTGTACTGCTCCAAGTACAAAACCTAACAAACCTCCTAGACTATAAAAATAATATCCAACATTTGGAATTCCTTTATGTAATGAAAAAGCTCCAAAACAAACCAACATCCATATAAGAATTGTAATTTTCAAAGCTTTAAAGTTTCCATATTTTTCAGAAAGCTTAGAGAAAAATTTTGCTCCTACAATTGCTACTATTTGAATTAACAATATCGTTACAATCATATCTGTACTTTCCAATTCTAACTCGGTAGTACCAAAAAAGGCTGCCATGATAATAATGGTTTGTACTCCAACGCTTAATAAGAAAAATGCCACTAAAAAACCTTTTAATGTAGGATATTGTTTAATCTCTTTAAATACATTTTTTAGCTCTTGATATCCTTTCCAAAAGTAATTCTCTTCAGGTTTAGCATGTGATGCGTTTTTAGGTAACTTTCTTAACGTAAACTGTGCAAAGCCAACCCACCATAATCCAACTAATACAAACGACAATCTAGAAGCATAACCTGATGATTCTAGTCCAAAAAGAGTTGGTTTCATAATTAAAACTAAACTAATTAGTAATAAAATCACAGAACCTATATATCCGTAAATAAACCCTTTTGCACTGGCACTATCTTGTTGTTCTGGTAAAGCAACTTCAGGTAAATAAGCATTATAAAAAACAATACTAGACCAAAAACCAATACTAGCGAAAATAGATGCCCAAATTCCAATCCATGTGGTATCAGAATCTTTAAAAAAATACAAGCTCATAACTGCTAAGCTACCAAACGTACAGAAAAAACTTAAAAACTTCTTTTTACTTCCTGTATAGTCTGCAATACCCGATAAAATTGGAGACATAAAAGCCACTATCAAAAATGAAAATGACATCGCATAGCTATACAGACTTTCTGGGTGTTCCCAGTCTATTCCTAGAAATCGTACAATCTTCCCTCCTGTTACACCGCTAAAGTATATTGGGAAAATTGCAGTACTTATTACTAAAGAGTATACAGAATTGGCCCAATCGTAAAAAGCCCAACTGTTTATTAATTTCTTATCTCCTATTTTAAGTGTATTGCTTTTCATAAAAAAACCGTTCTTTAATTAGAAAGAACGGTTTGCAATATACTTAAAAACTATTTTCTTTACGATTTTGTTGCTCTAGCTTGACTATTAAATTTTGCTGCTAATCGTTTAGCCTCTGGCAAATAATTTCTTAACTCAACAATTCTCGATTCGTTTGATGGATGTGTGCTTAAAAATTCTGGTGGAGCTTTTCTTCCACTTTTCTTGGCATCTTCACTCATACGCTTCCATACATTTACTGCTTCTTCTCCATTATAACCTGCCATTATCATAAATACTAATCCTAATTTATCTGCTTCTGTTTCATGAGTTCTACTAAATTTTAGCATTCCTAATTGAGAACCTACACCGTATGCCATATTCCATAACTGTGAATTCTTGTTTTTTGCAGTTCCTAAAGCAACGGCTGCGCCTCCTACTTGCTGTATTTGTGCAGAAGACATACGCTCTTGACCATGTTTTGCAAAAGCATGTGCTACTTCATGTCCCATAACAGATGCAACACCATCTGTATTTTTACAGATCGGCATTATTCCTGTGTAGAAAACCACTTTCCCTCCAGGCATACACCAAGCATTAATAGTTTTATCATTAATTAAGTTAAATTCCCATTTATAAGCATCAGCTTCTTTTGCCATACCATTAGCTCTCATAAATCGATCTACTGCTCCAGCTATATTCTTACCTACAGCTCTCAATTCTTTTGCCTGTGGTGTATTTGTAATAATCTTACTTTTATTCTCTTTCAAAAAACCATCATACTGCTTAAAACTTGTTGGTAAAATCTGAGCGTCACTCACAAAATTGATACGCTTTCTTCCTGTAATTGGCACTGTACTACAATCTACCAAAAACACTGAAATGGTAATAAGGGCTATTAATTTTCTCATGGTTTTCTTTCTTTTATTACTTCTATACTTATTATAAGACCAATTCAACGGAAAAAAGTCACTTCTATTATATTTTAAAATTACAAATTCTATCTTTACAATGAAAATTTAAATCTTTTATGATTCAGACAAGTCAAGATAGATTAGTACCTGCAAGTATTGCAATTCCTAAAGTAATTCAAAATGTAGCTAAAGTAATTCAGTTTTTTTCCAATAAATTAGCAACATTATTTTCTGTAAAACTCTTCTCTACTCCTGTTAAATTTCCAATACCAGAAAGAGAAAAAACCATGTGGAAAAGTGCTCAAAAAAGCCGTTTAATGCTCCCTGATCTTCAGCAAGAAATAGAAATACTTACATATGGATTTTCTAAAAAGAAAGTACTTTTAGTACATGGATGGTGTGGGAGAAGTACACAACTTTTTATGATTGCAGATAAGTTACTTGAAAATGGATATATGGTCATTTCTTTTGATGCTCCTGCGCATGGAAATTCCGATGGAAAAAATGCTTCTATGCCTGATTTTATTGATTCTATCCAAGCTATTAACAGAAAATTTGGTCCGTTTGATGCAGCAGTAGGGCATTCTCTTGGAGGAATGAGTTTATACAGTGCAATTGCTGAAGGATTTGAAGTAAAATCTGTTGTGAGTATTGGTTCTGGAGATACGATTTCTGGTGTAATGCAAAACTTTATTAAAAACTTAAGTTTGCAACCTAAAATTGCTCAAAAATTAAAAAAATACTACGATAAAAAACACCAAATAGATATAGATATCTATTCTAGCTCTGTGCAGGCTAAAAAAGTAAAAATCCCTGCATTAGTAATACATGATTCTTTAGATGGAGATGTTCCTGTAAGTTGTGCGTATCGCATACGTCAAAATCTAGAGAAGGGTTCTATTTTAATTACAAAAGGATTTGGACATACTAAAATTCTTCGTGATAAAAATTTAACTGCAAGAATTGTATCATTTATAAAAAACAACGAATGAAAAATCTAATTTTAGTTGCTATCTTAGGTTTATTTGTATGCTGTAAATCTACAGCACAAGATAAAAAGTCTGCAAAAAAATATAAAGTTGAAAAGACTACTGAAGAATGGAAAAAAGCATTAACTCCAATGCAATATTATGTATTAAGAGAAGCAGGAACTGAACGTCCTAACTCTAGTAAATATACTTACCTTAAAGATAAAGGTACTTTTGCTTGTGCAGCGTGTGATACTCCATTATATAAATCGGATAGAAAGTTTAACTCTGGAACAGGCTGGCCTTCTTTTGATAAAGCTATTGAAGAAAATATAGAAACAGATACTGATTATAAAATTGGATATGCTAGAACTGAATTAAAGTGTAATACTTGTGGCGGACACTTAGGACATCGATTTAATGATGGCCCGAGAGAAACTACTGGAATGCGAGATTGTATTAACGGTGTGGCACTTAAATTTGTTCCTGAACAAAAATAATGTAATTTAGAGTTGAATTTTTCAACTCTTTTTTTATGTCTAATTCTTACCTAAACAGTGTTCGAAAACAATTTACCTACTACAAAGAATTAGGTGACAAAACTTTTGCACAACTTTCAGAAGAACAGCTCTTTCTTTCTCTAAATAATGAAAGTAATAGTATTGCTATTATTGTTAAACACATGGCGGGAAATATGCTTTCAAGATGGACCAATTTCCTTACGGAAGACGGTGAGAAAGAGTGGCGTAATAGAGACGCTGAATTTATAAACTCATTCAGAACAAAACAAGAGGTTTTAGATTATTGGAACAAAGGCTGGAATTGTTTATTTACCGCATTAAATCCTTTAACATCTGATGATTTAGAAACCATTATTTACATTAGAAATCATGGGCATACTGTAGTAGAAGCTATTAACAGACAATTATGTCATTACTCTTATCATGTTGGCCAAATTGTTTCTTTAGCAAAGCTTATTTTAGATGCTAAATGGCAATCTTTATCTATTCCAAAAGGAACTTCTAAACAATATAATGCTGAAAAATTTTCAAAAGAAAAAACGCGTAAGCATTTTACAGATGATTTATAATTTAATTATCTCTTAGTAGTAGCCCTTTCTCTTAATGTAGAATCGATGATGCGTACTTCTGAGTTTTTCTGTGGTTTCTCCAATTTGTTTAGCATTAATTTTGCAGCTGTTCTTCCTACTTTTTTTCCGTGCTGATCTATTGTTGTTAGACTTGGAGTAAGGTGCTCCGAAATCGTTTTCCCTGCATATCCTATTAAAGATAATTTTCCTTCTTCTAATAAGTTCTCCTTCTTCCCTACTCTAAATGAAGCTAAAGTTGCTTCTTCATCTAATGCTATTATAGCATCAATTCCTTTTTCTTTTAATGAACTATGTAACGATTTTTCTACTTGATCTTCAGAACCATCAATAATTATAGGTAATTGAAAATTCGTAACTCCATCTACATATCCTTTAGTTCTTAATTTCCCTACACTTAAATTATTAATTGTAGAAACTAAAGCTATATTCTTTTTCCCTTTAAACTGCAACTCTTTAACTGCTTTTAAAACTGCTTCATAATCATCTACTAATACTTTATCACAATTAATCGAATTCTCTACTCTATCAAACATTAACAAATGTACATCGTCTTGAAGAGCTATTAAATGAGAAAAGTCTTGACGAATTTGTGTTTCTTCAGAAACAGATATAATGATACCATCTACTAAACCATTTACAAGTGTTTCTACTGCTTTTACTTCTTTTTCGAAAGATTCATTGGTTACACTAATAATTACATTATAATCAGTACCAGCAATAACACTTTCTATACCTCTTAATGCTCTTGCTAAAAAGAAGTTTTTAATACTAGGTAAAATAACTCCAATAGTGTTTGTTTTACCAGATTTAAGATTTAAAGCAGCTCTATTTGGTTTATAGTTATGTAATTTAGCAGCCTCTTCTACTTTCTTTTTAGTTGCTTCGCTAATTTCATGACTATCATTTAATGCTTTTGAAACTGTAGATGCTGAAACACCTAATATTTTTGCTAATTCCTTAAGTGTGATACTTTTTTTCATTCATCAAAAAATTAGTTGAACCTCTTTTAATTTGTTAGTTTTTAATATGTGTATTAAATACAGAAGCAAAATATAATAAGTCTTTTTATTTACAAAAGTTTTTTATGCTTCTATTATGTTCCCTTTGTAATGTAAATGTATTAATAATACTAGTATTTTTATTCATAATGAATAATTATATTTTATAAAATTAGAAGTAATCTAGTTCATATTTAATAGAAATTAAACTCAAATACTGCAATAGTATTATCCTTTCTTTTTTATTTTAAATAGTATGAGTTAATGCTAACTATTCCCTATTTCATCGTATGATTTGTATATATTAGCAAAAAAATTAACATTCATCATATGTACATTGAAAAAGTAAAGCAAGGAACAATTATTGGTACTGTATTAGCTATGATAATTTCTTGGGATAGAAATAAATCTATTTTATTGGCTATAATACATGGCGCTTTAAATTGGTTATATATCATATATTATTACTTCTTTTTAAAGGAAAGTAAATAAGCATTTATTTATGGTTTATTAATGATTAGATATGAATACTTATATTTTTACTTCGGAGCGATTAGGTTTTAGAAATTGGAAAGAAAGTGATCTTGATGTTTTATATAATTTAAATTCCGATCCGACAGTAATGCAGTACTTTCCTGCTATACAAACCAAACAACAATCTCTAGATTTTATTAATCGAATGCAAGCACAATTCTCAGAAAAAGAATTTTGTTATTTTGCTGTAGAAATCTTAGAAAGTAATGAATTAATTGGTTTTATTGGTCTCTCTGAACAAATCTATGAAGCAGATTTTAATCCATCGGTAGATATTGGTTGGCGATTATTACCTTCTTCTTGGGGAAAAGGTTATGCTACTGAAGGAGCTAAAAGATGTTTAACATATGCTTTTGAAGATTTAAATTTAAACGAAATTGTATCTGTAGCCCCCGAAATAAACATCCCTTCTATTACTGTTATGCAAAAAATAGGTATGATAAAAGAAAAAAGCTTTGCGCATCCTTTATTAGAAGATTACCCTGACCTACAAAAATGTGTACTTTATAAAATAAAAGGAATCTAATTTTATTTAGTAACAAAAATAATTGCTTTTCGTCTTTTTATTTAAGTAACCAAGTTTAAAATTAACACTATGAAAAACAAAGCGTTTCCTCAATTATTTATTATTTATCTAAGATATTTAATTGGTTTTGCCTTTGTATTTGCAAGCATTGTAAAAATACAAGGGTTAAGATTTACCACTGAAAGTGGCGCTGAAAATCCAATTAACAGTGCATGGCATTTTTTTGAAACAATGTATCAATCTGGTATTTATTGGAAATTTTTAGGTTTAAGCCAGTTATTCGCTGGACTTTTATTAATGACACAGCATTATGCAAAACTAGGAGCTCTCTTATTTCTTCCTATTATTGCGAATGTATTTGTAATTACGATATCTTACGATTTTAGAGGCACACCTATTATTACTGGATTAATGCTTTTAGCTAATCTGCTATTAATAGCTTGGGATTGGGATACATTAAAGGTTCTAGTGAATAAAAAGCCCCAATATCCCGCAAAACAACGGCTAGAGAACGATACTATTTGGGTTGTTATAGGCCTATTGTTTTTTGCACTCACCATTGGAGCTAAAGTAATTGCTAGTAAAACAACTTTTTTACCTATAGCTTTAAGTTTTCCTATTATTGGTATTGTTGGCCTTATTATTGGAATGAAAAGACATCGTAAAATTCAAGCTAAGAAGAACGATTAATTTCCTTCAAACCAATTTTAAAAAGTTGAGACTTTATCTCTACTTACTATAATCTCTTTTTCTAAAGAAACTTTAGGAGTAATTTTTAGGCGACTATTAGATATATACTAACACATCTTGTATGCCTCCTATTCCCATAATAAAGGTTCTATTTACACGGAAAAAAAATTCTTTAACGATTTTAATTTAAACGTTGCTTTTGATACATCTGTAAATGTAATTGGTTTCAAAATATAATCTATACTATTTACTTTAAAAACATCTATTGCATACTCGTCAAAAGTAGTTTCAAAAACGATATTTTTTTATCAATACTTGATTAAAAATTTCAAAATTTAATCTAAGTACTATATCAAATTCCTTGTTTTAGCGTGTCAAAAACATGTTTTAGGACTCATTTTAAAAAATAAAAAAACACCTAAAAAACAATATTTTAAATACTGTAGAAAAGTTTAAATGTCCCAAAACATATTTCTGGGACTTACATTTTTAGAGAATGAAATGAATGAAGTATAATTTTGAAGTCTTAATTTTTAAAAACAAGATTAAACAATGATTAATTTTTTTAGAAAATCCCCGAAATTATTAGCAACAACATTATTTGCTACATCTTTAGTTTTTACTTCATGTGAAAAAAATGAAGAATTAATTGAAACTCCAGTTGAGCAAAACAAACTTGACAATTTTAGTACACAAGCTAGAATGAATAATCAAGAAGGTTTTCATTTTGGTTTCCCTATTACTGAAGTTGCAGGTAACGAGATCATTAACATTTATGAAGGTAATAACAGAAATGCTGATTTAACTCCTGTTAACCTATTAAACTCTTCGGAATTGCAAACAATTTACTACAAGTTAGCCCCTGCTTTTTTTGACAATAGTCCTGAAGCAGAAGCTCATAATTGGATACCACCTATACTAACTGCGATTAATGCTTATCAAAATGCTTTAGCTGACCTTGGTGTACAGTTCCTTCCTATAGGTTTTGGAGATGTTCCTGCTGATACAGAAGCTGATTTAGTTTTCTCTTACTTTAATTCTGCCGAGTTATCTCCTGTATCTGGTCGTTTTCCTGAAAGTGACGGATCAATTGGTAGAATAATTAATGTTAATCCATTAGCAGCTGCATTCTTAAATAAGGATGGTGATATCAAACAAAGTAAATTTAATTTTATGATACGTGCTTTGGGGCAAGTACTAGGTTTCTCTCCTGAAAGTGCTGAATGTGAACTTAGCTTTATGACTACTAGCCTTATTGATATTAAAAACTCTACTAGAGCAACTCAAACATTAACAAATGAAGAAAGTCAAAGTATTGCTAAAAGAGCAAAGCTTTTATATGTTTCTAATAATCTAGACTCATTTTCTTCAACACCTGCATTTGTTACTAACATATTCAGAAATGCTTCTGTTGTAACAAGAGGTTATCAAAGTTGTCCTACTAGAACCGATTCTGGTACAACTGACAACGCTCTTAATCTTGCTGAAATTTTATATAATGAAGCTTTTAATATTCAATAATAGCATATAATAGTTATATAACTCTTTACAAAAACCCGATAAATTATTAATCGGGTTTCTTTTGGTAAAAAATTAATTACATAATGATTATAAAACATAAAGCATATAATAGAATAAGCTGTGGAGCAATAATATTTAGTTTATTTCTAATTTTTACTTCATGCCAAAAAGAAGATGAAATTATTGAAATAGCAAATAAAGAATATGAAATAGTTCAGCATACAAATAGCTGTAATTTAAGTAAACATGTAGAATTAAATAATTCACCACGATCTAGAGCTAATACAACTAGAACATATTATGGTTTTCCTTATGTTACTACTAATGATGGTACTGAATACCCTGATACTTATAGTGATTTAGATGCTCTTGGTACTGATAGTTATGCTGCTCCTAACTTTTCTAAGTTAAATAATATTCGATATGCAATTGAAGATGACATGCCAGTTGAATGGCAATTTTTTATTCATAATGCCATAACAAGATGGAACTCTGCTCTTGAAGGGTTAGTTCATTTTACATACCAACGTCAAATAGTACCAGATCCAGATGAAGAAATAGATTTAAGGTATGATTTAGTATTTACCAATTACAGAGATTTGTCTGTTGGAGCCCCAGATGCTAGTGCTAGATTTCCTAATGCTGATGGAAGCGTAGGTCGTTTAATTAATATCAATTCAAACTCTCCTGTATATGATGGCGAAACTATTTCAGTGGAAAGAAAAATAGCTCTTATGGTACATGAAATAGGTCATATTTTAGGCTTTAGTCATGAAGCTTATCGTTTTAGCGACCTTAATATAATGAGATCTAATTATCCTGAAGAATACGCACGATTAACAGGTGATCAAAAAAACACCTTAATAAAAGTCTTTAGACGCTTAAGATTAAACTCTGATCCTAACGTTACTTTTGTTAGTCACCCTATTTTTCCAGATATATTAACTAGAGTTTTTTATGATAATTCTATTAAAGGAAACCTAACTCTTGCTCATGCTAGAGGTGGTGTGAGTGGTGATGATGCAACTTCAACGTATTCAGATTTTTTATACAATCACTTTTATCCTAATAATTAATGAAAACTAAAGCCTTGTACTTTTTAGTACAGGGTTTTGTTTTTACTATTAAATAATTAGTGACTTCTATTAACTAGAAATAAATTTCAAAGATTTATTCCCAAAATTAAGATTAATCAATTTCCTTCAAACCAATTTTTAAAAGTTGAGACTTTATCTCTACTTACTATAATCTCTTTTTCTAAAGAAACTTTAGGAGTAATTTTTAGGCGACTATTAGAATATACTAACACATCTTGTATGCCACCTATTCCCATAATAAAGGTTCTATTTACACGGAAAAAACTACTAGAGTCTAAAATATCAATCAAAGTTTCTAACTTATAATCAATCATGTATTTTTTTCCTGTATTTGTAATTAAGTAGACATCTCTGCCTTCAGCATAAAACAATGAAATTTCATTAGTTTTTATTGAGTGAATATGGTTCCCTAACTTTACTAAAAACCGGTCTTTTGTTTTCTTTTTCTTTAAGGTTTGTACTACATCTGATAAGGCTTCTGTATTCGTAAATAGATTCTTTAACGATTTTAATTTCAGCATAGCTTTTGATACATCTGTAAATGTAATTGGCTTCAAAATATAATCTATACTATTTACTTTAAAGGCATCTATTGCATACTCGTCAAAAGCAGTTACAAAAACAATAGGTTTCTTTATCAGTACTTGATTAAAAATTTCAAAACTCAATCCATCAACTAATTGTATATCCATAAATACAACATCAAAATCTTCATGCTCTTGAAACCATGTTACTGCTTCAGAAATTGTATCTATTTTATTAATAATTGTTATGGAAGTATCATATTTTAAAAGATAACGCTCTAGTTTTTCAACAGCTAGTACTTCATCTTCAATTATTACAATGTTCATGTTGTTAGTTTGGTTTTGGTTGTCAATTTAGGTATTGAAATTGTTCTAGTAATATCGTCTGTGTATACCTCTATGTCATAATTACTGTAAATACGATACACTCTCTGTATTTCTGTGATTTTCTGCAATGTAAATGGACTTGTAATTTTATCGTTTATATTATAATGAACCTTAAAAGAATCCTCATGTTCTTCTATAAAGATTTCTAAAGTTATTTGCGTTGAAATTATGGTTGTTCTTATTATCTGTTCTACTATGAAAAGTAAAGCTCTTGGGACAATTAAAAAAGAGTTTTGTATAGAGCTACTAATCATAACATTTCTATACGGCAAGTAATTGAATAAGCTTGCAAGCTGTATTGTATTTTCGAGTTCTTCTTCTATTGTTACTAATTGTTTTTCTTTACTTGCTAGTATATACCTATATATTGTTGCTAAATAGTCAATGAAATCATCTGCTTTATCTTTATCATTCTGTATGAGTACCAATAAATTTTCTAAACTTTCAAATAATAAGTCTGGATTTATTCCCTCTTTAAATTCTTTAAAATCCTCTTCTATAAATGATAAAAATTGTTCCTCTTCTTTTAACTTTTCTGTGTTAACCCTATACAAATACTGGTGACTAATAAATAATAGCACATAAATAATTGTAATTGAGGAGAAAATACTATTAAACAACCACAACTCTTCATTATCAGGTGAAAAACCAAGAACTTTCTTGTAATATATTGTTATGGAAATAGTGATAACACCTATACCTACGAACAAAGAAATAAATGCTTGTACACCTAATGAAAGTATTGTTGTATTAAACCTTGGAATTTTATTAAACAGCACCAATAAAAACCTTGATACTTCCTGGATAATATACGATAATCCAATACATACGTATAGTTCTTCTCCTAAAAACTCTTCCTGCAATTGCCCTACATTATTATTCACTAATAAAATTAATAAATAAGCTATAACTCCACTAAATAAAGGGCTCAGCAAACGAAATAATGATTGGTGAATAAATAACTTTTTCATGCTACTATTGGTAATTTTACACGAAAGTTACTTCCATTTGTAATGGTTATTCCTTTTTTAAAAAGTAATAAGTATCGTTGATTAATATTTCTAAGTCCTATTTTTAAAGAATGTACTTTGTGCGGTACCTCGGTAATATTATTCTCTACATAAATATATGCTTCATCATTTGTAATAGTAACTTTTAGAGGTTCTGAAGTACTCATTACATTATGTTTGACGGCATTTTCCACTAACATTTGTAAGGTCAACGGTGGAATTTTCGTACGTAAAACCTCTGAAGTAATTGCAATTTCACAACTATACCGTTTATCAAATCGTGTTTCGAGTAAGAAATTATACGATTCTACAAAAGCTATTTCTTCTTCTAATGACACATGTTTTGTATGATAACTTTTCAATGTATAATTATACATTAAAGCTAGTTTTCTAATAAATAAATTTGCCTTAGATACATCTTTATGAATCAATGAAGAAATTGTATTTAAACCATTAAACAAAAAATGAGGACCCAATTGTGATTTTAATGCATTTAACTGATACTCATATTGTTTTCTTTCTAAAGTAATTGTTGCTATTTGTAAGTGTACATAGGAGTTATAAGAATAGAAAGCAAAATAAACTACCTGATAAATAATACTTAGAATGCATAATAAGATACTTAGTTTTATAAAAACTAATTCTAATTGATTTGTAATAGTAACTTGCTGCCCATTAATTAGTGCGTAAACATAATACCCTAAAATGCTTAGTAAAAATGTTATTACTAAATGCATAGTAATTCCAGTTAGCAATCTAGTACCTTCATGCTTTTTCCATGGAACTTTATGATCTAAGATAGCTGATAAATATACATTACTATAAGCTATGACTATACCTAATATTCCAGTTCCTATTAATACAATAGTATCTGGCGTTTTTTGCTCGCTTATAAGCATATAATACCCTATAAAAACACCTAATATAATTCCAGTAAATGCTATGAAAAAATGTTTTTTCATGTGTTTTTCTCTAAGTAAAGACTCTACTTTTAGCATAGCACTAAGGTAATTAAATCCTATTTTTAAAACTTAATTACCTTAATAACTTAGCTATATTTTTTAGTACATTGCTTTTACTGCTCTACCGTAATAAGTATCTGAATTAATAGATTTCGCCCTTTTCATATAAGCATCTTTTACTCTTTGAGAACTTCGTTTTACTTTTGGAGCAAAAGCTACTAATGCAGATGAAAGATAATTACTAGAACCTATATTATCTAGTGAATTTAGTATAATGATTAGTTGTTCTTCATTTAGTTTTTTAGCAGCTATTTTTTTGTATACACTTGATGCATAATAATCTGAAGCTACATTTTCTGATACTAATTTTAATACACGATTTAAAGCTGCATTATCTAAATCTTTTCCCAGTAAATCCGCGATTACACCAGATGCATAATAGTCAGAATCAATATCATCTATAGAAGAAATAAAAGCTTTGTAATTCTCTTTTGATAAATCTTTCTTATCTAATGCTTTTTTCAAAACCTGGCTTTTATAATAATCAGAACCTATTTCATTAGAAAGTTGCATGATTTTATTCATGTTAGCTTTATTAAGCTTTCTATTATTCAGAATCTTAATTAATAACTGAGACATGTAATAGTCTGATCCTATATCCTTAGAAATTACTAATAATTCTCCTAACTGATCATCTGAAATATCATCATTTTTAATAGCTTTTGTTAGTACCTGAGCCATATAGTAATCTGATCCAACATTTTTTGTAGCGTTAATATAAGCTGAAACTGTTTGTGGACTTGCTAAAAAAGCACGTTGATTACTCTGTAAAATCTGTGCTAAATAATAATCTGAATCAACTTGCTTTCCGGCAGTTTCAATAACTTTTGTTAGTTCTGAATTACTTAAATCTTTTTCTAACAAATAGCTAAAATATTTAGCAGTTACATAATCGCCTCCTAATCTTTTTATTTCATTTAAAACTGCTTGCGCTCCTCCTCTACTATAAAATCTATTTACTCTAGACTCAGCAGCAATGGTTGTATTTCTAACAATTTCTGGTAAAACCTCTCCTAACCATTCTTTTCCATCTGGAATAAAAGGTTTCTCGTTCCAACCAACATAATAACGTTTTTTAAGAGTTCCACTTTCAGCTTCAATTACTATTTTCCTTTTCTTACCAAAAGATGATTTTTTAATTTCTATAAAACCTCCTCGAGAAATAGCTGTAATATCTTTATCATCGTCAGACAAAGTTATATCTCCTTCAAACTCTACCTGAAAATCACCTCCTTTTCCATTAAACTGTATTTTATGTACTCCATTGTTTTTTGAAGAATAACTGTAATGTTTATTCTTATTTACAGTAACAGTTTGTTGTCCAAAAGACTTTAAAGACATAAAACTGACAATGAAAGTAACTAGTAAACTTTGTAATATTAGAATTGCTTTTGCTCTCATAATGATTCTTTTTTGATGGATTAACACAGCCAAAAGTAGTAGACGAGTTCTCTTTAAAAAAATGAAGTGTAATGAAACGTAGTTTTATTGTAGTGAATTGTTGAACTAGTTAATTTTTATATCTTTAATGACTATTTATTTCTACTTATGGACAAACAAGCTATTGCTAATTTACTAGACGAAAAACATCAACAATTATTTGATTGGATTGCAACTCAGGATGAAGAAAATTATTGGGAGAAAGGTCCTGAAGATAAATGGACTACTGGACAACAAATACAGCATTTAGTAGATTCTATAAAAAAACTAAATCATGGTTTAAGTTTTCCTGCATTTATTTTAAAAGCTAAGTTTGGTACAGCTAATAGACCTCTTAGAACATATGAACAAGTTAGAGATCGATATCAAGAAAAACTTATACAATATAAAGATAAAGCAAAAGCTTTTAATAGTGATGTAAAAACACCTTCTGAAAAGAAATACAAACAATTACTTACCACATTAGCAATTCAAAACAAAAAGCTACAATACAAAACCAATAAATTTAAAGATAGTGCTTTAGATACGCTTATTCTTCCGCATCCTTTAATGGGTAAAATGCCTTTGCGTGAGATCATTATGTGGACTGCATACCATACAGAACATCATACAAAAGATTTAATTGAAAACTACTAGCGAAATACCTATATTTGTGCTTCTAAAAAATGTAGCAGACATCAATGTTTAATAATTTAAGTGAAAAGTTAGATAAGGCGTTACATACGCTTAAAGGTCATGGAAAGATTAATGAGGTTAACGTTGCCGAAACTGTAAAAGAGGTACGTAGAGCATTATTAGATGCCGATGTTAACTTTAAGATAGCCAAACAATTTACAAATACTGTTAAGGAAAAAGCAATGGGTGAAAACGTATTGACTACGTTAAACCCTGGACAATTAATGGTAAAAATTGTAAAGGATGAATTGACTGAATTAATGGGAGGTGATACTGTAGGTATTAATCTTGCTGGTAATCCTTCTGTAATTTTAATGTCTGGTTTACAAGGTTCTGGTAAAACTACTTTTTCTGGTAAACTTGCTAATTTCTTAAAAACTAAAAAAACTAAACAAGTTTTATTAGTTGGTTGTGATGTTTATCGTCCAGCTGCCATCAACCAATTACGTGTTGTAGGTGAACAAATTGGTGTAGAAGTTTATGCTGAAGAAGGAAATCAAAACCCTGTAGAAATCTCTCAAAATGCGATTAAGCATGCTAAGGCAAATGGTAAAAATGTAGTTATCATTGATACCGCTGGTCGTTTAGCTGTTGATGAAGAGATGATGACAGAGATTTCTAATATTCACAAAGCTGTAAATCCACAAGAAACACTTTTTGTGGTGGATTCTATGACTGGGCAAGATGCAGTAAATACAGCTAAAGCCTTTAACGATGTCTTAAACTTTGATGGAGTTGTATTAACAAAATTAGATGGTGATACAAGAGGTGGTGCTGCATTATCTATTAAATCTGTAGTAGATAAACCAATTAAGTTTATTGGTACGGGTGAAAAGATGGATGCAATTGATGTATTCCACCCTGATCGTATGGCAGATCGTATTTTAGGAATGGGAGACGTTGTATCGTTAGTAGAACGTGCCCAAGAGCAATACGATGAAGCTGAAGCTAGAAAATTACAAAAGAAGATTGCTAAAAATCAGTTTGGATTTGATGATTTCTTAAACCAGATTCAGCAAATTAAGAAAATGGGTAGCATGAAAGATTTAGTAGGTATGATTCCTGGTGCTGGAAAAGCTTTAAAAGATGTAGATATTGATGATGATGCTTTTAAAGGGATTGAAGCTATTATTTTCTCCATGACTCCAGAAGAAAGAAGCAAACCTTCTGTAATAAATGCGAGCAGAAAGAAAAGAATCGCAAAAGGTTCGGGAACTTCCGTTCAAGAAGTAAACCAACTCATGAAGCAGTTCGACCAAATGAGCAAAATGATGAAGATGATGCAAGGCGGAGGCGGAAAACGAATGATGCAAATGATGCGAGGTATGAGATAATAAATAAAACATAAAAGAGAAGTGTGCCCACTTCTCTTTTTTATTTCAACTACATAAACACAACACACACTAACAAAAAACAATGATTTTATTAGACGGAAAAAAGACTTCTGCCGACATTAAAGAAGAAATTGCTTTAGAGGTTGGAGAATTGAAAAGAAACGAAAAAAAAGCTCCACACTTAGCAGCAATTATAGTTGGTAATGATGGCGCAAGCTTAACCTATGTAAATGCAAAAGTTAAAGCTTGTGAACGCGTTGGTTTCGAATCTACTTTAATTCAATTACCAGAAGAAACTACCGAAGCTGAATTATTAAACGAAATTGAAATTTTAAATGTTGACAATGATATAGATGGTTTCATTGTACAATTACCTTTACCTAAACACATAGACGAACAAAAAGTTTTATTAGCTGTAGATCCTGCAAAAGATGTGGATGGTTTTCATCCTGAAAATGTAGGAAGAATGGCTTTAAATTTACCTACTTTTATCTCTGCAACTCCTTTCGGTATTTTAGAGTTATTAGATCGTTATAATGTAGAAACTTCAGGAAAGAATGTAGTTGTTATTGGTAGAAGTCATATTGTAGGAAGTCCTATGAGTATTCTATTATCTCAAAAAAGAAAAGTAGGAAATGCAACCGTTACACTTGCGCATAGTAGAACACAAAATTTAGAAGAAATTACTAAAAAAGCAGACATTATTGTTGCTGCTATTGGAATTCCTGAATTCTTAAAAGGTGACATGGTAAAAGATGACGTTGTTATTATAGATGTAGGTATTACTCGCGTAGCTGATGCTTCAAAGAAAAGAGGATATCGATTGGTTGGAGATGTTGCTTTTGAGGAAGTAGCTGCTAAATCATCTTTTATAACTCCTGTTCCAGGTGGTGTAGGACCTATGACTATTGCAATGCTATTAAAAAACACATTATTAGCTAATAAACGTAGATATAACCTTTAGGTTATCTATTTTAGATATTGAAAAACAAAAGGCTTACTTTAGAAGTAAGCCTTTTTATATTATTGACTGTAATGAATATTTAATTGATTACTATTTTTTTAACTAAAGATATACCATCAATACTCTTAAATTTTACAAAATATAATCCTGAACTAAATTCACTCACATCTACATTTAATTTATTCGTATTTCCTAATTCTAATGTTTTTACTTCAGTACCAATTGAATTATACAAAGCTGCCGATTGAATTTGTAGAGATCCATTATCCTTAATGTCAATCCAAAAAGCATCATTTACTGGATTTGGAAAAATAGCAATCTTATCATCTAACAATTCATTATCTTCAACTCCTAACGTAATAATACTACTATTTAAGTTTGCTATTTCCATACTCCCTACTCCATTAGTTGCTTCCCAAAAATTATACGAAGAAAAACCATCTGAAGCTTTTCTTCCAAATCTCTCTGCATGATCATCTAATAAATTCCACTCATCATTTGTTAACGCTCTATCTGTTAATGCGACAACTAATAACTTAAAATCTTTTTGAGATGTATTTGATGCTGGTACTCTAGCTCCTAATAAGTTTTCTAAAGAAGCAGGTGTATAAGTCGTTCTTGTTGATGCTTCAAAATCAAAAACATCTCCATTTACCTCTACAGAAGTTATATTTGAAAAAACATCGAAATTAGATACTTCTGTAACAGGAATCATTCCCATTAAATATAGTTCTAATTCATTATAAGGCTGACTATTTCCTCCATTGGCATTTTGTCCAAAAGATGCTACTGAATAAGCTCCATTACCTTTATCTACTAAGGTACTTTGTTTAAAACCTCCTAGCTGTCCTTTACTACTTCCTCCAGTAAATCCCCAATGTGGTCTAAATGGTGTAGAAGTTAAATTTGTTCCTGCTGCATTTACAGCATGTGTTTCTATTCCAAAATTTCCCCAATTATGCATTAATTCATGTAATGCAGGTCCGTTTCTTAAGAAATTTCGTTGTGTTAATTGCATTAGGGCTTTTAGTTTCCCTGAAGAACCGTAATCATCACCATTATTATAAATATTCATTCCTAAACCTTCTATGTCGTTTGATACTTTAATCAATCTTCCAAAAGGTAAATTTTGTGGCCTTGAATCTTCATTTAAGATTAAAAAGATAAAATCAAAATCATCTTGAAACTTCCTGTAAATATCCTTTACTAATGTTTCTCTTGTATTTCTATTTCCAAAACCATCATTTGTTTTCCAACTATTGTATTCAGATGAAGTCATTAATAAAGATGACACACGTCCGTTAGGATGTATAGTAATTGGATGATCTGTTTGTGCGTTAACATTTGAAATTTGTAATAAAAAAATTATCACTAATAGGGGGATTACTCTCATAATGTTTGTTTAAATTTTTATTTAGATTTATTGGTTTTTAAGTTTAGCAAACTTAAAAATTTAAATCAAACATTAAGATTTTATCAAGGTTCTTTTATAAAGATATAGTAGTCTATAATTACTACTTTACTGTTTTTGAAATATTTATTTCTAATAATTTATAAATAAAAAAACCATCGTTTTTGAATTAAAAATGATGGTTTTAGAATTGTATGATTCGAAATATTATTATGTTCTAAAAAGTGGTTTAATACACATAGTAACTTACCTTAGCTTTTAAAAACCTTGTTCCTAAACCACTAGAACAATCATTACAAAGTAAATAATCATTAAAAAAATGAACATTTGCTATTCGGTAATTTGAATAATTCGTATCTCCATATGTTTTAATTGTACAGGCAAAATATTGTTTAATTTGATTAGAAATTGTTGGAGGAATCGTATCTGACAGATAATCATAGGTTTCATTAAAATTAGGACCATCATAAATACTAAATTCTACCGAGCAAACCTTAATAGGCTTTGGAGCTCCCATACAAGTGCTAAAATCTTCATGACAATAAAAAAGACTTTTTAATGTAGTATCTAGCTTAGCACTTCCTAATCCGTCATATGATAAGGTATTAATAATATTATTTAGTGAGAATGTATCTGCACAAGAAGTCATTAACGATGCATTTACTGATGTTGTTTCATCATAACAAAATTCTACTAGGCTTATGCTTCTCTTGCTTTCTTTTGTTTTTGTAGTAGTTTCAGTTTTTGCATTTGTAAGAAGTGTATCTTCATTAGTGCAGGAATTTAGTAATATAATACATAAAAATGTTACTAAAATGTAGCTAAGTTTTTTTTCCATGAGTTTCGATTTTTTAATTAATTATTAATCAAATCAAAGGAAAAATGAATTGTGATTTAAGTATGATTTCAAAAGTGCTTGTAACAATTGTATATATAATTATTACGTAATGATAACTGTCTTATGATTAGTAAACTTTCTTTTCTATATAAAAAAACTGTCTAAATAGTTTAACTAACCCATATTGAAATTAAAATAAATTCAGGATAGCCTTTAAACTTTTTTTAGACAGTTCTTTTACTTTTCTTCTTTATTTTTTACTTAACTCTTTTTCTAATTTCAGTTAAACTATCATCTATTAGCAATTTCCCATCTCTAAAAACTTCTTTTAATTCACCTTCTTTTTCTTCTTCCCAAGTAACTTCGTCTATTAATTTATATGTTCCATTTTCTCGTTCAATTTTTAGTAATCCTTTTGCAGATTTCTTCGTTCCATCATCTGTAATTGGATCTTTGAAAATAGCTCTACCTTCTCCATCTACTTCTCCGTACGTAGCTTTCATAGCAAAGCCAAAGGTATCCCTTGTATTATACTGATAGGTAAAAGATCCGATTCCTAAAACCACATTTGTAGATGCAAATCCTTTCTGAGCTAATCGCTCACAGATTTGGGTTGCTCTTTCTAACGTAATACTATCGCCATATATAGCACCAATATGTGTGTCTAATTCTTTATATCCTTTTGTATTTGTAATTCCTCCAAAAATATCCCACAATAACTCAATCACTCCTTTACGTTCTTCTTCCGTTTTCCCTTTTGGATTTCCACAAATAATATCAACTGGGTCTCCACTATCTGGTCGAATGACTACTTTTCCATCTCTTTGTAATACCTCTTCCTTTAAGTTTGGTAAATATTCTGTTAGCACTTTCCATAAATCCCATGTGTCAGATACAATAGAAACTATTCCCTTTGGATATACTTCAGTTATTAAACGCTTAAAAGTTTCTTCTTCCCCTGTATTTGTTCCCATACACATTACTGAGTGCTCTGTAGCTGCTACTGAACCTCCAACCAATTCCTCATCTGAATTCGCATTATAATATTCTTCTAAGAAATCTATTGCAGGAATGGTATCTGTTCCAGTAAAACTTAATAAATGGCCTGAAGCCGATAAGACAGCAGCTTCTAAACCAGCCATACCACGCATAGAAAAATCGTGTCCTTGCCAATCTACAAATTCTGTTGCTGTTGATGTTTTTTCAGCATACGTGTCTAAAATTTTTCGATACTGTTTCGCTATTGTTGCCGAATTACATGGCATCCAAATAGTTGTAGATAATAATGTTTCAAAATAATTAGTTAACCAGAAAAACTCAGGAAGTGTATTGTACATTGTAAACATTGGAACTCTAATTGGTACAGAAACTCCTTCTGGTAATGCTTTGATAACGATTGGAACGTATCCTAAATCGTGTAATGCTGCAATATGCGATACTCCTACTTGATTTTCTCCTAAATAGTTATTAATTCGCCTAGCATACTTTTTTACAATTTTTTCTTTTGGCTGCTGAAAGAAGTTTTTATCAAATTCTTCTATGATATATTTCTTAATAAAATATTGCAAACCGAAGAATACTACTTCATCCACTCCTTCTATTCTACTTTTTCTTGGTGTCCAATTAGAATATACTAAAGTTGTATTTTCTGGATATTGTCTTCTATGATCTACTTTGTAACCGTCTGTATATAATAATGGATTCATGATTTTATTGATTTGCGTAATTACAACACAAATATAAAATCATTTTTCAAACACACAAAACATATTTGCGTTTTTTTTACACAAATATATTTTCAAATGTTTTATATATAGGAATCTTATACTTTTTACAAAGTATATGCACATATCTACTTTTATAAAATTCATCTGGACACACAACAATTAGCTTCCCTGATTTAGCATGCAATCCTAATTCTACTAATGATATTGGTGACATAGCATTTGGTAAGAAATTGAGTATAATTGTATCCGCTAATTCCATAGCTTCTAATTCCCACTCTATATGAGCTTTCATTTCTTTATCAGATAAAGAATCGTGGTTTTTATTTGTTGGATCCAAAAAAAGAACATTCCCAGAAATCTCTTTCATTATTTTGTCTCGCCAAGAAACTTCTTTTTGTAAATTCATACTTCCTGCTAAAAAGTAATATTGATATTCTTTTTTCTTTATTGGTAATTTTTGTGATGAAGTGTAGATCACGAGGTTTAATGTAAATTTTATTGATGATCTTGATTTTAGTATATTTATCTGTAACTGTCAAATAGTACACAGCTAAGATTTAATAAAATGAAGGAATATAGTTCGTTTCTTTTACTTTTTAAAGATCAAGGTCTTGAACAACCTTTCTTTAATAGTTCCTTAATTTTTTTATTTGTTTTTATAGGATCGTAGGTAATTACTTCATTTCTTCTTTTAATCAACTTTATTTTACCAATATGATCTATACACTCAATAATTTTATCATTATCCGAACCTATCAAAACTGTATCTCCTATTGAGTAGTTGTTAAAATGATCTACAAACACTACAATATTTCCTTTCTTCATACAAAATGCAGCACCATTAACTCCAATATCTAGAAACTCTTTTTTATTTGATTCAAGTACGTTTACCGTTACAAAAAATTTATACGAATCAAATGGTTTAGATTTTTCTATACTACAAATGACTCCTTTTAATTTTAAATCAAAGCTCTCAAAATATTTTAATCTTTTATTCGTACTATCTGATTCCAGATTACTACTAATAATATTAACCACTACAATAAAAGAAATTAAGAAGAATAACAGTCTCAAAAATAATCTTCTTGGGTTCATTTTTTTAGTTGATCTCTTACCTCCATTAATACATACCCTAATAAATTATGCCCTCTCCATAAATTAGGATTCATAGCTTTTTCATTAGATTGTCCCATTCCTATTCCCCAAATTCTATCTCTAGGACTTGCTTCTACAATAATTCTATCATTTGTATGGAATAAAAATGATGCTAACTCTTTATTTTGAGAAAACTTGGCAAGATTTCCTTCATAAACAATTCTGTATTTATGTTCATTCCATGTAACTGGATCAAAATTTCTTACTTTTCTTCCTAATTTTTTAGCATCGTGTGGATGATCTGTTTCTAAAATTTCTTTTACGATTTCTTCATCATTAAAAAGTCTTGCTTTTCCTGCCATCATGTAGTGCTCAGCTGTTTTATAAGTAACATTATCTATAATAAACGTTGACTCCCACCATTGACTAAAGCAACTTTTTCCAATACTTCCATCTTTATTGGGTTGGTGTCCCCAGAAAAACAAAAACTTTAGCTGTTCTTCATTATTAAATCGCTCTTGTATGAGTGTATTTGTGTATTTCATAACTTCCTTTTTAATATTTCTTCTTTATCACTCTATATGGATTTGCATTTCTTCCTTCTTCATCTGGATATAAAGTATATACAGCATCGCTTTGAATAAATGCTTTTGTTTCAATATTTAATGCCGTTAATTTTCCTTTAAATGCTGCTCCTGTATCTACATTCCAAACATTACATCCTTGCATAGGTTCAAATATATCGTAACGCGTTGTAGGTGTATGACCAATATAGATTTCTTTAAATAACAACAATCTTTTTGGATATAACAGCGAATCTTTTTGTATTCGTTTGTCCATGGTTACTGCCATTTCCCATAAGGTTCTATCCCAAGTATAGTTAGATTCGTATACTTCTTGATACGGCCCATGCATAGAAGTAAATCCTGCATGAATAAACAAACGGTTTTCATCATCTACATGAAATAATTTCATGCGTTCTATGAAAGCTAAATGTTCTTTCTTTTGTTCAGGAGTATATTCTTTATAGCTTTCTATTGTTACTTTTCCACCATGGAATAACCATACATCATTTGTTTCTCCAGATTTTAGCCAATTTTCACAATAAGCATCGTGGTTTCCTTTTATAAAAATGCATTTTTGCTTTTGCTCTAATGCTATTAAATAATCTAATACTTGTGCAGATTCACTCCAGCCATCTACATAATCTCCTAAAAAAATAAGTTGGTCGTCTTTTGTTAATTCTAGCTTATCTAGTAATTGTTGTAAGGCTTTTAATCCGCCATGTATATCTCCAATTGTAAATGTTCTTTTCATATCTTAATAATCCCAAATAAGACCTTTTTCATTTAATCTATATTGAAACTTTTGAGTATCTCCAAAAGTTTTATAATCTTTATAATTTCCATTAATTATTTCATCGAATGCTAGAAACATTTGATTAGAAGCTATATGAAAAGGCATTCTTCCACAACCTGTACATAAACCGGGAATTGCAACTGTATGAATCTCTTCATGATTTTTTGCTGCTATCAAAATAGCTTTCATCGCATGATATGCATTTACAGAAGTCGCTATATTAAAACTCATAGGTACTCGCATGGTAGGAGCAGAAATTAAAAATGGAATCTTTTCATCTTTAGTAGGAATAATCATTGATTTTCCTACTAATAGTTCTCTCTCATCTAATTGTGCTATTCTTGCTTGTAACTCATCTTGAATATGCCAACCAAATGTTTCTGATAAATGTATATCTAAACCTCCATCCATAAAACCAAAAGAGTTTGCTGGACTTACAATTGCATCACAATCAACTTTAACAATATCTTCTTTAAGAATTTCGACATTATCACATACATCAAAATCTTGTTTCCATGCTTTTCCTAATTCTTCTTCTTTATAAACTAATTTTATTCTTAACATAACTATATTCTTTTATACATTATATCTGTTCGTAATACATATTTAACGCCTGATGTTACTTCTTTCCCTTCGTGCCTTAAACGATGTCTAAAAATAAGTGCCATTCCTTTTTTAGGTGTAACGGTAAACAATTTTCTAAACTCCGTTGCTCCTCCTTCAAAATCATCGTTTAAATAGATGAGAAATGAATATAAACTTTCTTCATTTAAATTTCGTTTAAAGCTTCCGTCTATATGCATTTTAAATCGTTGTCCTTGGGTATATTTATATACTCTAAACATTTCATTTAATTCCAAAGCTTCATAAAAACCTACTCTTTGAGGAAGAAATTTCTGTACTCGATTCCACAGTGAATTTGCTAAGCTTTTATCGAAAAAAATATGACGATCATTATTTCGAATATTTTTATTCATTACTTGACTTCCATCAATAGCTATTTTTGCTTCTTCAAATTCTGAAGTTTGAAACTGTAATAGATATTCAAAGCATTCATCTTCTGATAAAAAGTCTTCTATTAGAAATACTTCCTCGTGTAATTCTTTCTTTTTCATTTGTTTTTTTATTCTTTAAAATCTATAAATGCAGCAGGTACATTATTTGTTAACCAAACTCCGTTTTCTGATTTGAAAAATTCATAACCTTCTCGAAACATTGCTCCTGATTGGATTGTCAAAATAATAGGCACTCCTCTTCTACTTCCTACTTTTACAGCTGTGTCTTTATCTTTACTTAAATGCACATGTTGTCTGCTCATTTTTTGCAATCCATTTTCTCGAATAGAGGTCATAAATTTTATTACTGTTCCGTGATATAGATGTTCTGGTGGTGCTATAGCCTTGAGTTGTAAATCGACTGTTTTTATGGAATGTCCTTGATTCGCTCTAATTTTCGTTTTTTCTTTATTAAAGCTAAATCGTTGTTTATCGTTTTCTGCTACTATTTTTTCCAAATCTTGTTTAGAAAAATGTTTCTTTTTCTTTTTAGATTTATTGATCAACTCTTCTATATCTGCCCATCCATTTTCGTCTAGTTCTAGTCCTATTAAACTAGGTTGATGCCGTAATAATAGACTTAAAAATTTACTAATCTTTTTTATTTCTTTTTCGTTCATTTTGTTTTGTTTTTAATTTCATACTCGTCATTCCGAAGAAGTAAAATAACTGAAAGAGTCTCACTCTAAAAAACAGATTGCTTCACTTCATTAAATTGCGTTCGTAATAACGTAATATTACTTTACTCAAAATCATACACAATGGTTTCAATTTCGTTTTTTGTTAAATGCTTTTCTAAAATTGGTTCTATATTTTCCCATTTTCCTCCTGCTAATCCACAACCAATTCTTGGCATATGTACAGAAGCTTTTATTGCTGATGCTTCTTTAGCAACTTTTTGAATTCCTTCTTCAATAGCTTTATATCGAATTGGCGGATTTCCTTGTTCATCTTTTCGAATTTTGTGTTGTCCTATTAAATTAGCAATCCATAAATTAGATTCAACTTTTACAAATTGAACTCCACCCAATTCGAAATTTTCTCTTGATTTATACCATGCTTTGTACTCTTTTTCTGGCTCAGACCATTTCTTAGAAATTGCCAGTACAAAACCTTTTCCCCAACCTCCAATGTCATTACATACATGAACAATAATTTTATTTCCTTCTCCAATAGGATTGGTTGCATCTCCTTTTATATATTTTATCTTTTTCATTTTTATTTTTTTAAAATCTCTTTATAAACCTTATAATTCTCTTCATCAAAGCATACAAAGAGTACTTTTTCTAGAATTGGATTTTCTTTCACTGTTTTTATCGCAATTGCTGCTGCTATATCTTTTGGAAAACGATAAATTCCTGTACTTATATTTGGAAAAGCAATCGTTTTTAAATCATTCTCTTTTGCTAATAATAAACTATTACGGTAGCAATCTGCTAATAATTCTTTTTTCTCATTTATTCCTTCTTCATTATTGTATACAGGTCCTACCGTATGAATAACTTTTTTAGCTAGCAATTTTCCCGCAGTTGTAATTACTGCTTGTCCAGTTTTACACTTTCCTTGTCTATTTCTTATTTGTTGACATTCTTCTAAAATTTCTTTACCTCCTGCTCTATGAATTGCTCCATCTACTCCACCACCGCCTAATAAGCTAGAGTTTGCTGCATTTACAATAACATCTACTTTAATTTTTGTAATGTCGCCTTGTATTACTTCTATTTTCATTTTTCATATATTTTCGGAATAGTATCCATTACTTCTGAAGTTTCTTTACTTTCAACAGTAATGAATGATTTTCCTATATAAACTTTTACTACTTCTATTTCTTCTGTAATTGCTTCATTAAATATTTCTAGATCTTCTGATGGCACCCATAGTTCATTATGAATTTTCCCGCCTACATTTTCAACTTTATATTTTTGAAACTCTTCTTCCCTAATTGTAAACTTAGTTACAAATCCCAAATAATTTCCAAATGGATCTACAGTATTCCATTTACTAGCAATTTCCGATGCGTATTCTTCATTTAATACGGGATAAAAAATAGGTTGCTGTGCTAAACGTGGTGGAAATTTTTTAAATCCGCTTTCAACTATTAAAACCAATTCTTTCTCTCCTATTGGTCTGTATAATATTACTGTTTTCATTTTCCATATTTTTTTGCAAATTTCTCTGCTAATACTTTTATATCTTCTACTCTTGCTAATTGGTTAATCCATTCTTTTGGAACTGTTTCTAAACCATAATATAATCCTGCTAAAGCACCAGTAACACAAGCTGTGGTATCTGTATCTTCTCCTAAATTTACTGCTTTTAAAGTTGCTTCTTTATAATTATTGCTTGTTAAAAAACTCCATAAACTTGCCTCCAACGTATGTACAACATATCCTGAACTGCTTATTTCTTCTTTTTTAAGACTATTAATTGAAATCTTAAGTAATCTCTCAAATATATGTATCTCTTTTTCCGAACAAATTGGATTGTTATCTAAAAACTCATTAATGTTTTGCTGTGTACTTTTATATGCTTTCAATTTTTCTATTCCTTTCATTAATTCTAACAGGAATTCTATATAAATAAAGCAACTAATTACAGCTCTTATATGTCCATGTGTTATAGAAGAAACTTCTTTTATAATATCAAATCGTTTTTCTATAGAAAAATCTTTTACATAAAAAGCTAATGGACTAATTCTCATTAACGAACCGTTCCCATTATCAAATTCTCCTCTTCCTCCTGCTAAAGTTGCAGAAGTTCCTTTAATAAAAGAGGAAATCGCTTTGCTTGTTGCTATTCCAACATCAAAAACTTCTCCACCAGCTGTCCAATAGTTCTCAGAGTACCACTTAGCAAATTTTATAGCAATATCCTTTGGTTTATACACATTCAATAAACTTTCAGCTAAACAAAATGTTAAAGAACTGTCATCACTCCAAGTACCTTTTGGTTGATTATGGGATCCAAACTCAAGCATGTTGGTTACAGGGTTTTGTTCCAGTTCAAACCTAGATGTAAATTCTACCGGAACACCTAAAGCATCTCCAATAGCTAATCCTAAAAACATGGCTTCTATTTTCTCTTTCATGATATTTTTAGAAATTTATTGACGACCTTATTATTTGACAGGTACGGCTTTTCTTCTGGTAATATTAAGCTTGTCAAATCTTTGTTTTTTACAAACTCATATTGCTCTTTTACAAACGCTGATATATCTTCTATTTTAAGAATATCTTCTCTTGCGTACCTTCTTATTTCTCCATTTCTAATTCCTAACTGAATCGCTCGTCTTTCTAGCTTAGCTCCATAAGGATCATGATCTGGATCCCATTGTAATCTAATAGATGAGTTTTGTACTTGCTCTTTCCAATCTTCATTACTTTCGTATAAATCTGCCTGATAACTTGAATATACAGCTTGCTCTAAATATCTTTCAAAAGCAGTTCTTTTTAAATGGATTGCTAAAACAACTTCTTGTCCTTCTTTTAATCCCCAACCATTACGGTACATCATCCATAAAAAGTTTGGTTTTATCCATGTCATACGTGTAAGCTTAAAGGCGCCTCCAAAAAATTGATTTTTTACTGCAAAATTTCCTATTTCTGGTCTATATGACTGATAAACGATTACTTTTTCTTCATCGTATTGTGCCATTATATGATGTCCTTTTTCTGGCCATTCTTTTAATTGATCTGTGTATTTCTTTAATTTCATTTTCATTTTTGCTTTTCTTCATTTATTTTAAAATCTCTTCCAATTTAATTTGTACTACATTTTCTACATCTCTAAAACTATCTGTTGTGTATATTTTAGAAAAATGCTGTTGCAGAGCTTCTACTCCTTTACTAAAAATTCCATGACTGACAGCTAAATACAATTTTCCCACGTTTTTCTTTTTCAATTCTTGTGCGAGCCCCATAAAAGTTCCTCCGCCGTCGCAAATATCATCGACTATTAAGCAATTTTCCCCTTTTAAATCTTCTTCGTATACTTTAAACCCTTCTAATTTTCCATTTTTTACATTTCTCTTTTTTGATCCTTCTATTACAGCAATTCCCCCTAAATATTCCGATACTTTATAAATCTTTTTCAATGCTCCTCCATCTGGAGAAACCAACACAACTTTTTCTTTTATATCTGCTATTACTTTCTCTACGAATTTATGATTGGCTAGCATTTTACAATTATTTAATACAGCGGGAGTAACCTCAGAATGTGGATCGAACACCGTAATTTTATGCAAATTCAAATTATTCAGAATATCTGCATATACTTTCACTGTTAGTGGCTCTCCTGGCACCATGACTCTATCTTGTCTAGCTCCAGGAAAATAAGGCAACAATAATTCAATAGTAGTTACTCTACTCCTTCTTAAAGCATCTACAGCACACGCCAAGAATCCAAAATCATTAAAAGAACGTATTCTAGTTGTTATCATAACTTTTTCTCCTTCTTCTACTAATGTTGTTAACTTAATATGTGGCTCTCCTCCAGAGAAAACAAATTTTTCAAATTCAATTTGATTATCTCCTAAAGGTGTAAATGTTGGGTCTAGATTTAAAATCATTTTTGTGTCATTTTTACGCAAAACTAAAACATAAAAACAACTCAACAAAATATTTTGTGTAAAATTTACACTATCTTAATTTCAAAATGGAAACCTTCGGTAAGTAATTGATTGTATTTCTTCTTATTAAACTTGAAGAGTTTTGCAGGTCTACCACTTCCCTGCTGATGAATTTTATCTGTTTCTTCTACGATTTCAAAACTCAATATTTTTTTTCTGAAGTTTCTACGATCGATCTTTTGTTCTAAAATGGTAGTATATAAATTTTCTAAATCTGAAAACGGAAATTCTTTATTCAGTAAATCGAAGCCTATAGGTTGGTACTGTAACTTCCCTTTTAAACGCTCTTTAGCTATTTCTAAAATTTTCTGATGGTCAAAGGCTAAAGGTGGTAATTTAGTTATAGGAAACCACTGTACTTCTTTTGCATCTGTAGCTGCTTGAATGGTAAAATGATTTGGCCTTACCAGCCCAAAATAACTCACAGACACTACTCTATTTCTTGGATCTCTTAAAGGTTCTCCAAAAGTGTATAATTGTTCTAGATAATCTATAGTTACACCTGTTTCTTCTTTTAATTCTCTAGTCACTGCAGTTTCTAAAGACTCATTATCTTGTACTAAACCTCCTGGCAATGCCCAACTATCTTTATAAGGCGTTACTCCTCTTTTTATTAATAAAACAGATAATTGTTTGGCATCATAACCAAAAACTACAGCATCTACAGCAACTTTTATATTTTGATTTACAGGCATATTTTGTGTTTCGTCTACACAAAATTACAAATATTTATACTGATAAAATAGTGGAATCAATGATTGTTCCTGAAGATAATTCTATAGCTTCTTTACCTTTTCTAAACAATCTTGCTGTATATTTTCCTTTTAATTCAATTGAATTTCCATTTACTGCTAGCCAACTACCTTCTCTTAATCCTAAAACTGGAGTTTCATTAAATACATGGTATTCTTTAATTCTAGTTTCTCTAGTTTCTCCCATGTGTTTAGAAGTAGGATCTGGATCTAAATAATGTGCATTAATATTAAAAGGAATTAATCCCATTGTATCAAAACTAGGTGGGTATACAATAGGCATATCATTTGTATTCATCATAGTTACTCCACAAATATTACTACCAGCACTTGTTCCTAAATAAGGTGTTCCCAAGGAAACTACTTCTTGAAGCTTCGCTAATACTTCTGTTTTGTATAACTGGTTTACCAATTCAAAAGTATTTCCTCCACCAGTAAAAATAGCTTCTGCTTCAGTAACCGCGGCTACAGGATTTTCAAATTCATGAAGTCCAACTACTTTCTTATCAATTTTAGCAAATGCTTCCCTAGCCTTTGCTGTATATTCTTCATAAGAAATTCCGCTTGGTCGTGCATATGGAATAAATAAAATAGTAGTTGCTTCTTTAAAAAAAGTTGCTAATTCTGGAAGTATATATGCTAAGTATCCGCTACCATGAACTGTAGATGTACTCGCAACAATTATTTTTTTCAATTTAAATGAATTTCTGTTTTGACAAATGTATTAAAAAACATATTTTCGCCTTAATTCTAATTAAAAAATTATATTATGAAAAAGTACTACTTTGCATTTATATGCATGTTATTCTCTTTTGTTTCTAATTCTCAATCTATTGAAATTTTTGATAGAAATACTGATTCTAATGGTTGCCTTACTAGCTATAAAATTAGGGTAGATATTACTAATTATAATACTGATAATTCACTTTATTTAATTGTTAGTGATAATCCTCATATTCCTTTAGATTTTACTAATGGAATAGCAACTGTTAATATTAGTAATGTTACTAGTAATGTCGGTATTACTTTAATAGAAAATCAAGTTCTATTAATTCTTTTCCCAATGATTATACCTACTCCCATAGGTGTACTAACTGAATATAAATGTCCTAATGATTATGACCAAGATGGTGTAATTAATTCTCAAGATGAATGCCCTAATGAAGCTGGTAACACTTCTTCAGGTTGTCCCGATTCTGATGGAGATGGAACTCTTGATAAGGATGATGAATGTCCTAGCATTCCTGGATCACTTTCTGCATTTGGTTGCCCAGATTCAGATGGTGATACGATACCTGATCACCGTGATGTTTGTCCTCATGATCCTATTAATAATTGTTTTAGTACAATTACTCCAGATCCAAATGATCCAGATAAAATTAAGGTTTTACAACCACACGAATCTAGATCTGCTTCTACAACTTATATATTTTCACTTTATGATATAAATGGAAACTTACTATTAAAAAGAACCATAGCTAGTGAAGAAGAAGAAAGGTTAATTAAGTCTTCATTGAAAAAAGGTCAAATTTATATTGTAAAAACAAGTAATAACAAACCTTCATATAAATTTACTAGGTAATCTAAAATAGATATACAGAAATAAAAAAAGAGGTTAAATTATATGTGAAAAGCACATAATTTAACCTCTTTTTTTATTGATATTCTTTAAAACTTTTGTTTTTTACTATATAAAATCATGGTATAATTCTTGATATCTTTTGAGCTATAAATTACAGATCAAATAACTAAATTTATAATTAAAAAACTATCATTTGAATAAAATTACCCTATTACTCTTTTTATTTTTAACTACTTGCATATTTGCACAACGAATTTCAATTACTGGAACTTTATCTGATAAGTTAGGAAAAGTAGTAAATGCTCATATTGTAAATACGACCAATCAACAAGGAACTTTCTCTGATGATGAAGGTAATTTTTCTATAAAAGTGCAATTAAATGATGTATTAGAAATTACTTCAGTACAACATCACACTCAAAAAATAACGATTGCCAACATTATTATAAAACACAAAAAGCTTACTGTCTATTTACATCTAAAGGATTATCTATTAAACGAAGTTGAAGTTAAAAAAACAGACTTATCTGGTACTTTAACAACTGATGCTGCTGAAATAAAAAAAAGCAAACGAGAAGAAGTTATGGAAAACCTTGGCTTAAACCCTTTTGCTAAAAAACTCTCTCCTATAGAGAGAAAAATACATACTGCTACAGATGGAGGCCTTTTTAAATATTATGTTTTTGCTGCAACACTCTCAGTTGATAATATTATCAATGCTGTTTCTGGAAGGACTAAAAAATTGAAAAACGAAAAAAAATTACTAGATAACGAAACAAAACTAAAAGCTATCGAAAATACGTATAGCGATTATATCAATAATGATTTAAAAATTGATGCTAATGATATTTCTAGATTTATCTATTTTGCTCATTTTGATAAAGGCTTTGAAGAAGCATATACCAATGGAGATATTGCTATTATTAAGTTTTTAAAACAACAAGCTTTGCTTTTCAAAAAAGATACTGTTAAATAGACTCATAAAAAAACACTGATAAGTAAAAAATACTTATCAGTGCCACTCAAATTACTAACAATTAACAATAATTGTTCTTTATCTTCTTACTGCAATACGATCTCTATTGCTGTCTTTGTCTGACCTAACAAATCCACCAGATCTCACACCACCTGATAATAATAATCCTGTTACGTGTGGAGCTGCCATTGAAGTTCCACTAATATTTCTGTATCCTCCACCAATCCAAGTAGACCAGATTGAAGTACCGGGTGCTGCATAATCAACTGGACTTCCATAGTTAGAAGTTGCGGCAATTCTCTCATTGATATCCATATTAGAAATTGTATAAATGTTTGTTCCATTTACTCTAGCTGGAGAATAATAAATAGAGTTATCATTAGAATTTCCAGCAGCCATAACTACTCTTATTCCTCTACTTGCAACTCTTCTAACTGCATTATCTGTAGCATTATCTGTATATCTTGTACGTGGGCCTAAACTCATATTAACTACATCTCCACTTCTACCATTAGCAGCTACATAGTCTAATGCTTGAATAGTCCAAGAGAAATCTCCATTTCCATTTCCTGCCAATACTTTTAAAGCAACTAAATTTACACCAGGAGCTACACCAATGACACCAATGTTATTACTTAATGCTCCTACAGTTCCAGCTACATGCGTACCATGACCATTTCTATCATTAGCACTAGAAGCATCAGCTCCGCTAGTAACGAAAGTTCTACTTCTACCTGTGTCAACTCTTAAATCTGGGTGATCTAAATCAATACCAGAATCTACAATCCAAGCAGTTCTATTAATAGGACTTGCTGGTCCTCCAACTCGAGTAATTCCCCATGGAGTATAATCTCTTCTATTAGTTTCTGCCTGTCCCTCTTCTTTTTTGAATGGTTCTAATGAAATTTGGAAGTCATTTTCTATAGACTCTACTCTTGAATCATTAGATAACTTTTTAACTTCTGCTTGTGTAAGTTCAGCTACAAAACCTTGTAAAGCATACCCAAAAGTTGCTTTTACATTATCAGAATTTAAATTGAAATCTTTAAAATCTGTAATTACTTCACTTTTTAAAGCAGCAATAGAAGTTTCATACGCCTGTTTTGAACCTCTAGCTTGCGGAGCTTTTAAAGTCCCTTCTTTTAGAACTACAATGTACTTATTTGTAATAAAATCTGTAGAAATGTCGTCAGAAGCATTCGGGGTAGCTATATCTTGCGCGTCTTCTGAATTGTTACAGGCAATAAATCCTGCACTTACGATTGCTAGGGCCGCAATCTTTAATTTAAAATTTTTCATTTTATTGAAGGTTTTTATGAAATTTATTGAAGCAAATGTATTTTTTTAACACAAAACACAAAAATATTCACCTATAGTAATTTTAAATTGCTTTTAAAAAAGAATTAAAGCAACTTAATTGCATTAAAATTTCTAACAGAAACAACCAATCAACCTACCAATATTAAAGCAACTTGATTGCAATATAGTTTAACATATATTTACATTCTCATTAAAACTTTTTAAGAAGTAGAGTGATTTTATTTGTATATCAACTAATTGTATGCAAAAACTATTACTATATCTTATTCTTATTACAACTTTTCAATCTTTTGGTCAAAGAATTGAAATCACTGGTACTTTATCTGATAAAACAGGAAAGATTATCAATGCACATATTGTAAATATAACTTCGCAACAAGGAACTTTCTCTGACGACAATGGGAATTTCTCTATTAAAGTTCAATTAAATGATGAGTTAAAAATTACTTCTGTACAACATCATACAAAAAACATTACTGTAGCTAACGTTTTTTTAAAACAGAAAAAAATTGATATTCAACTACATCTAAAGGATTACTTATTAGATGAAGTAGAAATAAAAAGAACAAATTTGTCAGGTATATTAACTTCAGATATAAAAGGAGCTAAAGAAACTAAGCGAGAAGAAGTTATGAAAAACTTAGGTTTCAACCCTTATGTAAAGAAAAAATCACAAATTGAAAGAGAGATTTATGGAGCTAGCACTAGTGCTGGCCTTATTCCATTAGATTTAATCATCAATACTTTTTCCGGCAGAATGGCTATGCTAAAAAAGAAAAAAATGTTATTAGAAAACGAACAAAAAATGCAGGCCATAGAAAGGAAGTACCGAAGTCATATCACATTACAACTTAAAATTGACAGTACAGATGTAGCTCGGTTTATATACTTCGTCCATCAACATAAAGACTTTAAAAAAATATATCAAAAAGGTGATTTTGATTTAATTCCATTTCTAAAAGAACAAGCTTTGCTATTTAAAAAAGATTCGCTGTGAAATATAGAACTACATTCCTTATAATTCTACTTTATTCAATAAACATTTCATGTCAAGAAGTTACCATAAAAGGAACATTAAGAGATGCTTTAGGTCCTGTTATAAATGCACATATTATTAACCTAGACACAAAGAAAGGTACTTTTTCAGATGATTCGGGAATATTTTCGATTAAAGTAAAATTCGGTCAAAAATTACAAATAACTTCTATTCAACATCATGAGTTTACTGTAATTATAAACGAGCAAATAATTCAGTCTAAAACCTTAGATACTAAATTGTATTTAAGGGATCATGTTTTAGAAGAAGTAGAAATAAAAAGAAGAACTTTGTTTGGTTTGTTAAAAAGAGATTTTGAGCAAACTCCAGAAGATGTAGCTATTGTAAAGTCTAAAGGTGCTTTAGATTTCTCTAATATAAAAATTGAACCTGGTAAAAATTATAATTTCGCTAACGAAATTAATCGAGAATTAAATAATATTACAGATCCAACACAAAGACTTGAAGGTATTAAAATAGCGCGTTTTTCTCTTCCATTTAAAAGCCTTAAAAGAGAACAAGCGCTTAAGAAAAAACTCAAATTTAAAGCAGAATTCCCTCAATTATTACTCTCTGAATTAGGAAAATCATTTTTCTTTGAATACTTAAAAATTCCAGAAAATAAATATTATAATTTCTTAGAATATTGCACCCCCTTAGGAATAGAGAACCTTTATAAAGAAGGTAGAAAGTTAGAAACTATTGAAATATTAATCAAAGAAGCAAAAGTATATCTCGAAATCACAAAAAAAGAGTAATTTGGCGTACTATTTGTTTACTTTATTTTTATGAAAAAATTATCAATCATTCTTATAGCTTTAGTCTTATGCTCCTTCAACCTTCATAAATACTATTTGGCTTTAACTGATATTCAATTTAATTCTAAAAGTCAGTCTGTACAAATGATTATGAATGTATTTATGGATGATATTGAAGTTGCAATTAACAAAGCATATGAAACAGATTTACAACTTAGCACAGACAAAGAGGTTAAAAATGTAAATGAATACTTTAAAAAATACCTAGACCAACATTTTAAAGTAAGTATAAACGGGACACAACGTTCGTATACATTTGTTGGCAAGGAATATGAAGGAGATATCGTTTACTTCTATCTAGAAATTGAAGGAGTTACAGAAGTAAAAAGTATAGAAATACAAAACGATGTACTAATTAACGACTTTCCTGAGCAACAAAACCTTATCAAAGCCAAAATTAATGGAGAAAGGAAAAGTTTATTTCTCACTAAAAAAAATGATAAAGGTTTGTTAAATTTTCAATAAAAATATAGACTAATTTGTAGTTTTATACAATTAAATTAAATCTTAACTCTAAAAAATGAAAAAAACGATTTTTTTATTTTTTTCGGTATTTCTTGTAACATTCTATGTATCAGCACAAGAAAAAACCAGAAAAACACAAAAGGGACATACAAATCAAAATAAATTTAAACAATTAGACGAGTTACTTCCTACTCCTAATAATCAGCATACTGCTTCTGGAGCCCCTGGAAAAGAATATACCCAACAAAAAGTTGACTATAAAATGGATATCGTTTTAGATGACGATAAACAACGAATTACTGGTAGTGAAACTATTACTTATCATAATAATTCAGAAGACGAATTACCTTATTTATGGGTTCAGTTAGATCAGAATATGCGTGCCGCTGATTCTAAAACTCCAGATATTCAAACTAATCGAATACCTAAAAAAGTTAATAAAAGAGTATTCGATCGTTTTTTTCCTGAAAAACCTTTCGATGGAGGTTTTAAAGTTACCAGTGTAACCAATACAGATGGCAGCAAATTATCGCATACTATTAATCAAACAATGATGCGTATTAATTTACCAAAACCTTTAGCCCCAGGCGCTACCTTTTCTTTTAATATAGATTGGTGGTATAATATCAATAATCACCGCACACAAGGAGGAAGGTCTGGTTACGAGCACTTTACAGAAAACAATAATAACAATTATGTAATTGCGCAATTCTACCCTAGAATGGCTGTATATGATAATGTAGAAGGATGGCAAAACGATCAGTTTTGGGGAAGAAGTGAATTTGCTTTAGAGTTTGGAGATTTTGATGTTAATATTACTGTACCTGCAGATCATATTTTAGGAGCTACTGGAGTTTTACAGAATGAAAAAGAAGTATTGACTAAAAAACAACAGGAAAGATTAGCTAAAGCTAGAAAAGCATATGACAAACCTGTATTGATCGTTTCTCAAAAAGAAGCAGAAAAAACAGAAAAAAGTAAATCTAAAAAAACTAAAACTTGGAAGTTTTCTGCTAAAAATGTTAGAGATTATGCGTTTGCAACTTCTAGAAAGTTTATATGGGATGCAATGGCAGTAGATATTAATGGTAAAGATGTAATGGCTTATTCTCTGTATTCTAAAGAAGCAAATCCATTATATGGAGATCATTCTACTAGGGCTGTTGCGCAAACACTAAAAACATATTCAGACTATACATTCGATTATCCATATCATAAAGCAATTTCTGTAGACGGACAAATGGGAATGGAATATCCTCAAATTTGTTTTAATCCAGGAAGACCAAATCCTGACGGAACTTATTCAGATAGAACAAAGTACAGAATGATTAAAGTAACTGTACATGAAGTTGGACATAACTTCTTCCCTATGATTGTAAATTCTGATGAACGTAAATGGACATGGATGGACGAAGGTTTAAATTCTTTTGTTGAAATGTTAGCCGAAGAAGCTTACGATCCAAACTTCCCAATTGTTAGAGGATTACCTAAAAACATTGTAGGTTATATGGATGGAAACCAAGATAGAATTGCTCCAATTATGTCTAAAGGAGACAACGTATATAGTTTTGGTAATAATGCTTATGGTAAACCTGCTACTGCATTATATATTTTACGTAATACAGTTATGGGACCTGAGTTATTTGATTATGCTTTTAAAACTTACGCTAAACGTTGGAAATTTAAGCACCCTACTCCAGCAGATTTCTTTAGAACAATGGAAGATGCATCGGCTATGGATTTAGACTGGTTTTGGAGAGGATGGTTCTATACTACAGATGTAACTGATATTGGTATTGAAGGTGTAAAGAAGTTTTATACTAAAGATGATAGTAATGGAGACATCGATTTTATTGAAGATACTACTTCAGGTTTAGGGTTTGGAAAGCATAAGAATCCAAAGTCAAAATTCTATTATGAAATTACCTACAATAAGCCAGGAGGTTTAGTTATGCCAATTATTGTAGAGTTTACTTATAAAGATGGTACTAAAGAAAGAAAACAATATCCAGCTCAAATTTGGAGGTTAGATGATAATAAAGTAACAAAAGTATTCGCTTCTGATAAAGAAATTACGAATATTGCTCTTGATCCAGATTTACAAACAGCTGATGTAGATACGTCAAATAATAACTGGCCAAAAGAGAAAGAAACAAAATTCGAAAAGTTTAAAAATAAAATAAAAGGATAAGCTTTTTGCACCTTTAACAAAAACATAAAAACGGCATTTAAATTAATTGCCGTTTTTTATTGTCTTAAAAAATATAAAGATTTGTTAATTTTTTAATAAGTTCATCTTATAGCTAATTAAAATTCAGTAATTTTCAAGCAATTTTTTAACCAACTTATAAGTTATAATGAAAAAGCTTTTTTATTTATTTATTTCAGTATTCTTTATGTCTTCAGCCGCCTTTGCGCAGGATACTGATAAAAAGCCTCAAAAAGGGCACACAGATACTAGTAAATTTCGTCAATTAAAAGAGTTGTGGGCAACACCTACTTCAACAAGAACTGCATCTGGAGCTCCTGGTTTTGAATATACTCAACAAAAAGTAGACTATGTTATGAACATACGTCTAGACGAAACAAACAACAGACTTTACGGAGACGAAAAAATCACCTATTATAACAATTCTAAAGATCATTTAGAATATTTATGGTTACAATTAGATCAGAATATGCGTGCTCCTGACTCTAGAACTCCACTAACAGAGTCTAAAGCAGCAGGTGCTTGGCAAACTCCAGAAGGATTTGTTAAGAAGAATATGGAAAAACCAAAAGACTTTGGTTTTAAAATTGAATCTGTAAAATATGAAGATGGTAGAGAATTATCGCATACATTTAATTATACAATGATGCGTATTAACTTACCAAAACCTTTAGCTCCAGGAGGAAAATTCACTTTCAGAATTAAATGGAACTACCTAATAAACAACTCTGTAGTTGATGGTGGTAGATCTGGTTTTGAGCAATTTCCTGACGGAAACAGAGCTTATACAATTGCGCAGTTTTTCCCAAGATTATGTGTGTATAACAATGTAGAAGGATGGCAAAATATGCAATTCTGGGGTCGTAGTGAGTGGGCTTTAGAATTTGGAGATTATGATGTAAAAATTACTGTTCCTGCAGATCATATTTTAGATGCAACAGGAGAGCTTCAAAACGAAAAAGAAGTACTTACAAAAGAACAACGTAATCGTTTTGCTAAAGCAAGAAAATCGTATAAAGATCCTGTATTCATTGTAAATCAGAAAGAAGCAGAAGCTAACGAAAAAGCTGGTACTAATAAAACAAAAACATGGCACTTTAAAGCTAAAAATGTACGTGATTATGCATTTGCATCTTCAAGAAAATACATTTGGGATGCTATGGCTGTTAAAATTAACGGTAAAAACATAATGGCAGTTTCTTTATATCCAAAAGAAGGAAACCCATTATGGGAAGAGCACTCTACAAGAGTTGTAGCTAACACTTTAGAAGAATACTCTAAATTAACATTTGATTACCCTTATCCTAAAGCAATTTCGGTACATGCGAAAGATCAAGGAATGGAATATCCGATGATTTGTTTTAATTATGGACGTCCAAATGCTGATGGAACATATTCTGATAGAGTTAAAAATGGAATGATTGGAGTAATTACACACGAGGTAGGACATAACTTCTTCCCTATGATTGTAAACTCAGATGAGCGCCAGTGGACTTGGATGGACGAAGGGTTAAACTCTTTTGTTGAAATGTTAGCTGAAAAAGATTATGATCCTAATTTCCCTGTGAGAAGTTTACCAAAAAACATCGTAGGATATATGAGTATGGATCAAAACAACTTATCTCCAATTATGTCTCAAGGAGATTACGTGAAAAACTTTGGACCAAATGCTTATACCAAACCTGCCGCAGGTTTATACATGTTACGTGAAACTGTCATGGGACCAGAATTATTTGATTATGCATTTAGCATTTATTCTAAACGTTGGATGTTTAAGCACCCTACTCCTGCTGATTTCTTTAGAAGTATGGAAGATGCTTCTGGTATGGATTTAGATTGGTTCTGGAGAGGATGGTTCTATACTACAGATTACTGTGATATTGCTATTGAAAACGTGAAGCCTTTATATTTAACAGATAAGCCAAACGAAAGAACAAAGCAATTACAACAACAATATCCAGGATATTTTGCAAGATTAGGTAAATTAGTATTCTTAACTACTAATAAAGATGAAGCAAATCCTTCAGATGTAGAAACTTATATTAAGGATTTACCAGCTGATAAAAAAGAGAACTTAAAGAAATTACCTAAGTATATGTATCAAGTAGAATTTACAAAACCTGGAGGTTTAGTAATGCCACTTATTGTTGAAATTACATATGCAGACGGAACTAAAAAACGTGAGCAATACCCTGCTGAAGTTTGGAGAAAGAATGATGAAAAAGTGAATAAAGTATTTATTTCTGAGAAAGAAATAAAGAGCTTTTTAATTGACCCAGATTTAGAAACAGCAGACATTGATACAGCAAATAACAGCTGGCCAAGAAAAACTGAAAATAAATTCGATCAGTTTAAAGATAAAGCTAAACAATAAAAAAAGCTTACTATATAACTATAAAACCGTAACTTAAAAGTTACGGTTTTTTTTATGCAATGAATTTTCATTTTTGTTAATATAAATTCAACAAAAACAGACAAAAATCTAACTTATTTTAGTAGCATATTTTTTTATTAAGAAATTAATAGTACATTTAACCCGATGAAAATAAGCAAAAGACATATTACTTTAAGAAACGTAGCTACTACGTCTGCTTCTGCTTATACAACTATTTCTACAATTATTACAACCCTTTAGGGGGTGTTCATTTACATATAATTCTTCAGTATAGCTATTTTTCAATAAGACATTGAAAAATATATCACATTATTTATTTATCCCATTTTTAACTATTTACAAAATGAAAGTGCTAAAATTTGGTGGTACATCTGTACAAGATCATCAAAACATACAAAAAGTAATAAACATTCTAGCTCAAGAAGCTAAAAAAGACAAACTAGCAGTCGTCGTTTCTGCCTTTGGTAAAACAACAAATAAACTTATTCAAAGCGCTGAATTAGCTAAACATAAAGATAATAGCTATTTGCAACTATTAGAAACTGTAGAAAATCATCATTACGAAACCATTAAACAATTAATTTCAAAAGATGCTGATTCAGTAATCGCTCATATAAATACACTATTCAACCAATTAAAAACATTATATAAAGGTTGCTATTTGCTAGAAGAATTATCTCCAAAAGCCAACGCTATTATTAGCAGTTTTGGAGAACGATTGTCTTCTTATATCATTGCTGAAGCTGCTAAACAAATCCTAGATGTAAGCTTTAAAGACAGTCAAGAATTAATTATTACAGATAACAACTATTTAAAAGCACAAGTAGATTTTGAAACTACCTACAGCAATTGTCGTGCTTTCTTTAACCAAAATAATTCTCAAGTAGTTGTACTACCAGGATTTATTGCGAAGTGCTACGACGGACAAACAACTACTTTAGGACGTGGTGGATCAGATTATTCTGCTGCTATTTATGCAGCTGCTGTAAATGCTTCTGAGCTTCAAATTTGGACAGATGTTAGTGGTATGTTTACTGCAAATCCTGCTATTGTAAAACAAGCACGTCCTATACGTCATATATCGTATCAGGAAGCCATGGAAATGTCTCATTTTGGAGCCAAGGTTATCTACCCTCCTACTATTCAACCTGTACGAGAAAAAGAAATTCCTATTTATATAAAAAATACATTTCAACCAGAAGCACATGGAACACTCATTACATTACACACAGAGAATTCATCGCCTGTAAAAGGAATTAGTTATGTAGAAAATATTTCATTACTTACTATTGAGGGAAGTGGAATGGTTGGAATTTCTGGAGTTTCTAAACGTTTATTTGAAGCACTTTCAGATGATGAAATTAATGTAGTTTTAATTACACAGGCATCTTCTGAGCATACGATTTGTGTTGGAGTTTTAGAGGAAGATGCAAGCAAAGCTGTTGAAAGCATAGCTAAGAAGTTTGCTTATGAAATTGAGCGTCATAAGATTGATCCTGTAAAAGTTGAAAATGATGTCAGCATTATTGCTTTAGTAGGCGATCGTATGAAAAATCATCAGGGTCTTAGCGGAAAAATGTTTAGTTCTTTAGGAAAAAATAATGTAAACATTCGTGCCATAGCCCAAGGAGCTTCAGAAAAAAACATTTCAGCAGTTATTAAACGTTTAGATGCTAAAAAAGCATTGAACACTTTGCATGAACAATTCTTTGGAGATAATATAAAACAGCTAAATCTTTTTATTACTGGAGTTGGTAATGTTGGTAATCGATTTTTAGCACAACTACAACAGCAAAAAGAATACCTTTTAGATAACTTAAAAATACAAATTCGTGTAATTGGAATTTCCAATTCAACAAAAATGTATTTTGATGAAAAAGGTATTGATTTAAAAGATTGGAAAAAATCATTATTAGAAAACGGAGAACATGCTAGTTTAGAAAGCTTTTTAGAGCAAGCTAAGCAACTCAATCTAAGAAATAGTGTATTTATAGATAATACAGCAAATCAAAGTGTTTCAAAAATGTACCAACAATATTTAGAAAATAATATTGCAGTGGTTACTTGTAATAAAATTGCTTGTGCTTCTGAACTTCAGAATTACAAAAAGCTGAAAGAAGTTTCTAAAAAGTACAATGCTTCTTTCCTTTTTGAAACAAACGTTGGAGCTGGTTTGCCAATTATAGATACGCTGAAAAACTTAGTTGCTTCAGGAGATAGAGTACATAAAATACAAGCGGTTTTATCTGGTAGTTTAAATTATGTATTCAATAACTACAATACTAACAATACATTTCACGATGTGGTTGCCAAAGCTCAAGAAGAAGGATATACTGAACCTGATCCTAAAATAGATCTTAGCGGTGTAGATGTGGCTAGAAAAATTCTAATTCTTGCCAGAGAAAGTGGATATGAATTAGAACTTTCTGATATTGATAACAACTCTTTTTTACCTGAAGAAAGTCTAGAAACTACAAATAATGAAGACTTTTATAACAGCTTGACGAAATTAGAAGCTCATTTTCAAGATATTTATGCAAAAGCTAATACTGAAAACTGTAAATTAAAATATGTTGCAGAGCTTGTAGATGGAAAAGCCAAAGTTGGTTTACAACATATTCCGCAAGCACATCCTTTTTATAATCTGGAAGGAAGTGACAACATTGTTTTATTCTTTACAGATAGATATCCAATACAACCTTTACAAATAAAGGGTGCTGGTGCTGGTGCTGAAGTAACTGCTTCAGGAATTTTTGCAGATGTTATTAGAATTGCTAACAATTAGAGTTAAAAGTTCAAAAATTAGGAAATAATGAACGAAATTAAAATATTTTCTCCTGCCACAGTAGCAAATATTTCTTGTGGATTTGATTGTTTAGGCTTAGCTATAAACGATTTAGGAGATACTATGGTATTTACAAAAACAGACGATCAAAAAGTAAGTATCAAAGAAATTACTGGAGCTAATTTACCCTACGATATTCATAAAAATGCAGCTAGTGCTGTGGCTTTAGCTATGTTACAAAAACATCCTGCTGATTTTGGTTTGGAGGTTAGCATTCATAAAGGTTTTGAGCCTGGTAGTGGATTAGGAAGTAGTGCTGCAAGTGCTGCTGGCGCAGCCTTTGCTGTAAATGAATTACTAGACAAACCTTTTTCTCAATTAGAACTAACAAAGTTTGCCATGCTTGGTGAGCAAGTTGCTTGTGGTTCTCCAATTGCTGATAATGTAGCAGCAGCTATTCATGGTGGTTTTATTTTAGTACAACAATATGATCCTTTAAAAATTATAAAACTTCCTGTTCCATCGGAATTAGAAGTTGTAGCAATCCATCCACAAGTAACCGTAAAGACGAAAGATGCCAGAGAAGTATTACCGCAAAATGTTCCTTTAGCAGATGCAGTTATACAGTGGGCAAATGTTGGTGGATTAATTAGTGGTTTATACACCAATGATTATGAAGTTATTGCCAATTCATTAGAAGATCTTATTGTAGAGCCTGCTCGAAAGCATTTAATTCCACATTTCGATTTGGTAAAAGAAGCTGCCATTCGCGGAGGAGCATTAAACGCTGGAATATCTGGTTCTGGTCCAACAATTTTTGCACTCTGTAAAGGTTCAGAAACTGCAAAAAATGTATTTAAAAATATTAATGAAGTATATGCTAATACAGGTATTGATTTCACTATGGTGCATTCAAAAATCAATACACAAGGTGTTACAATACTCGAAAAAAACTAACTATGAAGTATTTCAGTTTACATCACAATGCTCCCATTGTATCATTCAAGGAAGCAGTTATTAATGGATTAGCACCTGATAGAGGATTGTATTTTCCTGAAAATATTACACCATTACCGAAAGATTTTATTGAAAATTTAGATCAATTTTCAAACGAAGAAATTGCATTCAGAGCAATACAACAATTTGTAGGAGATGAAATTCCAGAAGATACACTACGCCAAATTGTTTCTGAAACTATTGCTTTTGATTTCCCTGTAGTAGCCATTGAAAAAAATATAGGTAGCTTAGAACTATTCCATGGCCCTACACTAGCCTTTAAAGATGTAGGTGCACGCTTTATGGCTCGTTGTTTAGGTTATTTCAATCAGCAAAATGCTGAAAAAGTAACAGTTTTAGTTGCTACTTCAGGAGATACTGGAGGTGCTGTTGCCAATGGTTTTTTAGGTGTAAAAGGCGTAGAAGTTATTATTTTATATCCTAGCGGAAAAGTGAGCGATATTCAAGAAAAACAATTGACTACATTAGGTCAAAATATTACAGCTTTAGAAGTAGAAGGTGTTTTTGACGATTGTCAGGAAATGGTTAAATCTGCCTTTTTAGATTCAGGAATAAACAGACAATTAACCTCTGCAAATTCTATTAATGTAGCACGTTGGTTACCACAAATGTTTTATTATTTTTTCGCTTATAAGCAACTATATAAAAAGCATAAAGACATTCTTTTTTCTGTCCCAAGTGGAAACTTTGGTAATATTTGTGCAGGCATGTTGGCTCAAAAACTGGGGTTACCGATTAAACATTTTATTGCTGCTACGAATATAAACGATACTGTTCCTTTATTTATGTTAGAAGGAAACTATACTCCTAAACCATCGCAACCAACAATTTCTAATGCTATGGATGTAGGTAATCCAAGTAATTTCATTCGTATCCAAGAGCTATTCCAGCATAATTTTGAAGATTTAAAAACAGCATTTTCTTCCTATTCATTTTCCGATGATCTCACAAAAGATGCAATGCAACGAATTCATAAAAATTCTAATTATATAGCTGATCCACATGGAGCTGTAGGATATCTAGGGTTAGAAAAACACAATCTAAAAGACAATGAATTTGGAGTCTTTTTAGAAACTGCTCATCCTGTGAAGTTTTTAGATGTAGTTGAAAATACTTTAGCTAAAACTATAGCCATTCCTGAGGATATACAAACTTTAATTCAGAAAGAAAAAAAATCTACTCAGATACAAACTTATGAAGAGTTAAAAGCTTTTTTAAACGAATAAAAAAAGCTGCTTAAAAGCAGCTTTTTTATTTAAACCACGAAGGTTGTGAACCTTTTTCTACTATTCTCTTAAGGTTTGAACCGTCTTTGTCCATCATATAAATATCAAAAAACTTGTCTGTTTCTGATGAAAAAATGAGTTGAGAACCATCTGGAGACCAAGAAGGTGTCCAATCATCCACCTTATTAAATGTCAATCGTTTTTGATTTGAACCGTCCATATTCATCACATATACTTCTTGATTTCCATCTCTTTTAGAAATGAAAGCGATTTCTTTTCCATCTGGTGATACTTTGGGTTGCCAATCATCTACTTCATTATTTGTCAAAGTAATGATATTACTCCCATCACTATTTGCAATACATATTTCACTATTTGGACTTTTAGAATGATACAAGATCCGTCCATCTTCTAAAAAACTAGGTGCAATTCCTTCAAGCTGCTTAATTTGTTGTTGTTCGCTGCCATCGGAATTCATCATCCAAATTTCTTCATGCCACATTCCAACGGAATCTTTATATTCTCTTGCAAAAACTATCTTTTTTCCATCAGGAGACCATGTAGGTGCACTGTCCCATCTATTTTTTTCATGTGTTAATCGTTTTCTATTTGTACCATCACTATTCATCGTATGAATAGACCAAGTTTTATTTCTATCATATTTTGCATAAAAAGCAATTTGCTTTCTATCTGGCGACCAACTTGGATAACCATCTGCTCCTTCATAACTGGTTATTTTAGTTTTAGTTCCATTTTCAACATCTAGCAAGTATATTTCTCTATTTTTTGATTCCTTTGATGAATAAGCAATAGGAAGATTTTTTTTATTACAAGACCAAAACCCCATTACCATAACAACTATTAATAAATGTATTTTTAAAGTCCCTTCCTTCTTTAGTTGTTTCATTTATTTCTAATTTTAATTCTAATACTTTTTTAATACAGATTCGTATTTTTCAAGTTTAAAGTACTTTTATTAAATCATACCTTATAAAGTTTTATCAAACTTTAACTTTTCAAATGAATTTTCAAAAGACAAAAAATTTTAGAATTAAAGTTTTAATTTTATAATTAGATTTATAAACAAAAAGTATAAATAGTCATCTACCAAATTATAATCAAGCTATGAAAATAAAAACTTCTACTTTCTTAATCTTATTTTTAGGTTTAATTGTACTTCCATGCAAAGGAATTACTCAAGAAGAGAATAATACTCAAACATCCCCTTTAATTGATTTCTCTAAAATTGAAAAATTTAGAGAAATCAATTAAAGGTCAGATAATTAATGATTATGACCGTATTTTTACTCCTCTACAAGTAGAAGATTTATCCAAAATTATTAATAACTATTATAATGTAACCACAAGGCAAATTGTTATTGTTACAGTTGATACAATTTCTCCTTATAAGGATATTCAAAGAATGGCAGCTGATTTAGGGCAGTATTGGGGTGTTGGAATGACTGAAAAAAATAATGGTCTCATTATATTACTCTGTAAACCTTGTCGGAAAATAACAATTGTAACGGGTAATGGCACTGAACTTATTTTGACCAATCAAGTTTGTAAAGAAATCATTGATAAAATAATGGTTCCTGAATTTAAAGATGGGGACTTTTATAAAGGTATAAAAAAAGGGATTTTTGAATTAATTTCGAAATGGGAATAATTTGACGACTTTTGAAAACATAAAAAACTATTACAACCCGATTCAGCCAACGATAAAAGCTGAAAATGAAAAAATACAATATCACGAAATTCAACCAAACGAAAACCTGCAACACTTTATATATTGTTTTTGGCAACTAAAAACGTGTAAACAACTCAATAAACCTTTTACATACAGAGTTGTTTCTGATGGATGCATCGATATTTTTTTTAATCAGAACCAACCTTCTGAAAATTTCATAATGGGATTTTGTAGAAAGTATACCGAGTTTCCAATTGGTAAATCGTTTAACTACATTGGAATTCGTTTTTTACCTACTGCTTTTCCTCTTTTATTCGATGTAAATGCTAAAACTTTAAGTAATCAATCTCAAGAACTAAAAGAAATTCTTCCTGACCTATCAAATTGGATTACTGAAGGAATAAATACAATACATTCCTTTGAAAAAATAGCACACTTATTAGAAGGGAAATTAACAGCAGTGCTTATAAATCAAGAGTTAAAATTTGATCATCGTTTTTTCAACGCTTTAAACCTTATTTTTCAAAAAAGAGGTTTTTTAGATACAGAAAAAGAACTGAATACTGAAGTAAGTTCTCGACAACTTCGTAGAATTTTTAATTTCTATATAGGAACCACAGCTAAAACATTTAGCAATGTTGTGCGATTTCAACATATTCTAAATTTAAAACCTTCAAAACAAAGTCTAAAAGAAAATAAGATTTACTTCGATGTTGGCTTTTTTGACCAAGCCCATTTTATTAAAAGTTTTAAAACATTTTACGGCATAACACCTTCAGAAGCTTTCCATTAAACTTTGTCCGATTTTTACAATTTCTGCCAAACTTCTCATTCTAGTTTTGTAAAACCAAAACAAATAACATGAGAACTTTATTATTAATTCTATGTATGCTAACCACTAGATTAGCAAGTACACAAACACAAAATAAGATGAAATTAAATGCAGGAATAATTACCGAAAAATTAACCGAAACCAAGCAATTCTATACAGCTGTATTGGATTTTGGAGTAAGCTTTGAGAACGACTTCTACCTTTTAATGCATACTCCTAACAAATCAGCTGAAATAAGTTTTCTAAAACCAAACCATCCAAGTCAAAAACCTATTTTTCAATCTCCTTTTAATGGAAAAGGAATGTATTTAACTATTGAAGTTAAAGATGTAGACAAAGTTTATAAAAAACTTAAAAACAAAGAAGTGCCTATAGAAATTGAAATTAGAGATGAACCTTGGGGAGACAGGCATTTTGCGATTGTAGATCCTAATGGAATTGGAATAGATATTATTACTTATACCAAACCTGAAGAATAGTATATTTTACACAAAATGAATGAATTATAACGACTTAAGCTCTAATTTAAGTCGTTTTTCATTTAATTAAAGTATATTGTAATTCAAAATAGTTACAAAAATCAATATTCCTTAAGCTGAAACAAAAGAGATGACATTTTACGAAAAGAAAATCAGCCATATAAAAAACACTTGTTTTTCAAACGATGCACAAATAGCGTCTATTATTGGAACAAGAAATTTCATTGATAATAACTATGATAAAGAGCTTAATCTGGATTTGTTATCAAAGATTCGGTTTACCTCAAAATATCACTTAATCCGACTTTTCAAGAGATATTACGGACAAACACCCAGGCAATATTTAATAGATAAACGAATAGAAAAATCTAAAGAAAACTTAAACAATGGTATGACAGTAACGGAAACTTGTTTTTCTGTAGGCTTCGAAAGTTTAGGTTCGTTTAGTAAGCTCTTCAAAACTAAAACTGGGATATCGCCAAGTGAATATCAAAAACAGCAATTTTCGAGAAGCTAGTTAATTGTAAAGTTCTGAGCTTTGCAAATGAATAAAAAATTTCAAAATGAAAGTAACACTTATTAGTATTCCTGTTCAAGATCAGCAAAAAGCTTTGCAATTTTATACTGAAAAATTAGGTTTTATCATTAAGAAAGATGCTCCATTAGATGGTGGTAATAGATGGATAACATTAGTTTCTCCTGAATGGCAAGATGGTCCGGAATTATTATTAGAACCTGCTCCTCTTCATTTCGAACCTTCCAAAATATATCAAGAAGCATTAATGAAAGCCGGAATTCCATATACGCAATTTGATGTTGATAACGTTGAGGCTGAATATGAGAGACTCATAAAACTTAACGTTGATTTTAGCGTAAAACCAACTGAAATGGGAACCCTAAAGTTTGCCGTTTTTAATGATACTTGTGGAAATAACATTCAAATTGTTGAGAATTTATAAGTATCCTTACTTATTATGCTCTCTCCTCTAAAAAATCCTCACAGATTTTCAATATAACTTTTCTGTCGCTTAATTCTATTTAAAGACCATTACTCGTCATTAAAAATGAAAGCGAAAAAATCTAACACCCTTAAAATAATATGTTAAGAATTATATCAATAATACTACTTGCAGTAATTATGTTCAGTTGCTCTAATAATGAGTCCGAAAAAAATAATCTTAATGCAATTAAAAAATTACAAGTTGAAAAAGACAGCTTGAAAAATATAATAATTCAAAATAAAACACAAATGAAGAAACAAATGATTAGATCCTTGACTTTTCAGGATAACAATGCTGAAAATGCAATGAATTTTTACATAGAATTATTCGATAACTCTAAAGTTATCAATATAAAGAGATGGGGAAAAGAGCAGCCTGATATGGAAGGGAAAATTATGCAAGCTACATTCGAGTTAGATGGAAATCTATTTATGTGTAGCGATAGCCCAGCAATTCACGATTGGAATTTTACACCCGCAGTTTCAATTTACTTAGAGTGTGAAAACGAAAATGAAATTAAAAGATTATTTTCGAAATTATCCGAAAATGGAAAAGTGATGATGTCAATTGATTATGATTATGGTTTTAGTAAAAAGTTTGGATTTGTTCAAGACCAATATGGAGTTTCTTGGCAATTGAATTTACAATAAAAATAGTTTATATAAATCACTATTAACTCCACAAAAAAACCGAGAAATTAATTCTCGGTTTTTATTTTATATCATATTCTAAAGTGAGTACTACTCTTTTTTGAATAATCTTTTAATATCATCAGCAGTTAATAACCTCGATACTTTTATACTATCTTCCATTGCTTGTAACGGATTTTCTTCATCTCCACTAGTTAATTGAATTTGTAAAAATACTTCTCCATCTTCTCTTGTATATTTTAACCAAACAATTTGTCCATTTGCTTTCATTTTTAATGGATCTCTTGGAACATTTTCAAATCCTTGCATGATTCCATTATATAACTTATCGATATCATTATCTACATTTTTAAAGCTAAAGTTTACATATTCATGTCCAATTGCATTAATATTTTTAAAAAAGAAGTTATAATCATTGTCTCCAATCTTTTCTAAATATACATAACTTACTTTTCCTACTACTTCACTTTGAGTAGTATCTAAAAATTCAATTTGCGAATACGCTGAACCTGAAACAACTAGTAATAATAACAATAAAGCTTTTCTCATAATCTTTAATTTAGGGATTTATATGTTTTTAATAGTTATATAAAATAACGGCTAAAAATAGAATTATTATATCAAAATTACTATTTTTCGCTCCATAAATGTGAGTAATGAAAGTTTGTATCGCCGAAAAGCCTAGTGTTGCAAGAGAGATTGCTAATATTTTGGGTGCCAATACGAAACATGATGGATATTTTGAAGGTAATGGATATGCAGTTACATATACCTTTGGTCATTTGTGTACATTATTAGAACCAAAAGACTATAAACCGCACTGGAAAAGCTGGGATTTGAATAATTTACCCATGCTTCCTGAAAAATTTGGTACCAAAGTAACAGAGGATTCTGGAATTCAGAAACAGTTTAGAATTGTTAAATCTTTATTTGAAAAAGCTGCCGTTGTAATCAACTGCGGGGATGCTGGTCAGGAAGGAGAATTAATTCAAAGATGGGTAATTAATCAGGCTGAATATACAGGGAAAGTGCAACGTTTATGGATTTCTTCACTTACTGAAGAAGCCATAAAAGAAGGTTTTGAAAATCTAAAAGACGAAGAAGACTATAACAATTTATATTACGCAGGTTATTCTCGTGCTATTGGCGATTGGTTACTGGGTTTAAACGCCACTCGATTGTATACCGTAAAGTTTGGAGGGTACAAACAAGTATTATCTATAGGCCGTGTGCAAACTCCAACACTTGCTATGTTGGTAAATCGTTATAATGAAATCCAAAATTTTAAACCTCAACCTTATTGGGAATTACAAACAACCTATAGAGATACTATCTTTAATTGTGAAGAAGGTAGATTTCTTAAAAAAGAAGAAGGACAAGCATTTGCCGATAAAGTAAAAGCTTCTGATTTTGAAATAGTTTCTGTTACCAAAAAGAAAGGTAAAGATTACGCACCTAAACTTTTCGATTTAACCGGTCTTCAAGTTTATTGCAATAATAAGTTTGGTTTTTCTGCAGATGAAACTTTAAAAATTGTTCAGAAGTTATACGAAATGAAAGTTGTAACCTACCCTAGAGTAGATACTACTTTCTTACCCAATGATATTTACCCTAAAGTAGCTGGAATTTTAAAGAACCTAACTAATTATGCTGAAATAACACAACCTTTATTAGGGAAAAAGATCAAAAAGTCTACACGTGTTTTCAACGATAAAAAAGTAACAGATCACCACGCTATTATTCCTACAGGTGTACAAACAAGTTTACAATACAATCAGCAACAAGTATACGATATTATAGTACGAAGATTTATTGCTGTGTTTTATCCAGATAGCGATATTTCTAATACTGCAGTTGTAGGAAAAGCAGACGGTGTTTCTTTTAAAACTACAGGAAAAGAGATTTTATCGAAAGGGTGGCGTGTTGTTTTCGAATATAACGAAGAACCTAAAAAGGTAAATACAGAACAAAGTATCTTGCCTAATTTTGAAAAAGGAGAAAAAGGTCCACACGAACCTAGTTTCTTAGAAAAAGAAACGAAACCTCCACGAAATTATACAGAAGCAAGCTTGTTAAGGGCTATGGAAACTGCTGGAAAGCAAGTAGATGATGATGAAATGCGCGAGCTAATGAAAGAGAATGGAATTGGACGTCCCTCTACACGTGCAAGTATTATAGAAACCTTATTCAAACGTAAATATATAGCTCGACAAAAAAAATTAATCATTCCTACAAAAACTGGACTTGATTTAATTGAATTAATTGACAACAAACTCTTAAAATCTGCTGAATTAACAGGTCTTTGGGAAAAGCGTTTAAAGGAAATTGAACGAGGAGATTACCATGCTAGTACTTTTATCAAGCAGATGAAATTAATGGTAGATCAGTTAGTATATGAAGTACGTTCTAATACTAAAACAGTTAGATTATCTGCAGAAAACAATGCTGCAAAAGTAGCAACTCCAAAGAAGAAAAAAGCAACAGCTAAAACAGTTGTAGGGAAAGAATGCCCAAAATGTAAACAAGGCACCTTATTAAAAGGAAGTAATGCTTTTGGTTGTTCTGCCTACAAACAAGGATGCGATTTTAAACTTCCGTTTTCATATTTAGATAAAAAGATATCTGAAAGTCAACTAATTCGTTTAATAGATAAAGGTTGTACTACTAATTTAAAAGGCTGGAAAACCGAACAAGGAAAAATAGAAGGGTTAGTTCGTTTTGATGAGAACTTTCAATTAAAACTTGAGCCCAAAAATGATAAAGGAGCAAATTCTAAAGCTCAAGCAAAATCGGTTCCCGACACAATTATTTGCCCGAAATGTAAAAAAGGAACTGTATTAAAAGGGAAAACTGCCTATGGCTGTTCTGAACATACGAATGGATGTACTTTTGTATTTCCTTTTACTAAAATTAAAGAATTAGCAAAAGGACAAACACTTACTAAAGAACTGGTATATGAGATTTTATTAAACACTTAAAAAGGCATATCTTCTTCCTTTACTTCAAAAATCTGATCCAAAGGATTCTGAATATTCTGCAAAGAAATATTACTAACTTTCGTATACACCTCTGTAGTCCTACTACTTTTGTGCCCAAGTAACTCTTGAATATAACGTAAGTTAGTTCCATTTTCAAGTAAATGTGTTGCATAACTATGTCGCAAAACATGTGCGGAAACAGCTATAGGAATTTTAGCCTTTAACGCACATTTCTTAAGAATTTGGTTTACACTAGAAGCTGTATAAGCACCTCCTGTAGTACCTTCAAATAAATAGTTTTGTGGTTTATATTCCGAATAATATCTACGTAATATTTTCTTTAAAGCTAAGCTTAATGGAATAATTCTATCTTTTCCTCCTTTTCCATTTACAATACGTATTGTGTTATTGTTTCCATTAATATACTTCACTTTTAGTGCTAATAGCTCTCCCCTTCTCATACCTGTTGCATATAAAGTACTTATAATTGCTTTGTGTTTTATATTAACTGTTTGTGCTAGCATTTTTTTTATTTCTATAGCAGATAATACTTTAGGTAACGGATATTTTTTTCTGGGATATTCTACCTTAGTGACATCAATACTAGCTATATTCTGCGATTTTGTTAGTAATTTTATAGCAGCAGTAAATTGGCGCATGCTAGCAGCACTATACTCTTTAGCACGCATATGACTTAAATATTTATAAAAAGTAACATTTGAAATTTCTTGTGTTTTTAAGTAAGCACAATAAGAATAAACCAAACCTAAATATGTTCTAATACTTGCATCACTATAATTTTGGGCTTCTAGATATATTTTAAAACTGTTAATTAATTCTTTATGTTTTGATAGAATTTCGATTGAAATGTTCTTTTTAAAACGAAACTCCTCCTTTAGAGTATAATTTCTTAACTTCTTTTTTATCTCAATATATTTTTCCTGCTCAAAAGGAATATACCACGCTTTATAGCTTGCAGAATAACTTGCATTTTCTTTTTTAAAAAATGTAATTAATTCCTGATCATATTCAAATAAAAAGAGTATTACATTTTTATTACGATGGAAAATATTTTTAATTAGAATTGTTTTTCGTTTCATAAACACAACAAAAAAAGTGTTATTACACATAAATAAACATATATATTTGTTACTATATAAACAAGTTGGCAGTAATTTAAGACATCCTAAGTTCTCAAATGCAAAAGATTCAGATAAGAACCATAAAAGAGCCTAATTTATCAGAAAAATTTTCAATAAGTAATCTAAATAGTTTGCTGATTGAAAAAGACATGATAGAAAAAATACATCGTCACGATTTCTTTTTTGTACTTGCTATAGAAAAAGGAAATGGAGAACATCAAATTGACTTTACAGACTATGCTATTAATAATCATTCTGTTTTTATTCTTCGTCCAGGTCAAGTACATCAACTAGTATTAAAAAAAGGAAGTAAAGGTTATTTAATGTTTTTTGACAGCAGTTTTTATTCTCCAAAAGAGAAGCTAAAAAAAGAAATGTTATTAACAATAAGTAGAAATAACTATTATAAACTGGAAGCGGAAACATATATTAGACTCACTACTATTTTAACTTACATTCTCTCCGAATATTCAAATAAACAAATAATGTTCAGAGATAACATTAAAGCAAACTTGGATTTGTTTTTTATAGAATTGTTTCGAAAAACAAAAAACACCGACATTCAAACCAATAATAATTCCTATGCTGTTAAAACACTTGAAAAACTATTGGAGATATTAGATATTCATTTTTATAAAAAACACCAAATATCTTACTATTCCAAAGCATTAAACCTGACTACTTATCAACTAAATTCGATTACGAAAAAAACATTAGGAAAAAGTTGTTCCCAAGTAATCAAAGAACGTATAATACTTGAAGCGAAGAGAAACTTAATCGCTACATCTAACCAAATAAATGAAATTTCATATCATTTAGGTTATAATGACACTTCATATTTCATTAGATTCTTTAAAAAGCAGACTGGCTTAACCCCTGAAGCTTTTAGACAAAATTTCAAATAGTCCTATAATACTTAATATTTGTACTATTTTAATACGATTGTCTGAAACTATCTTTGTTGAAAATTAAAAGATAGAAAAGTATGAGTTCAATTTTACAAGCGATTATTATTGGCACAGGAGCCACCCTTTTTATGGATTTGTATGCTTTAGTGCTAAAGTTTTTCAGTATAAAAACACTTGACTATAGATTTGTAGGTCGTTGGATAGGACATTTTCCGAAAGGGAAATTTTTTCATAACAAAATAATGGAATCACCAGTGATTATTTATGAAGTTCCCTTAGGATGGATAGCACATTATTTAATTGGAATAACATTTGCTTTTTCATTAGTTTTCGTTTTTGGGGAAAAATGGGTAAAAAACCCAACATTAATACCAGCTTTAATTATTGGTATAATTACTATTGTTGGTCCGTTTTTGTTAATGCAACCTGCTTTTGGTTTTGGAATTGCAGGTTCAAATTTACCAGATCCCAATAAAGCTAGACTTATGAGTCTTATAACACACACGATATTTGGAATTGGGTTATATTTAAGTACTGTAATACTAAATCAAATAATGAAACTATTTTAGATTACCTGAAAAGAATAAAAACTACTGCCAACAAAGTATATAGCAAATAGGGCAATTTGTGCTTCATTCAAAATTTTGTACACTTAACAAATGTAAATGTAAGCCCGAAAGTTCAGTGCTTTCTACTGCCCTACTTACCATATACCAACCGTTAGCAATTATTAAAAATAAGGACAATATCTAATAAAAACCACTTAAAAATGATAAAAAAAAGAATAACTAACTGAATAGTTGCACAACGTTAAGTTAGAACTTGTAACTATTTCAATGACATAAAAATTAATTT
>NZ_CAZEFZ010000027.1:0-10874 GCF_964511145.1 Tenacibaculum amylolyticum
TACTTTTACAAACCTAGGAAACTTTAATTCTGGAAGTCATGAAATATTAATGACATTCAGTTTTAGCCAAGAAAGATCTAAGTTTGTGAGATTTTTCTAGAACATATTTTACAGAATTATACAACACAATTAATAAAAAAAGGATGCGTATTATTACGCATCCTTTTACTTTTTATAAGTGAATAAAATTATTACTAAAAGTAATTAATATCCCATTAGTTCAGCTGCTACAGTTATACTCTCAGTAGGTAACTTACAAGCTTTATTAACACAAACATAAATAAGTGTTTTATCTTCATTAAATCGATGTTGTAACAAAGGTAAATCGCTTTTGGTAGTGCTTCCAGATACAAGCATATTAGGGATATATGTTTCTGTAAAGAGTTTTTTAGTTTCTATAACAGCTTCTTTTCCAGAAATAACAGTTTCGTAATAGGGAAGTGCAAAATCTAAATAATTATCAAACCAATTAGAATAAGCTTGAGGGTACTTTTCAATTTTTGGCTGCAGATTATGTAACATGTTCTTACTCATTTCTAAATAAGTATTATTTCCATAATAATGTCCTAGGTATAGTAGATTTTTACTCATAACTGAGTTAGATGAAGGAATAACAACATCTTCAAATTCAAAATTTGTAGCGATTAAAGCAGCATCTTTCTTAGTAGTATATTTGAAATAACCTTGTTCATCATCTAAGAAATGTGTAATAGAATAAGCTGTTAACTCTTTAGCATAAGTCAGCCATTTTTCATTTAAAGTAATTTGATATAAAGAAATATAGGCATTACTTAACAAAGCATAATCTTCGAGATAACCATTAATCTTTCGATTACTCTTACCAATACTTCTATACACTTCCCAATTATTAGAAATAGCATTTTTCTTCAATTGCTTAGCCATTTCAATAGCTTTATTCTTAAATTTCTCTTCTCCAAAAACTTTATAAGCATCCGTAAAGGCTTTTAACAATAAGGCATTCCAAGAAGTTAGTATTTTAGTATCTAATTCAGGTTTTTCTCTTTTAGTACGAGCTTCTAATAATGAAGCTTTCCATATATTTAATTTTTGATGTAATGTAGGTAAAGAAATATGATGTTTTTTTATAAAAATACTATCCTTATACATTTTTACTAAAGCGTGTTTGCCTTCTACTTTTTCAGTAATTCCAATACCAAAATAATCATTAAATAAATCAATGTCTTGTTGTATAAGTGCTGTTAATTCATCCTTAGTCCAAGTATAATAAGCGCCTTCCTCTAGTTCTTTAGTTTCGTTATAACTATCAGCATTTAAAGAAGAAAAATACAAGCCATTTGTATAAAATTCTTTTTCAATGAAGTCTAAAGTTTTATATACAACATCTTTATATAAAGAATTGTTTGTGGTTTGATATCCATAAGAAAATAGAGAAACCAATTGTGCATTATCGTATAACATCTTTTCAAAATGAGGAATATGCCATTTATTATCTACAGTATACCTTGCAAAACCACCTTCTAAATGATCGTTTAAACCACCTAAAGCCATTTTGTTAAGTGTAAGTGTTATAAAATTTTGTAATTCTTTATTTTTAGTTTGATAAGCATAACGTAATAAAAGCAAATAATTATTTGGTCTAGGGAATTGATTGCTACCAATTAGTCCACCATTAATAGTATCAAACTTTTTTTTCCATATGTTAATCATTTCTTTAGCTTTTTCAGCAGAAAACGTTATCTCATTTGGATTTTTTATAACGGTTTGTAACGATTGAATATCTTGCGATAAACGTTCAGCAAAATTGTCTGTATCTGTAGGGTTTTCAGTATAAAACTTTTGAATTCCTTTTAGCGAAGCTAGCCATTCATTTTTAGGGAAATAGGTGCCACCCCAAACTGGTTTTCCATTTGGCAGAATGATACAATTAAGTGGCCAACCACCATTACCTGTCATTATTTGAACAGCAGTCATATACGTTTTATCTACATCTGGATGTTCTTCTCTATCAATTTTAATATTGATAAAGTGTTCATTCATATACTGAGCAACTTCCTCGTTCTCAAAAGTTTCTTTTTCCATTACATGGCACCAATGACAAGACGAATAGCCAATAGAAACTAATACAAGCTTATTCTCTTTTTTAGCTTTTTCTAAATATTTAGCATCCCAAGGAACCCAGTTTACAGGATTATGTGCATGTTGTAATAAATATGGACTTGTTTCGTGAATTAACTCGTTTGTGAATTTTTCCTTTTTTTTCTGAGAACATGAAAAAAAAGAGTAAGTAACAATAGTTAAAAAGAAAATAAATTTAATGTACCGCATACATCAAATATAATGAATACTAAAAGTATGTAAATAAAAAGTGATCGTCTGAAATAAAGACGATCACTTTTTAATATATAAGTTTCTTATTTTAAAAGAACTATTGTTGTCTGAACCAATACCTAGTTTTTCCAATTAAAGCAAAACCAATATAACCTCTAATCTTTAATTTGTTAGGCTCTTCAAGTTTAATAAAGCACTTGTATATTTTTCCAGTTTTAGGATCTAAAATTTTTCCACCAGACCATTCATCTCCATCTTTTTTTAATCCAGTTAAAATATTCATACCTAAAATAGGTTTGTTTTTATTTTTTCCTTTACATAAATCACAAACAGCATTTTGTCTATCCTTATTCGTAATCTCAACAATTTTAGCATACGCTTTTCCATCTTTTTCATAAACTTCAATCACGCTATCTACTGCGCCAGTTTCTTCATTTTTATTTTCCCATTTTCCAAAGATGGTTTGAGCATTCATAGTAATGGTAACTACTAAAAATAAAAGAGTAAGTGTTACTTTCTTCATATATATTAAATTAATTGTATTTTAAAAATGTTACTTCTTATTTAACGTAAAGTGTGGTGTATTAGTTTATGTGAACTAATCATATGTTGCATCAAAATTATCACTCCATTTTCCCTGTACGCGCATAACCTGTTCAATCACATCTCTAGCGCAACCTTCACCACCTTTTTTATCAGAAATGTATTTTGAGAGTTGTTGAATTTCTCTAACAGCATCGTTAGGACATGTAGGAACGCCAACTTTTTCAAGAACAGGAAGATCAGGAATATCATCGCCCATGTATAATACATTTTTAGGTTGTAAACTATACTTCTCTACAAGCTCGTTGTATTGTTTAATCTTATTATGAGCTCCTAAATAAATATCTTGAATTCCTAGATTAGCCAAACGAGTACGCACACCTTCATTTTTTCCTCCTGAAATAATGCAAACATTATATCCAGCTTTTACAGCTGCTTTTAAAGCATATCCATCTTTAATGTTCATTTGTCGTACTAATTCTCCGTTTGGAAAAACAGTAACAATACCATTGGTAAGAACACCATCAACATCGAAAATAAATGTGGTAATGTCATTAAAGAGTTCTTTATAGCTTTTCTCCATTTTGTATTGATTTGGTTATGAGTTTATATACTTCTTTTTGAGATTCATTCAACATCTCAAGATGTTTTGAAATTGTTTCTGTATCGTTTCTTTTAGCGGGACCAGTTTGTGCATCTTTAGGCGATATAGCACTTATTTTAGCAGAAGTTTCTTCAATTAAAGGAAGTAATACTTCAAACGGTACATCATAAGTATCGCAAATATCATTCCCAATTGTATACATATGATTCACAAAATTATTTACAAATACTGCGGCAACATGTAATTTGCTTCTTTGTAGTGAATTAATGGAAAATATTTTAGAGCCTATAGTTTTAGCCAGTCTTTCTAATAATTGATAATCTTTAGTTGTTTCAGCCTCTAAACAAAAAGGAATCGTATTAAAATTTACTTGTTTACTTTTAGAAAAGCTTTGTAAAGGATAAAACACACCTTTTCTACCACTATTTTGTAAGGAATTCATGGTTACACTTCCAGAAGTATGTACCACAAACTTATTTTGTAAATGAGAAGAAACTTCAGAGATAGCATTATCAGAGATAGCTAATATATATACATCAGCCGTTGCTAGTAACGAAATATCATCTGTGATAGAAGTTGTATGTTGAAATTCTTGTATTTGCGCTACAGAACGAGCATATAACTGTTTAACAATTACATTTTCAGTGTTTAAAAATGCTTTTGTTAAATGATAAGCAACATTACCACTTCCCAGAATTACTACAGATATCATAAAGGCGAAGATATTGAAATTATTTGAAGCTGTAGAAAGCTTTTAGTAAATTGGGGAACCAAATTTTTAGTATGGAAAAATCAAATAAATTAGGAATTAATACAATTTGTACGCATGTTGGAGAAGTAAAAGACGAACAATTTAAAGGAGCAGTTTCACCAATCTATTTATCATCGTCATATCAATTTTATGATGTAGATATAAAAAGATATCCTAGATATTTCAATACACCAAATCAAGAAGCTTTATGCAGAAAAATTGCAGCTTTAGAAAAAACAGAAAGTGCTTTGATTTTTGGCTCAGGAATGGCTGCAATTAGTACTACTTTAATGGCTTTTTTACAACAAGGAGATCATGTAGTGTTACAACAAACATTATACGGAGGAACCTATAATTTAGTTGTAGAAGAGTTTCATAAGTTTGGAATTGAATATACATTTACAAATAGTTTAGCTGTAGATGATTTTAAAACTGCAATTCAACCAAATACAAAAGTAATTTTTATAGAAACACCTTCTAATCCATTATTAAAAATTGTAGATATTCAAGGAGTTGCTGCATTGGCTAAAGAACATGGAATTATTACAATGATAGATAATACATTTGCTTCTCCTATTAATCAAACACCTGCCGATTTTGGAATTGATATTATGATTCACTCAGCAACAAAATATATGGGCGGACATTCTGATATTTTAGCTGGAGCAGTAGCAGCATCTGAAAACCATATTCAGAAAATTTGGAACTTAGCCAAGAATTTAGGTGGAAGCTTAAGTGATTTTACAGTCTGGATGTTAGAGAGAAGTATGAAAACAATGAGTTTACGTGTACGTAGACAAAGTGAAAATGCATTGAAAATGGCACATTATTTAGAGTCGAATACAAATGTTGCAAAAGTGTATTATCCAGGCTTACCTTCTCATGAAGATTATGAATTAGCAGTTTTTCAAATGGAAGATTTTGGGGGAATGTTATCTTTTGAATTAAATGAAGAAATCGACACGATGGACTTTCAGCGTAATTTACAGTTAATAAAACCGTCTATGAGTTTAGCAGGAATAGAAAGTACGGTATTAAGTCCATCTCAAACATCACATGCATTATTATCTGAAGAAGAAAGAGCAGCACAAGGAATAAAAGATGGTTTGATACGTTTTTCAGTAGGAATAGAAGAAACAGAAGATTTAATAGCAGATATAGAACAAGCGATAGCAAGATTATAAATTTAAAATTGTGAGAAAAAGAAAAGTAATAACCTTAATAACTTTAGTGTTTTGTTTAGCACTATTAGCTCAGAAAAATGAAAGGGATATCTACTTGGATAGTTTGGCAAAACATATTCAATTTAAGTATAAAGGATTAGCTTTTAAAAAAGGTACATTAGATGTCGTGAAAAAAATCCAAGCTTATATCAAAAATAATAACAATAACTATCTAGTAGAAGTTCATACCTGTAGTGTAGGTAAAGCAACAGATAATCAGAAATTAACAGATAAAAGAGCTAAAGTACTTGAGGAATTATTTCTAAAGCAAGGAATAGACTCTTCAAGAATTGTTATTATGGGATTAGGGGAGCGTAATCCTTGTTGTATAACCAGAACTAGAGCTACAAGGTATTTAAATAGAAGGGTAGAATTTAGTAAGATTAGTAAAGACGAAATTAAGAAGTTAAAAAGAGATAAATGAAATTAGACATATTAGCATTTGGAGCACATCCAGATGATGTTGAATTAGGTTGCGCAGCAACCATAGCGAAAGAAGTAGCATCAGGTAAAAAAGTAGGAATCGTAGATTTAACTAGGGGAGAGTTAGGAACTAGAGGATCTGCCGAGTTAAGAGATAAAGAAGCAGCGAATGCAGCAGAGATTTTAGGAGTAACAGTACGTGAAAATTTAGGTTTTGCTGATGGGTTCTTTACAAATGATAAGGAACATCAATTAGAAATTATAAAAATGATACGAAAGTATCAACCAGAAATCGTGTTGTGTAATGCTATTGACGATCGTCATATCGATCATCCAAAGGGAAGTAAGTTGGTTTCAGATGCTTGTTTTTTAAGTGGTTTACTAAAAATTTCTACTGAGTTAGATGGAGAAGTACAAGAAAAATGGCGACCAAAACAAGTGTATCATTATATACAATGGAAAAATATAGAACCAGACTTTGTGGTAGATGTAAGCAGATTTATAGATAAGAAAGTAGCTGCAGTAATGGCGTATGCTTCTCAGTTTTATGATCCAAAAAGTAACGAACCTGAAACACCAATTACTAGCAAGAACTTTACAGATAGTATAATTTACAGAGCACAAGATTTAGGAAGATTAATAGGAGTGTCTCATGCAGAGGGATTTACAGTAGAAAGATATGTGGCAGTAGAAAATTTAAGTAAATTAAAGTAAAAAAAGTTTGTGATATTTTAAAAATGGTCTTATATTTGCACCCGCAAGTTGCAAATGGTGATTGTAGCTCAGTTGGTTAGAGCGCCGGATTGTGGTTCCGGAGGTCGCCGGTTCGAACCCGGTCTTTCACCCAAAAAAAACTCTTCTAGAAATAGAAGAGTTTTTTGTTTATATAACTTATAGGGTTTAATTAAGAAGGAAATTTTATGCGAATAGTTTAAAAGTAATACTTCATTCTTCTTTTTTCTGAATATATTCTACAATACTGCTTTTATATAATTTCAATGATAATTAAATAAAAAATATATTCTTTGATAGTGGGTCAAAGAATATATTTTGATAGAATTTCGGGGTGCTTAACAATTATCAGGGAACATGATAAAAGTAGGGGGGGACTACAAATATATAATAGTTTGATTACTTTATTTTTGAAATTTTAAATTTCAAAACTTTAACATGTTTCAAATTATAATTAAAAATATTAATTATGTTTTATAAATGTAATTTTTTATTTCTTTCTGTATTGTTGTCTGTAATGTTGGTTTGGATCATATCAGGGTAAACCCTTAAAAGTAATTCAGGGTATCTCGCGTTTTTGAGGTAAAGAGAAACTATATATTTTTGAATAGGTTAATACAGGAATATAGAAGTCAATTGAAATGCAAGCTTCAGATTTAAAAATATTAAGTCAACTAAAGAGTGATTTTCTAAAAACTAGTGCAGCAATTAATTACTAAGACAAACAATTATTGAAATACAACTAGACTGGATTTAGATGTTAAGTGTATAAGTTAACTTTACTATAATTATTAAATATAAAATTATAGTAAAAATGAAAAATTTAAGTAAAAAATTAGTTTTAGTTGTGGTGTTAATTATAGGAGCGTTTGCGTTAAATAGTTGTACTGATAATACAATCGAACAAATAGAAGAAATTAGTAATAATGACATACAACTTATCGAAAACGAAGAAGCTGGAGATGACGAAGATGAGGAGCAGCAAGAGAGAGAGGATGATTAAATCTTCATTTTTTGGAGTATTGTTTTTATTAGTTTTTGTTTTGCCTTTTATTCATAGTGAATTTAAAAGGTATCAAGAATGGAAACCTTATAAAGAGCATTATAAAAAATATAATGTAATAATCGGTAAAGCTAATAGTAGCATGAAAGATATTGCAAAAGAATTAAGAGATGCTGGTTTAGATTATTATGCAAATAAAATCGATGATGTTTCGCTTGTTAAAAAAAATGAATTAAAAGAATACCATAAAATTAAGAAAGAATTAAAGCAAGAGTTTTCGTTTTTAGGATACACTTCATTTAGGTATTTCCTTTACGCTATTGGGATGCCTTTTTTAGCTTTAGTTCTTTCTTTATTTGTGTTGTATATTTTATATAATCCAAGTACAATAAGAGTTTATAAGAATTTCTATAAAGTTGTTTGTTTCGGATTTGTATATGTCTCGTCATTTTGGTTTTTAAGATCTTTTCTTACAAGAACAGATTTTCCAAAATGGTCTTATAATATGAGTTATGTATTGTCAGCTTTAATGGTTACATTGTTGGTGTTTATTCTAGTTAAAATCCTGACTTATATTAATAATGTGAAAAAGAAGAGGCAAGAGGAATTAGAAGAAATGATTAATAGTGGTAAAGAACTCGTAAACCTATTAAAAACAAGTTAAATGAAATCCCCCAAAGAAATTACATTAGAGATTAAAGATTTAATCAAAAAGTTTAAATCTGGAGAATATGATTACACCGAAGTAGTCATAAGATTTAGTAAGTTAATTAATGACTTAGAAGTGATTAAAGGCGGTGATCATGCTTCTGTGATGATACTGAAGAAAAGTTTTTCTGAGTTGATGTTACAATTAGAAGCTGAAGAAAGATTAACTAATGTTTTAAATGAAGAGATTGAAAAAAGTAGAGAGTATAGAGTTCAAGCTGGGTTAACTATTTAATATTTATTATAAATAATAATGAAGGAAAAAATTAGTTTATTCTACCATAATTATGTACGTAAGATATTTCTTCTATTTCAGGGGTGGGGTTATATATTGTGTATCTAACTCTAACGGTTATAGTTTTTGGTAGTTTGTCTGCTCCGTTAATATCAGCTTGAAAACCATTATCATAAATTAAATTTCCATAAGGCGCTCCATAACTGTGTTTTAAGTCAGTAAGAATTCCTTTCTCTGTTTTTCGGATACAATCGTCATTTCCATCCAATTCATATTGTTCGATTGTGAAATTATAATTAGAATCAATAGTTAAAGATCCTTTTGCATAGCAATCATTCCATATAAGTATGGTTTCAGGATTAGTGTTGTTTTTATATTTTATAGTTTTTCTACCTGCTCCAAGTTTGTAAGTTCCTCGTATATCACCACCATCAGGGATGAAGTTTTCTCCTTCAGGATTACAAGAAATTAATAAAAAAGTAGAGATGATAATAAATATTTTTTTCATAACTCAATTTTTTTGTTTACAAAGATATGAGAAAAAATAAGATTACTATAAGAAATTTATTTCTTATATCGTTCAACCCATATTTGATAACCATCTTTATGTTTAAAACGCTTATGAGTCCATAAATAATTAGAAGGTTGTTGTCTAATATTTTTCTCGGTAAGTGCAATGTAAGCATCGGTTATTTTGTAATCCTCAAATTCTTTTGGGGTTTCTGTGATAACTTCAAAAGTAGTTTCGTAATAGCCTCTTTTTACTTTTTTAGTGGCGTAATTAATAATAGCCATATCAAATTTTTTGGCTAATAATTCAGCACCTGTATGCACTGGTACATTCACGCCAAAAAAAGGAGTCCAATGATAAGTTTTATGAAATAAAGGATTTTGATCGCTTAAAAGAATGTAAGCTCCAGAGATACCATTCTTTAAATTCTTAAGCATATCTGGAATAGTGTCTTGCATTTTAGAAGCTTTTAAACCAAACTTTGTTCTAGACTTTTTCATAAAATCATTAAAATACTTGTTCTTAATTTCTTTATAAGTACCAAAAATTTGAATTTCAGAAACTAATGGCATAGAAACAGACCATTCCCAGTTGTTTTGGTGGCATCCAGTAAGAATAATATTTTTCTTTCTTTTAGCAACATCATTTAAAACCTCTGGATTAACAAACTTATATCGTTTCATAGCTTCTTTTTCAGATAAAGAAAAAGCTTTGATGCTTTCTACGATAAAATCAGCAAAATGACGCATGCTCTTTTTTCGTAATGCACGTAATTCTTTAGGTGATTTTTCAGGAAAAGCAAGCTGTAAATTACCATAAACAACCGTTTTTCGGTAACCAACGATATGGTAAATTATAAAAAATAAAAAATCAGATAATATGTATAAAAGCCTAAGTGGTAGGCGAGAAAGTGTCCAAATAAACGGATATGCAATGATAAATGCTAATAACTTCATTTAAAATTATTTTTTGCAAATATCGTATTTATATATAAAATGAGCTGCATCATAAACTTTTCCTTAAGTTTGTGATATATTTAAGGGGAATGAATACAATTATTTTAGTGCTAATAGTCAGTAATGTCTTAGTAAGTTATAAGGGGTTTCAGGACATATTATTTTTCAATCGTTACAAGTTTCAAATTGGTAAAATTTTAGAAGGAGAGAAGTTGAGGATGATTACCTCAGGTTTTTTACATGGCAGTTGGTTGCATTTAGGTTTAAATATGTATGCTTTATACTTATTTGGAAGCATTGTAGTAAATCACTTCAGTACTACGAATTTCTTATTGATTTATTTTGGAAGTATGTTGGCGGGGGCATCATATGCATTATACCGTAATAAAAATGATCATTATTATTCAGCTGTTGGAGCATCAGGAGCTGTTATAGGAATTGTTTTTTCGGCGATAATGTTATATCCAGATATGGAATTAATATTATTTCCAATCCCAATTCCTTTGCCAGGATATGTTTTTGGAATAGGATATTTGTTGTATTCTATTTATGGAATGAAAGAGCAATTAGGAAATGTAGGTCATTCAGCACATTTAGGAGGTGCAATGGGTGGTTATGTCCTAACGATATTTTTAAAACCTTACGTAGTGAATAATAATATCCTCATGATTATTGTAATGGGAGCAATAATTGCAGGTCTGTTGTTATTTGGCGATCGATTAGAGAGAGGGTTTAAATAAAACTGTAAATAATAGTAACTTTTATAAAGTTTAAAGCATAAAAAAACCGAAACAAATTGTTTCGGTTTTTTTTGAGCGGGAGACCGGGTTCGAACCGGCGACATTCAGCTTGGAAGGCTGACGCTCTACCAACTG
>NZ_CAZEFZ010000028.1:0-1269 GCF_964511145.1 Tenacibaculum amylolyticum
AGCAGTACAAGTATAAAAGCTATGAATTTAACAACCACACATTTTTTACTTGCAGCAGAAGAGGAAAAAAAACTACTGCAAGAAAGCAGCGCAACAATACCCGCGTCTTTGTCAGGGGATGGGAGTTTTTGGGATGGGGCTAATTTGATGGGGATTTTAAACACTATCGGGGGAACATGGGCGCAGATTGAACAGGCACGAAACGGGCAGCCCGTATATGTAAAGAATGCACAAGGAAGTACAGAAGATATTGCGCCAACCTTGCGTAATAATTTTGAAGCGCAAGCAAATCAACTACAGATGTCTGTAGAGAATTTAGCACAAACCATGCGGCTACAAATTCAACAACAAATACAGCAGAACCAAAACCCACCACCTAAAAAGGATAACACCCTGTTATATGTAGGAATTGGTGCGGGTGTATTAGGATTTTTAGGAATCATTTACGTAATCACAAAAAAATAACAGTTATGAAATTAAACAAGATTATTGAAACAGGGGAAACTTTAGCGAGTATGACCGCAGGGGCTATGCTATCCCGTTTAGCCGTGGAGCAGCTAACATTTATTAAAAACACCAAATTTAAAAGAGGGGCTTTAATTGCCGCGGGGATTTTAGGAGCTGCCGCCTTAGACCGAAAAACTACAGGACGCAAGATAGGGCAAGAAATCGCAATCGCAACGGCAGTAACGCAAACAGGGCATTTATTAAAAGAACTTTTAGACGAGCGTTTGAAAGATTCTAAAATGCACGCCGCCCTAGGTAGTCCGATGTATAACTATGATACGGAATTACTAGACAGTAGTAGTTTTTTATCAAGCTATACCCCGAACTATGATTTTATTTCGGAAGATATACCGCACGAATCGGTAGCAGAATTTGCAGCATAAGAGAAAAGAAAAATTATAAAAAAGAAAAACAAAAATTAATAAAAAAAGCGATATGAATTTTTTAAGAAACGAGGAAAAGTACCTACGAGTAACAGAATATTTAAAAGAAAAAAATGCAATGCGTAAACCCAACGAAAAGTGGAACATTGCAGCAATGAAGCCGATGCCTTCCTTTTTATATGCCAATAAAAAAATAGATGTAGGGGGAACAGTTCCTTTATTAACAGGATCATCGGTAGACAAAACAGGAGTAACAAATTTTGACGGCAATTCACTTGTAAAAGGACGCGTATTTGTAGCGGACGGTATTACCTTAAAATGGGCGACAGCAGCACCGAATACCGATGTACAAAATGTAGCTTTTAGTGCTAAAGATCAC
>NZ_CAZEFZ010000029.1:0-29660 GCF_964511145.1 Tenacibaculum amylolyticum
AAAGCCAAAAGTTTTTTCAAACTTTTTCTCATCCCTTTATACATTAATATATGTATGCTATTTGGGAACACTAAAAAAGAAAGCGCAGCCTTTTCCTTTTTCGCTTTCTAACCAAACCTTTCCTTTATTCCTTTCAACAATCTTTTTTACTAACGCTAATCCTATACCAATAGACTCTATATTCGATTTGATTTCTAACTTTTGGAATAGATGAAATATCTTTTCATGGTATTTTTCATCTATTCCAGGACCATTATCTTTCACAAAAAAGCAATATTCACTTTCCTTCTCTTCGCAACCAATCTTTATTTCTACGACATCTTTATCATTATGTTTTATTGCATTCTGGATTAAATTATGAAATACTTGCATCAATCTTGACTCATTAAACACTACTATTGGTAACTCCTCCTTTACTTCAATCTTACATTTATTAGATGAATTAAGTTTACTTATCCTCTTGATCATTCTATCTACATCCACTTTTTCCAAATCATGTTCTTTCTGCATCTGTAAAGAATAATTTAGCACTCCGTTAATCAACATATCCATTTCCTCTACCTGATCTTTCATCATTGTTAAATTCTCTTTTGCTGATTCCTTACAAAATTCATCTTCATTATCTTCCGTAAGCCAATCTGCCAATGTATATATATTCCTTAATGGTCTTTTAAGATCATGTGAAACTACATAAGCAAATTCTTCTAGATCTTTATTTCTTTCATACAACTCTTTCGCTCTATTCTCTAAATCTTGAGTACGCAACTTTATTCTATCTTCTAACTGCATATTTACTTCTTGTAAATTTTTACGATAGCGTATAAAACCATTTAAAATAATAAATGAATACACATAAATTGTAGTTGTAGAAATCAATATAGCACCTTCTGTCACTAAATCTAACTGAGATGTTAACACCTGATATCCCATATGAAGCAATTGAAGTGTGCTAAAAAGAATAATCAGTACTCTTACATTCAACATTAAAATTGCTCCAAACATTACTATATAAGTACCCAACAAATAATCTAAAGAAAAATCGTTAATAGCTGTAGTATATGTAAGATAATGTTGAAATAATAAAAGAGCAATAAAAACGAATATTCCATAATAATCTTCAACAAACTTTTTCTTCAAAAAAGGTAATAAACCTACTATCATATAAAAAACTGCAAATAATTCTCTCAAGTAAGGCACTTCAATTGCATGAGGATTAAACCTAAATATTAAAACAGAATATAGATATATACCAGGTGACATTAGTATTAACACCAAACTACTGTTCTTAATTTCAAAAGGCTCTAACTTTCCTAATCTTTTCAAAAAGTCTAAGATCATAAAGGAGGTATGGTTTATTAATTGCAATTATTTCTTAAATATAAATAAATTAAAGACTTTCATTATATAGCTTTTTTCATTTATTTATAACAAACCTTCAAAAAACACTTCATTTAATATTTAAAATACATAATATATGTATTGTACAAAAAATGCATTTACAATATCTTTGCGAATTCAAGATTTTCACTTGTACGAAAATCTAATTAAACACATATAATATATAATGATAAAAATTACATTACCTGATGGAAGCGTAAGAGAGTATGAAATGAACTCTACTCCTTATGATGTAGCTAAAAGTATTAGCGAAGGATTAGCAAGAAATATTATTTCTGCAAGTTTTAATGATAAAACCGTAGAAACCACTACTCCATTAACCACAGATGGTACGCTTACCTTATATACTTTTGACAATCCAGAAGGAAAAAAAGCTTTTTGGCATTCTTCTGCCCACGTATTAGCTCAAGCTATTTTAGATTTTTATCCAGATGCTAAACTTACTATTGGACCAGCAATTGATAATGGTTTTTATTATGATGTAGATTTTGGAGATGAGACATTATCTGAAAAAGATTTCGATAAAATTGAAAAGAAATTTTTAGAAAGAGCCAGAGAGAAAGCTGAGTTCAAAATGCGTTCCGTAAGTAAAGCTGATGCTTTGTCTTATTATAAAGACAGACACAATCAATATAAAGTTGAACTAATTGAAGGATTAGAAGACGGTGATATTACTTTTTGCGACCATAGCAATTTTACAGACTTATGTCGTGGAGGACACATTCCTAACACTGGACTTATTAAAGCTGTAAAAATAATGAACGTCGCTGGAGCATATTGGCGTGGTGATGAGAAAAATAATCAGCTTACTCGTGTATATGCTATTTCTTTTCCAAAACAAAAAATGCTTAAAGAGTATTTAGAATTACTTGAAGAAGCAAAGAAAAGAGATCACAGAAAATTAGGAAAAGAGTTAGAGTTATTTACTTTTTCACAAAAAGTTGGTCAAGGTTTACCATTATGGTTACCTAAAGGAGCTGCTTTAAGAAACAGATTAGAAGATTTCTTAAAAAATGCTCAGAAGAAAGCCGGTTACGAAATGGTAATGACGCCTCATATTGGGCAAAAAGAATTATATGTAACTTCTGGTCATTATGCTAAATATGGAGAAGATAGCTTTCAACCTATTACTACTCCAAAAGATGATGAAGAGTTCTTATTAAAACCTATGAACTGTCCTCATCACTGTGAGATTTTCAACTACAAACCTTATTCTTATAAAGATTTACCAAAACGTTTTGCTGAATTTGGTACTGTATATAGATATGAACAAAGTGGTGAATTACATGGTTTAACAAGAGTAAGAGGTTTTACTCAGGATGATGCACACATCTTCTGTACACCAGAACAATTAGATGAAGAATTTAAAAATGTAATTGATTTAGTTCTTTATGTTTTCCGTTCTCTTGGATTCGATAATTTTACAGCACAAGTTTCTGTTAGAGATTTAGAAAAACCAGAAAAGTATATTGGTTCTGTAGAAAACTGGGAAAAAGCAGAGCAAGCAATTATTAATGCAGCAAAAGACAAGGGGCTTGACTTTGTAGTAGAGTCTGGTGAAGCAGCATTTTATGGACCAAAGTTAGACTTTATGGTTAAAGATGCTTTAGGTAGAAGTTGGCAATTAGGAACCATTCAAGTTGACTATAACTTACCTGAGCGTTTTGACTTAACATACAAAGGAAGCGATAACGAGCTACACAGACCAGTAATGATACATAGAGCACCTTTTGGATCTCTAGAAAGATTTATTGCGATTTTGTTAGAACATACTGGAGGTAACTTCCCTCTGTGGTTAACGCCAGAACAGGTTATAATACTGCCAATCAGCGAGAAATACGAAAAATATACCAAAAAAGTTTTACATTTGTTAGAAAATTCCGAAATTCGCGCCCTCGTAGATAATCGTAATGAAAAAACTGGTCGTAAGATTAGAGATGCTGAAGTTAGCAAGATTCCATTTATGATTATTGTTGGTGAGAAGGAGGAAGAGAATGGAACTGTATCTGTTAGAAAGCATGGTGAAGGAGATATAGGTACATTTATTATAGAAGAATTCACACAGTTAATTCAAAAAGAAGTTGGGAAAACGTTAGCTACGTTTCACACAGATAATAATAAGGAATAATTTAAAAATTAATAAGCCATAGCAATAAGAAGAAAAGGCGGTAGAAGACCCGCAAGAATAATTAAAGAAGATCAACATAGAATTAACGATAAAATTCGATATGTTGACGAAGTACGTCTCGTAGGAGAGAATGTAGAACAAGGAGTATACCCTTTAGCAAAAGCAAAGGAATTAGCTCGAGAGTTAGAACTAGATTTAGTTGAAATTTCACCTAAAGCTGTTCCCCCCGTATGTAAAGTGATTGATTACAAGAAATTCTTGTATGAGCAGAAGAAACGTGATAAAGCTCTTAAAGCTAAAGCTACCAAGGTTGTTGTTAAAGAAATTCGTTTTGGTCCTCAAACGGATGATCATGATTATGAATTTAAAAAGAAACATGCCATTAAATTTTTGCAAGATGGTGCAAAACTTAAAGCATATGTTTTCTTTAAAGGACGATCTATTATTTTTAAGGAACAAGGACAAATATTATTATTAAAGCTTGCTCAAGAATTAGAAGACTATGGTAAAGTAGAGCAAATGCCTAAATTAGAAGGTAAACGTATGATAATGTTTATTGCTCCTAAAAAAGTAAAATAGTTTTTTACTAGTTGATTTTTATTTTATTCAATTAGCAAACATATTAAAGAATATAAGCAAGATAAAAACGATAGCAGAAGATGCCTAAAATGAAAACTAAATCTAGTGCCAAGAAACGTTTTAAGTTAACTGGTTCTGGAAAAATTAAAAGAAAGCACGCGTTTAAGAGTCATATCTTAACTAAGAAGTCTAAGAAACGTAAGCTTGCATTAACACACTCTACGTTAGTACACAAATCTGACGAAGGGAATATTAAGCAACAATTATTATTAAAATAATTGTTAGCTAGGTAGTAAATTAATTATTAACCATGGAGTTGGGCTCATAAAGTACTTTTAATTAAGTCGCCTACTACAAAAAACAATTTGAATTATGCCAAGATCAGTAAATTCAGTAGCTTCAAGAAATAGAAGAAAGAAAATCTTGAAGCAAGCAAAAGGTTACTTTGGACGTAGAAAAAACGTTTATACAGTAGCAAAGAATGCGGTAGAGAAAGGATTACAATACGCTTACCGCGATCGTAAAAACAATAAGAGAAATTTCCGTTCATTATGGATTCAACGTATTAACGCTGGAGCTCGTCAGTACGGAATGTCTTACTCACAGTTTATGGGGAAAGTAAAAGCTAACAATATCGAATTAAACCGTAAGGTTTTAGCAGATTTAGCTATGAACAACCCAGAAGCTTTTAAGGCAATTGTAAATAAAGTAAAATAAGTTTCATAACCTTGCTTATACTAAAAACCCAAACTTTTCCGTTTGGGTTTTTTTAAAACTAATAGAAATCAATTACCAATGAAAATCATTCATCTTTTATTCATTCTTTTATTTTCTTCAACAGTTTTCGCTCAAACTAAATTATCTAAAAAAGAGTTGGACGCTTTGCCAAATACTGTAGAAAATCAATTCATAAAAGCATATGGAAAAGCTAGTAACTGGCAACAGTATAAAATGATTACTCGCACAGATTTTCAAGTTTTACAAAAAAACATTTTAGATAGTGTTGCTTCTTTAAAGACTAATTTAAAATCTAAACAAGAACAAATTAGCACACAAGAAAGTAGTATCACTGCTTTAAATGAGAAAATCAATACGCTTACTAATGATTTGAACTCAGCAATAGACAAAGAAGATAAAATTAACTTTTTAGGAATAGGTATGACTAAGAGTTCTTATAACATCGCTTTGTGGTCTATCATTATTACTTTAGCTTTAATTATGTTATTTTTTATGTTCAAGTTTAAAAGTAGTAACTCATTAACAAAACAAGCTAAAAGTAATTTAGCTGAAATTGAGCAAGAATTTGAATTGCATAGAAAAAAGTCTTTAGAAAAAGAGCAAAAATTAAGAAGACAGTTGCAAGACGAAATAAATAAACAAAGAGGTGTATAATAATAAGATCACTTTCTTTTTAAAACCGAATACATTTCTGTGTTCGGTTTTTTTATGCTTTTATAATTTGTTAAAAAGTTCTTCTACAGCAGTTTTATTTCTAGTCATAATTAACATTTCTTCTTCCTCTTTTAAATCTGTAAGGTATTCAAAAAAGCCAAAATTTAAAGTTAGATAACTTATAGATAAATGTACTTCATCTTCTAAATGAATGTAATTATTATTAGTATCTGTTGCGTAAAGAGAATTACATCTATCTTCTTTTTCTTTATTAAAATATTTTTTTAGCACTAAATCTATAAGTAAATCTTTCTGCTCTTTATTTTTAAACACATACTTAAAAAACACCAATTTATCTCGAAAGAAATGCATTTCTAATGTGAACTTAAAATCGTATAGTTTGATTTCAGATAATAGCATTGTAATGTGCTTTAATTCTCTAACTATTCTAAATGAACCATAAATTCTATTTTTCACAGTATTGAAGCTACTTCCCATAGGAATATCTTCTAAAAAAGCAATTTCTTTTTTAGCTATAGTTACATTTGTTTGAGAAGCTATATTAGAAAACAACTCAAAATATGAATTAAAATCTGTGTATTTATAAATTGCGTTTCGGTAATATGAAGTATAGTACTTTCTTGTATTTAATACACGGGCTAATGTTTTACGGATAATTTCCATAATTATATCTATACATAAAAACAATAACCTCCTAACACCCCTAGTTTTTAAATATAAAGAATTCAGTAGCATTTATCATTCTTTACATTAACTTTACATAAAAAAAGGGTGTTTTTCCTTTTTAAAAAGAAGATCCGTTTTCTAGAGAATATTTATTTAATTCTTCAGCAAAGTATTCCCACCCATTTCTACAACTTTCTAAAGTGAACTCTGGAATATTTTTAGGATAAGCTTCAATACCTTCAAACGTAATAACTAACTCTGTTTTATTAGCAGTAAGATCAAATAGCTCAAAAGTTACAAAACTTTCAATATCTATATATTCTTCATATTGCCAACGATATTTTATACATCTTTCTTCTTCAACTTCAACTATTTCCCATAAATGTGTAAAAACACGTTCTCCTGAAGTTACTTCAAATTTAGTTTTAAAATCTATTTTCGGTTCAAAAGATGGAATTTGACTAAAAAACCATCGTGGCATATGATGAAAGTCTGTCAGGTAATTCCAAACTTTTTTTCTTGATTCACTTATCTCTTTTTTTACAACACACTTGTCCATAAATTTAAAAGTAATTCAAAAAAATGAATACAACCTTATACATAATTAAAAAAGTTACTTATAATAGTATTAGAAAACTAACAAAAAATTGGGTTTTCTTTTTTGTTATACTATATTTGCACGTTTTAAAAAAAGAAGTCAATCTAAATTATTGAAGATGCAAAACAAAGGTCTAATTAGATTATTTGCAATCCTTTTCGGATTGGTGAGTCTATACCAATTGTCTTTCACTTTTTTTGCTAACAAAGTAGAAAAAGAGGCTAAAGCATATGCAAATGCTGAAGCTGTTGATAGTAAAGATGGTAGAGAACTTGCTAGATTAGAGAAGCGCTACAAAGATAGTGTTGCAAATAAAGAGGTAATTGCCGGTTTCACTTACGATGATATCAGAGACAAAGAAATGAATCTTGGTCTTGATTTAAAAGGTGGAATCAACGCAATTTTACAGGTATCTGTAAAAGATATCTTAAAAGGTTTATCTAACGAATCAAAAAATGAAGTTTTTTTACAAGCTTTAGCAAATGCTGATGAAAAGCAAAAAAATAGTCAAGCTGATTATCTTGATATTTTTTACGATGAATTTGAAAATGCTAGCAACGGTTCTGTAAAATTAAGTGATCCTACTATTTTTGGGAACAAATTACTTCGTGATAAAATTGACTTTAACAAAACTAATGCAGAAGTAAAGCCTATTTTACAAGAAGAAATCAATACATCTATTAATACAGCTTTTGAAGTATTACGTAGTCGTATTGATAAATTTGGTGTTGTGCAACCAAATATCCAAAGAATAGGAACTTCAGGAAGAATTCAAGTAGAATTACCAGGAGCTAAAGATATAGACAGAGTACAGAAATTATTAGAAAGTACTGCTAAACTTCAATTCTGGGAAGTATATACAAATGCGGATGTTCAAAATTTCTTCCTTACTGCTAATGCAAAAGCTGCTGAGCTTTTAAAAGGAGATGCTGAAGAAGCAACAACTCAAAAGAAAGATTCTACGAAATCAGAAATTGATGAGTTATTAGAAGAAACAACTGATGCTACAGATGCTCCAACTCAGAAAAATTTATTTACTTATTTATTCCCGAACATTGCCCAAAATCAAAACCAAATAAGTTCTTTAGTAGCACAAGCTAAAGTAGCAGATACGGCAAAAGTAAATAGCTTATTAAAGAATAGAGAAATTAGAGCTTTATTGCCTCAAAACTTACGTTATGTAAAGTTTTTATGGGATTATAAAGCACAACCTAGCGCAGATAAAACCACTCAACTAATTGGTTTATATGCAATAAAAGGAAACAGAGGTGGTCTTGCTCCAATTGAAGGAGACGTTATTGCTGATGCAAAACAAGACTATGACCAATTAAGTAAGCCTGTTGTTTCTATGTTAATGAATGGTGTAGGAACTAAGAAATGGGCGAAAATGACCAGCGAAAATGTTGGAAAATTCGTAGCTGTTGTATTAGATAACTACGTTTATACTGCGCCTGTTGTAAATGGTGCAATTACTGGAGGTAGTACTCAAATCTCTGGTGGTTCAATGACTGTTGAAGAAGCACAAGATATTGCAACGGTATTAAAAGCTGGTAAATTACCTGCTCCTGCTAGAATTATTGAAGCAGAAGTTGTAGGGCCATCTTTAGGTAAAGAAGCAATTAATGCAAGTATGTGGTCTTTTGGATTAGCAATATTACTAGTATTAGTATGGATGGTTTTATACTATGGTAAAGCTGGTTTATATGCGAACATCGCACTTGTAGTAAACATATTATTCATTTTTGGAATTTTAGCTTCGTTTAATTCTGTATTAACATTACCTGGTATTGCTGGTATTATCTTAACAATAGGTATGTCCGTAGATGCCAACGTAATTATATTTGAGCGTATTAAAGAAGCTTTAAACTCTGGAAAATCATTATTCGATGCTGTGGCTGAAGGTTTCAGTACGAAAGGAGCGTTATCTGCGATTATAGATGCAAACATTACTACCTTATTAACAGGTATTATCTTATACGTATTTGGTACAGGTCCAATTAAAGGTTTTGCCTTAACATTAATGATTGGTATTGGTACTTCATTATTTACAGCTATTTTTATTACTCGTTTATTTGTAGATGGTGCTGTAACCAAAGGAGCAAACCTTACTTTCAATACTAACTTATCTAAGAACTGGTTCCAAAATATCAATTTCGATTTCTTAAAGAAACGTAAAATTGCGTATGTAGTTTCTGGAACTTTAATTTTAGTTGGTTTAGTTTCTATCTTCACTATTGGTTTAAAGCAAGGTGTAGATTTTAAAGGAGGTCGTTCTTATGTAGTTCGTTTCAACCAACCAATGAAGGCTAATGAAGTAGCTTCTTCTTTAAAAGAAGTACTTGGTACTGCTCCTGAAGTAAAAACATATGGTGCAGATAATCAATTAAAAATTACAACTGTATTTAAAATTGATGATAAGAGTAAAGAGGTTGATGAAGAAGTACAAAGTACTTTATACAATGGTTTAAAGCCATATTTATCAGAAGTATCTTACGAGCAATTTAAGCCTGGTTTCGAGAAATTAGGTGAAGCGCAAGGTATTATGAGCTATATGAAAGTAGACCCAACTATTGCCGATGATATTAAGCAGTCTGCAATTTGGGCTGTATTAGGTTCTTTATTAGTTGTATTCTTATATATCTTATTACGATTCAGAAAAGTATCGTTCTCTATTGGAGCAGTAGCTGCAGTATTCCACGATGTATTAATCGTATTAGGTATCTTCTCTATTTTCTACAAGTTTATGCCATTCGATATGGAAATCGGACAATCATTTATTGCAGCAATCTTAACCGTAGTTGGTTACTCGCTGAATGATACCGTGGTAATTTTCGATAGAATTAGAGAGTACTCTGAAAACAGTAAGACTTTTACTGCTAAGTTAGTAGACAAAGCCTTAAGTAGTACTTTAGGAAGAACGATAAATACTTCGTTAACTACAATGCTAGTAATGTTAGCTATTTTCTTCTTTGGAGGAGATAGTATTAAAGGATTTATGTTTGCATTAATCATAGGTGTTTTAGTTGGTACGTATTCATCATTATTCGTAGCAACTCCTATTATGTTTGATGCTACTAAAGACAAAGAAAAGGAGTCTAAAAACTAACACTAGATTATAATATACATTAACCGTTTTGTTTCCACTGAGTTACTCAGTAAATCAAGACGGTTTTTTTATTTAATCCTTATATTTACAGGTAGATGAAAATTAAAAAAATTCACGATTTATATTTCAAGCAATTCATTACGAATGAAGAGCTTTCTAATATTGTAAAAACACTTGCATACCAAGTAAAACAAGATTTACCAAAAGGAGAAGTACCTTTATTTGTAGGTATTTTAAATGGTTGTTTCATGTTTGCAGCAGATTTTATTCGTGAATACAATGGGGATTGTGAAATCTCTTTTGTAAAATTAGCTTCTTATGAAGGTACTTCATCTACAGATACTGTAAAAAAATTGATTGGAATTAATGAAGACATTACTGATAGAACAGTAATTATTCTTGAGGATATTATTGATACAGGAACTACGCTTCATGAGATTTATGAAATATTCCGATCTAAAAATATAAAACAACTTAAAATAGTATCGCTTTTCTTTAAACCAGATGTATTCCGTAAAGAATTACCTATAGATTATATTGGTAAGAGTATTGAAGATAAATTTATCGTTGGTTACGGTTTAGATTATAATGGTTTGGGAAGAAATTTGCCTGCTATTTACCAATTAACAACACAACCTAAAATGAAAAACATCGTCTTATTTGGACCTCCAGGTGCCGGAAAAGGTACCCAAGCAACATTATTAAAAGAAAAATATCAGTTAGTACATATTTCTACTGGTGACGTTTTCAGATTTAATATTAAAAACGAAACTGAATTAGGAGTTTTAGCTAAGAAATATATTGATGCTGGGGATCTTGTTCCTGATGAAGTTACGATTAACATGTTAAAAGAGGAAGTAAACAAAAATAGCGATGCTAACGGTTTTATTTTCGACGGTTTTCCTCGTACAGAATCTCAAGCAAAAGCATTAGATGCCTTTTTAGCAGAAAAGAATGAGCGTATTAATGGAATGGTAGCTTTAGAAGTAGCTGAGGATTTATTAGTGGAGCGAATTCTTGAAAGAGGAAAAACCAGTGGTCGTAGTGACGATACTGACGAAGAGAAAATTCGTAACCGATTTAATGAATACAACACCAAAACAGCCATTTTAAAAGACTATTATGAAAGTCAAGGTAATTTCTATGGTATAGATGGCGTTGGGAGCATAGAAGAAATAACAGAACGTTTATCAAAAGTATTTGATACACTTTAATCATACATTCCCGCTTTTGGCGGGAATACTAATTTTTAAGAGAAATGACGGAAGGAAATTTTGTTGACTATATAAAAATTTATGCCTCTTCAGGTAAAGGAGGTCGTGGTTCTGCGCACCTACATAGAGAAAAATACATAGCAAAAGGTGGCCCAGATGGTGGAGATGGTGGTCGTGGTGGACATGTTATTTTTCAAGGAGACAAAAATATGTGGACGTTGTTTCACTTAAAATTCAAGCGTCATTTTAGAGCAGATCATGGTGGCGATGGTGGTTCTAGTAGAAGTACTGGGAAGGATGGTGCAGATGTTATTGTTCCTGTACCATTAGGTACAATTATTAGAGATGCTGATACTGATGAAATTTTATTTGAAATTACAGAAGATCAGCAAGAAGTTATTGTTCTTGAAGGTGGTAAAGGTGGTAGAGGAAACTGGCACTTTAAATCTTCTACAAATCAAACTCCTAGATATGCTCAACCTGGAATTGAAGGAAAAGAAGCTTGGTTTAGAGTTGAACTTAAAATTCTTGCAGACGTAGGATTAGTTGGTTTTCCAAATGCAGGAAAATCTACGTTGTTATCTGTATTAACGGCTGCTAAACCTAAAATTGCAGATTATGCTTTTACCACATTAAAACCTAATTTAGGAATTGTAGAATACAGAAATCATCAGAGTTTTGTAATGGCTGATATTCCTGGAATTATTGAAGGAGCTGCCGAAGGAAAAGGATTAGGACACTACTTTTTACGTCATATAGAACGTAACTCTCTCCTACTCTTTTTAATTCCTGCTGACAGTGATGATATTCAAAAAGAATATGAAGTATTATTAAACGAACTTCGTAAACACAATCCAGAATTATTAGATAAAGATCGTGTATTAGCGATTTCTAAATCGGATATGTTAGATGATGAATTGAAAGCAGAAATTAAAGCAGAATTACCAGAAGGCGTTGAAGCATTATTCATTTCTTCTGTGGCTCAAATGGGCTTAATGGAATTAAAAGATAAACTTTGGTCTAAGCTTAATTAAGAGTAAAGAATTTTATATTAAAAGAGAGAGTCTTATAGACTCTCTTTTTTGGTATATGCTATATAGTTTTCCCATTCATAAGGTGTATAAATATCTTTCATGCTTATTTCTAATAATTCTTCAAAAATACTCTCTCCATTATCACTATTTGTCATGATCATTACTCCTTTTTTAACGTCGGGAAAAAGAATAGAATAATGTTGAAACCCATTCCCGTGGCCTTCTTTAAAAACTCCAATACCATAAGGTGTTTGTATAATACCCCATCCTAATCCATAATTTAATTCAATATCATCATTTAATGTTGAATCTTTAAGTGCTAAAGGGCCAAATTGTCTTATAGAACGAATTCTAATTTGCGGTTTAAAAATTTCTTTCCAAGATGCTTTTGTCAAAATCTTACCTTCTAATACTCCTTTCAAAAATTTAGTATAGTCATCAGATGTTGTCTCTAAAGTACCACCTCCTCTTGGTTCGTTATCTATATCTTTTATATATTTTTCACCTAATCTATTATGTCCATAAGCAAAGTTTTTTTCAAATCTTTTATTCCATTGATAACTTGTATTAATCATATCTAATGGTTTAAAAATGATTTCCTGTGCTAAATCCTCTAATTTCTTACCTACTATTTTCTCTAAGACAACTTGTAAATAAATAAAACCTTCTCCTGAATAACTGTATCTACTTCCTGGTTCGCGATTAACACGTAATTTATAGTCTGATTCAAACCATCTATAATTTGCAAAACCAGTTGTATGATTCAAACACATCCTTGCTGTAATTTTATGATACAAACTATCATTTTTTAAGGCTGAAAAATCATCATGCCATCTTGTTTCTGGTTTGTATTCATATATCTTCTTAGGTAAATAGGATTCTAAAGGAGTATCTAAATCAATAACGTTATTTTCAACTAATTTCATAACTAAGACTCCAAATACTGCTTTACTAAAAGAAGCTCCATAAATATTTGTTGAATCATTTAATAGTAACTTTTTCTCATAATCTTTATACCCAAAACTTTTCTTATAAACTTCTTTATTATCATTGAAAATCGAAATTGCTAAACCATGTACATTTGCCTCTTTTGTTAGAAAATTAACTTTCTTAGTTAAAGAATCTTTTGCTATTTCTGTACCGTCTAAACGAACAATACGGTCATTTTTTATTTTATGACAACTCGCAAAGCACACAATAGATAAACAAATACATACTAAGTTATTTATTGCTTTTTTCTTATTCTTATCTTTTAAAAAAGGAACTGACAGAGGATAGTAACATTTATGTGAGTTTACTGAAGTTATGATATTAAAAATCATTACAACAACACTAATTGGAATTATTGAGATGAAAACAATGAATCCCCATTTTTCTACAGTAAGTAAAGCCACAAATGATAAAATATATAGGATACTCATTGTTATTTGAAAATTTAGAATCTTAATCCCATGAGTATTATACAGCTTATTATCTTCTCTTTTATGAATCCAAAGAAATAAAGGGAAAAATATATTTGCCAACGGTATTATAAATCCTAAAAATGGAATGCTATGTAATAGCAACAACCATTTTTTAAGTATTGTTTCTTCTTTAGGATTCTCTAATATTAATAAATCATCTACTTCTAGTTCTAAAGCAACAGCTAATAGTTTTACTGTTTGAAGATGTGGGTTTACATTTCCTTTTTCTATACGTTGAATTGTACGAACTGTTACTTGTGATTTCTCAGATAATTCTTCTTGAGTATATCCTTTTAGTTTTCTTTGATACACTAAGTTATTTGCAATAGATTGAGTTTTCATATTTTGAATATTGGTTCGATACAAAGCTATTTACAACTTGCGTATTTTATAACGACATTTAGGTGCCACCTATCTGTCATTTACCATGTTTAAAGGAATTATACTTAATATGAACGATTCTAAAATCTAACATATATCTTTTTATTCGCTTCAAATTAACTTGAATATATTTACAATTTTTACGAGCTCTTATATAAATATAATACAATGTTTATGAATTGAATTCTTTCAATACTTTTTTAAGTTCTTTAATATGTTTATCGCTTCGGTATTAAAGATTTTAGCTCCTTTAAAACCTGTTAAAAAGTAACAATTAGAATTAATTCCATTATTATATTAATGTTATAACAAAAGAAAGTGTCTCAAAAACTCTTTTTTGAGACAACATATAAACAACTAAAAATAAGCCTTTTACAAAAATAACTATCTCAAAAATTGTTTTTTGGGACAACATATATCTTTACTATACTCATTTTAATCAATAGCTTTGCCTGAGCTAGCTATAAAAAATAATCTTAGACTACCTCTTGAGAGAAATAAATTCTTAAATGATAATTATGTTTAAATTTAAAAAATCACTTTTATTTGCAAGTGTAGTTGCATTTTCATTACTATCATGTAATGATGAGCTACAAAACGAAATTATTGAAAAACAACCAAACGCAGAAGTAGCCAATACAGCTTATACACGTAATGCTACTACACTTCCTACAGATAACGGAAGTACTACGTTTAATGGCGTTACTAACCTACCAAATAGTACTGTTATAGCTTTAGATATAAGTAATTTAACAGACCTATCAGATGACCAAGCAATTATTTATGATGTTCGAACTTCCATAATTAATCAGTTAATCGAATTAACCAACAGAAGATTTAAAACATTACGAGAGGTAACATTTATAAACCCCAATGGACCTCTTGATCCCTCTATGACTCCAGATCACACCATTACTTTTTTAGAAAAAAACACCTTAGCTAATGGAGAATTTGAAGCTAAATACCCAAGTAATAGAAGCAGTGTTAGCAACATTATATATGTTAACAACTTTGCTTTTAACAGAGACTTTCAGGTAGCAAATGCTCGTAAGTTTAAACTAAAAACACTTAGAGCTATACTTAAAAGTGTAGGTATTGCTAATGAGTTTCATTCGTGTTTGCCAAGCATAGTATCGAGCACTAGTAATGTTAATGAAAACTTACCAAGTGATATTGTAAATCCTATTCTTACAAGAGAAGCAGCTAATACAATTGATGGTATTTTCCGTGAATCACACACTGGCAACCCTACAAATTGTGTAGCTACTCCTGCTTTAACAAATATTGCTTTAAACAAACCTGTACAGCTTAGTACAACTTTTCCTGGTTATCCTGGTAGTAGGTTAACAGATGGTGTAAGAACAGGAGGAGATTCTGCCGTTGCACATACAAGTAAAGTTGCAGGACAAGTATCTTGGGCGCGTATTGATTTACAAGAAAATACACATCATATAACAGGTGTTGTTGTGTATAATAGAACTACTTGTTGTTGGAATAGATTAGGAGAATTTAACATAATATTTTCTACACAACCTTTAGATATGTCTCAATCCCTTACAGATATAGAGCAACAGGCTGGTTATGTTACCAGAATAGCTGCTAGTTTACCTGGTGATGGTAGTAAACCAATTCATATAACTAAAGATGGATTAGACATACATGGGGTAAGATATGTGTATATAAGACAAAATACACCTAATGAATACTTAAACTTAGTTGAAGTATTAGTAATGGGAGATTAAGGTTTTATTTTTTTTTAAAAAACTACCCTATGTGGGTAGTTTTTTTATTCATAGTGGTTTCTGTTTAAAGCTTTAGCTTTTCTAGAGTAGTAAAACTACTTCACTATATTTTCAATACCATTCGTATTGAAGCTATACCATAACCAATACTTTATAAACTTATATTTTGCGGTTACCTACTTTGCCTTGTAGGTTATGTACTTATTAAGTATGGTTAATTACTTTATTAAACCTATACAATACTCCATTATATAGGTTAGCAACCTAATTAAACCAATTAACAACCTAATTTGTTAACTAATTAACCTCAACATAATAGTAAAACTTCTATACAATGGGGTTATTATACCTAAATAGTCCATTAACCAACCGCGCTAAAACATTAAAAAAATAAGCTAGCTTGGCATAATACCTCACTAGCTTATTAATTAACCTATATTTTTAGGTTTACAACAACAAATTTGTGGTTATCTTGTTTGTTCTTCAGGTGTGCTAACTGTTGTGTTAGTAGTACTTGTTTTTTTACCAAAAAACTGTGCTAAATCATTTTGCTTGGCTTCATAGCCTGTGGCAGCTGTACCGTTTTTATACTTGGTATAATTATAATCGGTAAGTGTGTCTTGGTAATTATCCCAATCGTGTAAAATCTTGGCATTTTTTAACCCAGTATTTAAATTATTTAAACGCTGAAATAGCATTTCAATAAAAGTACGCGAGTTAAAATCTCTTGTAAACTCATCCCAATCTATATCGGGGCTACTTAACAATGGTTGGTTTTCTCGGTATTCTTTTACCTTATTAATTACCAATTTGTTTTGCTCGTTTATACTACCAAATTGCCTACGCTCATCGGGCGATAAATTGGCTAATTTACTGGTTAATGAAGTTTCTAGGGGTGATAAGGCATTTGAAATAGCAGTTTGCTCGTCACTAGTAAAGTAGCGCACTTCAAAATTGTTGAATGGTATTTCTTTTTCATTTTAAATTAATCCTGTTTTAAATATACACTTTTACCCAACATAAAACATACGTTTACAGATAATTAACTTTTGGTTATAGCTTTAACTTATTGTGTATTTAAAACGCTGTGAGCTCAAAGAACCACTTCTATATTTATTTGCATAAAATTTGGGGCAGTGTTAAAAAAGAAACCCCAAGCTTTTAAAGCTAGGGGTTACTACCTAATAAGTATAATATATATTACATTAAAACTACTTTTTAATAAACTTCTTAGTTACAATTTTTCCTCCGTTATTAATTTCAAGCACATAAACACCTTGCTTTAAAGTATTGATATATAACTCTTTAGTTAATACTCCGTTTAAAAGTATTTGCCCCAAAGTGTTTAGCATTTTATATGTAGCAACTTTAGTACCTAAAGATTTTACAAATAATGTATTTCCTTCAACTGGGTTAGGGTAAAGTGTAAAACTTGTGTTAGTTTCAGTTTCATTAGTTATTACATCAGTAGTTATACCATTAATGTACTTTTCATCATCAATAATTCTAATTGTGTAATCTTCAACTTCACCAACAGTAAATTTTCCGCAAGGGTTTGGTGCTTTAAGATCTTGATTTAAAGATACACGCATTCTTGTTACTCCTAACTTAGCTGTTTCTGGTATTTGTATATTTTGAGTTTTATTTCCAGTTGTAAAAGAAAATCTACTCATTACTTTTTCATTAGCTTCAAAAACTCCATTTCTATTAAAATCAATCCAAACTGCTATGTTCATTGGGTAATAACCGCTTGAACCACCTATACCAACAGTTAATTCATTATTAAACGAATGCTTATTTAAGGTTGCTTTTTTAGCTGTAAAGTTTCCGTAACCATTATTAAATTTTGTTTTGTTTTTAATTTCTTTTAAACCTACATAATTAATCCATAAACTTCTTGATGAGTTTGATTTTGAAATACAATAGTCTAATGTTTTAACTTTAATAGGCTTACTCTTTTCTGAAACATTACCTGCATGGTCTACTGCTTTAACAGAAAAACCGTAATTTCCATTTGCTATTAAATTTTCAACTTTAAATGAAGTTGTAGTTGTTGTTCCTATTTTCTTCTTCCATCTATACACATCATAAGCAACAACTTCTTTATTATCAGTTGAGGCATCCCAATTTAATACTACTGAATTATGTGTAATATTAGAAGCTACTAAATTAGTTGGTATACTTGGAGCTTCTGTATCTGGAACTGAATTTATAACCACTAAATCGTCAAGAGCTATATCTCCAAAAATACCACCAGATACACCTACAATTCTTAATTTAATTACTTTGTTTATATACGCCTTTAAATCTAGAGAAACAGTATTCCATTGGTTTCCTTGATCGCCAGATTTACTCCAAATATCTATCCATTTATCACCATCGTTTACTTGAACTTTTAATGTTCCAATACCAAGCCCATACATATGGTTTCTAAATGTAAACCAAGGGTTATTTACTCCATTAAGGTTTATACAAGAACTTTCTAAAATAGCTTTTGTTCCTTTTTTTACAAAATCTCCTTTATAATAGGTAGTCATCATATACATAAAATAGTAACCTTCTGCTGCTTTTTTAGGTCCTGTATCTCCTGCTCTTATATCTATTTCATGTGTTTTTCCTGCCCCTTTTGACCAATTACCATCGTCTCCTAATGCTTGATGCCAAATTAAACTTGATTCAAAACCATCTTCATAAGGAACTACACTAATATTAACTACTTGCGAGCAATTAATTGCATCAGGATTTAATGTTGTTACATCAAGTTTTTTACTTAATACCGATTCGTTTCCTGAACCATCTATAGCTTTTACTGTAAAACTATACTTTGTGTCTGGTATTAATTCTTCTATTAAGAAGTATTTCTTACTAGTATTTTTGATCTCTACACCATCTTGATATACAACATAAGAAACTACACCAATATTATCAACTGCAGTATCCCAATTTAAGATGAAAGAATTATCGGTTAAATTAGTAGCTATTAAATTTGTTGGAGCTTCAGGTGCTTCTGTATCTTCTCCATCAAGTATAACTACAGTATAATCTTCAACTTCTCCGTAAGAAATTTCATCTAGGCAAGGTTTAGGTTCTCCAAAAGCTTTTCTTCTTAATAATACTCTCATTCTTGTTGCTCCAACAGTAGCATTTGCTGGCACCGTAAAATTTCCTGAAATTTCTACTCCTGTAAAAACACCACCTAATACAACTTGCTTTCCTCCATTTTCATTAAAGCCATTGTTTAGCAATATTTGTTCTCCTTCATCATCAAAGTCATTATTGTGGTTATAATCTATCCAAACACCTAATACCTCTTCGTTAACATCTTCTGTCCAAAATGGAGTAACTGCAATTGTATTAGTTTCTCCTCTTTGTAATTTGGTTGATAAGGTTGTATAATCTGAATAACCATTAAAATAATAATACCCATCACTATCTGATTCATTATCAATAGTTCCTAACTGAACTCTACCAATAAATTCTAAATTAGCTCCCAAAGCTACAGGAACACAATATTCAGGTTTAATTCCTGTAGTTTTTATAGTAATACTAGTTATAGCTCCTTCACCACCTAATAAACAATTCGCTTTTACAGTTCCTGTATATTCTGTACCTGGCTCTAAACCTCCTAAAGTTATTGAAGTATCTTTTACAACACTTTCTACACCATTAAATTTAACTGTATAAGTAGTTGCATTTGAAACAGCATTCCATTTTAAAGTTACTATATTATCTTTAATAACAGTTGCTATTAAATTTTTAGGAGCTGGTAAAAAACATAGATCACCTACACCAACTGCGTACCAAGCATTGATAACTGCTTGTACTTCTTTACTATCATCTCCATATAAATCTGCAGCAGCGGCAATAGCTCCATCTTTAGCATCGTTAAAATTAGATGTTGGAGATAAATAAACACTTTCTAAACGGTAAGTTATTTTTGCAGCTTTGCTCATACCAATACCTTTTACTGTATAATTATTACCAATATCGTTAACACCATCGCCTCCAGTAACTAATAAATAAAACCAGTAATTTAAAACACCTGAATTTGTGTGTACTCCACAATAATCATTAAATATAGCTGGTGAAGGACAATTAGGCTTTATCCAATTTTTACCTCCGTACGTATCTGGTTGACCTTCTGCATTAGGATTACTCATAGAACGTAACCCATTAGACCCTGATCTTCTATCAATTTCATCACCAATTAACCAAACAGTTTCATCTGGTGTTGTATTATTTCCATTTCCTTTAGCAAAATGTTCTACAGCTGCTCCCCAAATATCAGAAAAACCTTCGTTTAAAGCTCCTGATTCTCTTTGGTATAATAAATCAGCTGTATTTGAACAAACTGCATGCCCTATTTCATGAGCTGCAATATCAATACTTGTTAAAGCATCAAAATCTCCATTACCTTCTTGTCCGTTTGAAGAACCATCTCCATAAGACATTACTGTTCCATCCCAAAACGCATTATCATAATTAATACCTACATGCACATAACTTCTAATAGGAGTTCCTTCTCCATCAAAACTATCTCTATTATGCTTATTTTTAAAATAATCATAGGTCATCATTGCACCCCAATGTGCATCTAAAGCTGCATTATCTTTATTAGCTTTATGTTCAGCTGTTGTCCAATTATTATCATTGTCTACAAACTCAGTATAATCATTAACATATTTTCCTATGCCTTTTTTATTAGCATTTCTTGTATACACCTTACGTGATTCATCATTTAATGTATATATATTACCATCTTTTCTGGTATCAATGTTTTTTGCTCCACTATAACGTGTTTGTGCTGTTCCTGAAATAAATAGAGTTTCTAAAACTTTTCTCTTATTAACTTTAGAATCTTTTTCAAACTTTGCTAAATGTCCAAACTTTCTTGCATGCTTTATTATTGGGTTATATAGTAATTTTTCTCCTGTAGTAGCATCAATATACAAATATCCTCTACTTAAAGGTTTTACTGCATAAATATCAAATTTATAAGCTAATTTAGGAACCTTAGATTGTATAACTTCACTAGGTAAAATTACCAATTCGCCTACAGGCTTTTTGTAGTTACCCATAACTTTAGCCGCTTTTGGGGTTTCCCACAAATATTTTTCTGCACCTATACTTTGTAATGCTTTATTAAAGGCTTGTTGATTATTTAACTTAGGTTGGATATTCACCTCGTTTACATCATACAATTTACCATTCATTGATGTTAATAAACCTTTCTTTGCATGTGCTTTATAGGTTGCAAATTCTACGTTTAACCCTTTAAATCTTTGTTGGTATTTTTCATGTGTAAAACCTAGATCATCTGTTTCTGTTTTTACTCTTTGTAACTGTTCATTTTTTGTTAGTTTTAGTTTTTCTCTAATAAGTTTAGAGGCATTGTACATGGGTTCTTTTGAGCTCTTTAGAACCTTAATGTGTTTTGTTTTTCTTTCTTGCGCTTGAACAGATATAAGTCCTGCTACCAAAAAAGAAGCAAAAAACACTTTTTTTAAATGATTGTGTGTTTTCATTTAGGGGGTATTTAGGGGTTACTGATTAATTTTTTATCGAGAGAAAATAAAGGAGGAGATTTTACTAACTTCTTTGATAAGGTTATTTTTAATAACAAAAACAAGCTACTTTATCTACATCTTCGCAAACAAAATGACATCAGTTAATAAATAATATATAAAGCTTTGAGTTTTTGAGTAAGATCCCTTTTTTTAGTAGATAAAAAAAGTTTTACAAATCTCCTTTTAATTATGTGCCTACATTAATTATAATAACAATACTTCAACTTTATTAAAAAGGTTTTGTAGAAAAAAAGGTGATAACTCAACACGAAAGTTACTTATAATTTTCATTTGGGTAGGGGGGATTAATTTGGAGGCAAAAGAAAGTATTAATATTTTTTCTCTAAAAAAAATTCAGTTAATCAGGTTGTGTTTTCAGTAAAACACTAAAAAAATTCAGCAAACACTTTTATCTCTAAAACTAACATAAAATAAAAAAGCTCAATAATCTTAATAGATTATTGAGCTTTTTTATTAGTATAAGTAATGGTATAAATTTATTTCTTCATAAACTTATGTACACTGTTTTTAATTCGCACAAAATATATTCCGTTTGTTAATCCAGAAATATCTATGTTTTTATTAGTTGTTGTTTTTGCAACTAATGTTCCTAATTGAGAATATACACTAACTTCTGTTTCTTCATTTAAACCAGAAAAGTTAATATAATCTGAAGTAGGGTTCGGATAAATTCTAAATACATCTTTTTCAAAACCTTCAACACTTAATACTTGTGGTGTTACATCGTATTCATAAATCTTATCTTTTGCAGAAACAAATAAGGTTTCATCCTTAACAGCAATAGACCCTACAATTGGTTCGTCAAAACTCACCAATAATTTAGGCGCTACAGCAGCGTCTTTTAAGTTAATTTGAAAAACATTACCTCTATTACCTTCATATAAGTATAAATAATCATCGTTAGCGTCTACAAGAATTTCTCTTATAGAAACTCTTCTACTTATACTCCCTACAGCAGTATAATCATAAGGTAAATCTGTCAATTCTACTACCAACTCTTGTGTATTATAAATAGGTCTTTGATCGTTATCTAAATCTACTTTATAAACTTTCCCATTATTATAATCGAAATTACTTGTAACATAATACATTACTTTTCTTTTCTTGAACAATACCCCGCTTATTTGTCCAAATTGAGCTAAGTTAGGTTCTAATTCAGTTCGAACTGGGTTATTATGTATATCATCTAATTCATAAAAACCTTCAAAATTACCTCTATCGCTAAACGCATAACTAATAAATAATTTTCTTGGTCGAGTAATCAATCCTTGAACTCCTCTTTGTCCATATTCTCGAAGGCTCGCATTTCTTTCAGCAAAAGTTGGTAATGCAATATTATACTGCTCCACTGCACCAAAAGCAACAACATATAAAAAATCTTTTTCTACTTGAAGTAATCTAACTGAACCTGCTGCAATCTCAACTACTCTTTCAATGTCTTTATCTGCAGCTGTAGAATTCAAATTAATTTTATTAATAAAAGTTTGTCCACCTTCTTCTGCTGCAAAATATACATACTCTCCATCTATATAAAAAACTGTTAATTCGTCTAGATTAGCATTTGTATAAAACTCTTCTAATTGATTGTTTTGTGCTTGTATATTATATACAGATAACAATAATGTGAAAATGAGTAATAATTTCTTCATACTTTAATTTTAATATTGTGTGATCATTAGTGGCAATAAAACAGCTCACCTAACAAATACCCTACCTTTTATTTTTAAAGTTTAAAGAATCTAGTTTAGTACTCTTTTTGCCTTTACAAAAGCTTTATCCCAATAAGGTTCTTTTAAAGAATTACTTATCACTCCTTTAGAAGTAGTGGAATGTATAAATTCTATGTTATCTTTAGTTACATTTATAACTAAACCAACATGATTAATTCCTCCTTTTAATCTGGCTATATTAAAAAATAGTAAATCACCTTTTTGAATGTTTGATAAAGAAATCTCTTCTCCTTTAGCACTCATAGCACTTGACGATCTAGGCAATTGTATACCTATTTCTTTAAAACAAGTAGTAACCAACCCTGAACAATCCATTCCTTTTTTTGTAGTTCCGCCTGCTATATATGGAACTCCATTATAGGAAGAAGCTATATTCATGAGCTTTGTGATTTTAGTAGCAGACAATATCCTTTCTTTTTTGTTAAAGCATCTGTAAATAAAAAACAGTGTACTTATAATTACAAAAAGGAGGATTTTTCTACTCATCTAATACTCTTTTTGCTGTGATGAAGGCTCTTTTCCAATAAGGCTCGTTTAAAGAGGTTACAATAACTCCTCTAGAACTCGTAGAATGTATAAATTTTATATCTCCTCTTTTTGCTGAAGTTACCAAACCTACATGGTTTACTCTTCCTTTCTTTTTTGCCGTAGTAAAAAACAATAAATCTCCTCTTCTTACGGCACGTAAAGGAATTCTATATCCTTTCGTATACATTTCTCTAGAGGTTCTAGGCAATGCTACATTTCTTTTTTTAAATGAAGTATGAATCAACCCTGAACAATCCATTCCATTTTTATTGGTTCCTCCATATCTATACGGAACACCTTTATAGGTTACAGCTGTCCATACAATTTTATCTGATAAAGAAGGTTTATTCTTAGACTTTTTAATCTCTTTCTTAACAGGTTTACTTCTTCTACTTGTAGTTGTATTTCTAGTACTACCACAAGACATTAATAAAAAAGAAACAGAAAATATAAAGAGTATTTTTTTTATCATATATGTATTACTTTTTTACACCTTGTACAATTAATTTAGCAGCTTTGCTAGAAGCTCCTTTCCCTCCTAGTTTATTTTCTAACTCAAAATAATCTAAAAATTGCTGCTCACGTTTTGGGCCTTCCACTATTTCTTGCAATTCTTGTTCCAATCTTTTTGGAGTAAAATCATTTTGAATTAACTCTGTTACTACTTCCTTATCCATAATAAGATTTACTAAAGAAATATATTTTAAAGTGATTATTCGCTTCGCTATTTGATACGATAACCAACTTCCTTTATAGCAAACTACTTGCGGTACTTTAAACAATGCTGTTTCTAAAGTAGCTGTTCCTGAAGTAACCAAAGCTGCTTTTGCAATACTTAATAAATCGTACGTTTTATTTTTTATGAATTTTACGTTTTTTCCTTCTAAGAATGTTGCATAAAATTCATCAGTTTGACTAGGAGCTCCAGCTACTACAAATTGATATTTGGGGAATTTATCTACCATTTCAAGCATGGTAGTTAATATTTTTGTAATTTCTTGTTTTCTACTACCTGGTAATAATGCTATAATTTCTTTCTCTCCTAATTCATTCGCATTTCTAAACTCTTCTTCGTCTACTTGTTTTCTACCAGCTATACCATCAATTAACGGATGTCCAACAAACTCAACTTCATAATCATACTTTTGATAAAATGCTTTTTCAAACGGTAGAATCACAAACATTTTATCAATATCTCGCTTAATTGCCTGTACTCTACTCGCTCTACTTGCCCAAACTTGTGGAGAGATATAATAATTTGTTTTATATCCTCTTTCTTTTGCCCATTTAGCAATTGGTAAATTAAAACCTGAATTATCGATAAAAATAATTACATCGGGTTTAAACTCTGTAATATCTTTTTTGCAGAAACCTATAAATCCAAAAATCTTGCGAAGGTTTAGAATTACCTCTACAAAGCCCATAAAAGCACGTTCTTTATAATGGCTAACTAAAGTTCCTCCTGTAGCTTGCATTAAATCGCCTCCCCAAAAACGGATGTCTGCTTCGGAATCTTCTTTTAAGATTTCCTTCATCAAATTAGCTCCATGTAAATCTCCAGAAGCTTCACCCGCTATGATATAATATTTCATTAATTAAAAGAATTTAAGGATAAATGTAATTACTGCAGTTATAATAGTTGCTATTAAAACTCCTCTTGCTCTATGTTCTTGGTTCTTTTTTAGAAAAATGAAAAACACAAATAAATTAGGCAATGCTGCCAATGCAATAACAGGTCCCATTACATCATTTTTATGAATCATTTCAATGGTTTCATAAAAACCAAAACGAGATACATATTGTAAATAAATAAACAACCCACTTACTGTTGCAAATAATGAAACTAGTATACCAATTAGAACTTCTTTTCTTATAAATCCCATGAATGTAATTTTTGAATTGCGTGATGTGCAGTCATATCAAATTGAACAGGAACTACAGAAATAAATCCATTTTCTAAAGCCCAAATATCTGTATCTTGTCCTTTGTCATTATTAACAAATTCTCCAGATAACCAATAATATTCTCTTCCCATTGGACTTTTACGTTTCTCGAAATCTTCTTTCCAGTATCCGTTTGCCTGTCTACAAATTTTAATTCCCTTAATAGCATTTTTCTTAAGCTTTGGAATGTTTACATTTAAAACAACTCCGTCTGGTAAACCGTTTAATAATACGTTTAATGCTATTTTTTTCACAAAATCTCTTGAAGATCTAAAATCTGCATGCCAACTAAAATCTAATAGTGAAAATCCAATAGCAGGGATTCCTTCAATTCCTGCTTCAACTGCGGCACTCATTGTACCTGAATAAATTACATTAATAGAAGAATTTGCTCCGTGATTAATTCCTGAAACACATAAATCAGGTTTCCTATTTAGAATTTTGTTTTTTGCCATTTTTACACAATCGGCTGGAGTACCAGAACAACTGTATTCTATTTGTGGACCTTCGTCTATAGAAGTTGGATTGCAATGCAAAACATTATTCACTGTTATTGCATGTCCCATTCCACTTTGAGGACTATCTGGTGCAACTACAATTACTTCACCTATTTCATTCATAATTTCAATAAGCATCCTAAGTCCTGGGGCAGTTATACCATCATCATTTGTTACTAAAATTAAAGGTTTTTCTTGCATAATTTTTTATTTTCTAATCAACAAATATACATTAAAAATCCCCTGCCTTTTTTAACATTTTGTAAAGATAATTCTGCCGAATTAATCAGTAAACTTGTAGTAAACTAATCAATTAGAGTTATGGTAAGAGTAATAACAGTAGCAGCACTACTTTTTATGTCCTTCTTTTATGTTGCGATAGGTGCTCAAAACGCAAATGGATCTGCCTGTACTTCTCCAGAATATCAACAGTTTGATTTTTGGGTTGGTGATTGGAATGTTTACGACGTAAACAATAAGTTAATCGGTACTAATACTATTCTAGCAATGCCTAATGCTTGTGCTATTCAAGAAAACTGGACATCGCAAAACAATGCTTCATTAGGAACGAGTTATAGTTATTATGATAATACCGATAAAAAATGGCATCAATTATGGATTGATAATAAAGGATATGTGCTAGCAACAAAAGGTAAATTTGAAGGTAATAAAATGATTTTAAGTAGCGATTTAGTTACATCATCTAAAGGAGATTATTACAACCGAATTACTTGGATACATAATGCCGATGGCACAGTTACCCAAATATGGGATTTTGTAAGTCCAAAAAACAAAATATTAAGAGAAGCCTTTAGAGGAATTTACAAAAAGAAAAAGAGCTAGTAAAATTGGCATTATTTTAGTAGCTTAGCAATAAACATGTACTAATTTTATTCATTTTAAAAGATAGAAGATTTATGAAGATGAAATTAATAATCCCAATACTAACATTTTTTTTCATCAGTAGCTCAATTCAAGCAGCTGATGTACCTACAAAAAAAGACCCAGAAAAAGATCAATTAATTTTATATGTACTTAAAAACATTTTAACCAGAGGTCATTATGTTCAAAAAGACTTAAATGATACATTCTCTGAACACGTATACAATGAGTTTATAAATAGTTTAGATCCAAGTAAACGTTACTTCACTCAAGAAGATTTAAAAGAGTTTTCTAAATATAAATATCAAATAGACAATCAATTAAAAGATGCTAATTTAGATTTTTACAAATTAGTATATGGCCGTTTTTTAGAAAAAATTAAAAAGGCTAAGCAAACATATGCTGCTTTATTAGAGCAACCTTTTAATTATAATAAAAAAGAAGAAATTGATATTGATTATGAAAAGGTTCCTTTTGCTCAAAACGAGAATGAATTGCTAAACCACTGGCGTAAGCAATTAAAACTACAGATTTTAAGTAGAGTTCAAGATGCTGAGCAGCAACAAGAAGAAAAGTACAAGAAGGATAAAAAAACAGTAAAAAAATCTTTCAAAGAGCTTGAAAAGGAAGCACGTGCAGAAGTTTTGAAAAATATGGAGGATCTATATATCCGAATTGAAGAATTACAAAACTCTGACTGGTATTCTACTTTTTTAAATAGTGTTGTAAGTGGATTCGATCCACATACAACTTACATGTCTCCTCGTACAAAATCTAGATTTGACCAAGACATGTCTGGAAAATTAGAAGGAATTGGTGCACGTCTTCAAAAAGAAGGAATTTATACTAAGATTGTAGAGTTAATTTCTGGAGGTCCTGCATGGAAACAAGGAGACTTAGAGCCTGGTGATATTATTTTAGGAGTTGCACAAGGTGATGGTGAACCTTTAGATATTGTAGGAATGCGTTTAGATGATGCAATTACATTTATCAAAGGAAAAAAAGGTACAGAAGTACGTTTAACAGTAAAGAAAAAAATAGACGGTTCTACCAAAGTAATTCCAATTGTTAGAGATATTGTTGAGTTAGAGGAAACTTTTGTAAAGTCTAGTATTGTAGAAAAAGATGGAAAAAAGTACGGCGTTATCAATCTTCCAAAATTCTATATAGATTTTAAAGACACTAAGAAGCGTAATGCTGCTAGTGATATGAAACAAGAAATTGAAAGATTAAAGAAAGAAGGTGTAGAAGGTTTAATTGTAGACTTACGTAATAACGGTGGTGGTTCTTTAAAAACTGTAATTGATATAGGAGGTTTATTTATTGATGAAGGACCTATTGTACAAGTAAAATATAGAGGAGAACCAGCTATTATTAAAAATGACACAGATTCTAAAATTCACTGGTCTGGTCCTTTAGTAGTAATGGTAAATGAAATGTCGGCTTCAGCTTCTGAAATTTTTGCTGCAGCTATGCAAGATTACGGACGTGCTGTAGTTATTGGAGGAAAACAAACTTACGGAAAAGGTACAGTACAAAACGTATTACCTTTAAACTACTATGTAAGTAAATATCCAGATGATTTAGGAGCTTTAAAAATGACAATCCAAAAGTTTTATAGAATTAATGGAGGTTCTACGCAAATAGAAGGAGTATATTCTGATATTGCAATGCCAGATCGTTATAGTTATATGGAATTTGGAGAGCGTGATTTAGATGGCGCTTTACCTTGGGATAGCGTTAAAAAAGCGAACTATAACAAAGTAAATTCTTATACTAATTTTAATCAAGTAATTAGTAATAGTAAGCAACGAATTAATGTGAATCCTAAGTTTGTTTCTATAAATGAGTATGCTAAATGGTTAAAGAAAAATCAAGATGATAATACTTACTCATTAAACTATAAAGATTACAAAAAAGCCTCTAAAGTTCGTCAGGATGAAGCTAAAAAGTTTAAAGACATCTTTAAATTTGACTCTAAATTATCTTTTGAATCACCTACATATGAAAAGCCTTTATTCAAAAATGATACTGTTTTAAAAGATAAACGAGAAGCTTGGCATAAGAATCTGAAAAAAGACATTTACTTAAATGAAGCTTTAAATGTTCTTAGCGAATTAAAAATGAATAAAAACTACGAGTTAGTTAAGAAATAAAGAAAAGCGACCTTAGGGTCGCTTTTTTATGCATTAATTTTATTTAAGTCTTTCTATGAAACAACACATAGAAAATATTGTATTTTCTAGATTTGTAAACCAACCTATTCCTTTTGAGTTTATTTCTCTAGAAGAACTTTATAAAAGATGCAATATGAGTGGTTATGATTTGTCTATTCCACATCGAATAGCTTTTCATGCTTTACTTGTTATATTAGAAGGAGAAAGCACACATTTTATAGATTTTAAAGAAATACCATTAAAAACAGGTACCATAATTCCATTATCAAAAGATCAAGTACATGCGTTTCATAAAACACCTACAGTAAAAGGTTATGTAATTTCTTTTGAAGAAGGTTTTATTACAAAAAATATTAGTGAAAAAAACTTATTTCATTTTCTACATATTTTTAACACGCAAACTATTCTTATTCCTAAAAAACATCTTTCTAATTTACTTCCATTTTTATCTTTACTAAAAAGCACACACGATACAACTATTACTGCAATCAAGTCAGAAATTATTAATAGTACACTTATGTCGTTATTTGTTAAGTTTCACAACATTGTGACTCATAAAAAACTGACTTAACACCTGTAATTAGAAACTTTTG